>NZ_JBNHFL010000008.1:0-166659 GCF_059090205.1 Arthrobacter sp. CMU6
CAACCAACACCCCCGGAAATAACAGGAACGAAGGCTGCACAAAATTTGAAACCAGCTAAAAACACCAGGCCGCACCACGGGGGTGGGCAGCCCGGCAAATTCAACCAATTTAATAAAAAACCGGTATCAACAAACTTGGCACACTATTGAGTTCTCAAACAACAGACACATTCGAATACTTCCGAAACAATTCCGGTTTCATAAACGGAATTCTTATTTCGCTTTCTTCGCTGCGATGTTTCCAGCTTATTTCATTCATTTTCACTTTGCAAATCCGGGTTAATCACCCGGTATTCACTTCGCGAAATGAATCCGCCCAGCACAATCGGAAGCTTTTCTTCATTCATGCTTTGAGTTGAAGAATTGCTTCTCAGTGGAGGGGGTTTGTCACCGCTCAGCGGCGGCGACTCAGAAGACATTACACGCTCCCCCGCGGCCGTGCAAATCGGCTGCGGAGGAGCGTGCATTTTGCC
Source organism: Arthrobacter sp. CMU6 (assembly GCF_059090205.1). Lineage (NCBI taxonomy): Bacteria > Bacillati > Actinomycetota > Actinomycetes > Micrococcales > Micrococcaceae > Arthrobacter > Arthrobacter sp. CMU6. The sequence goes on from NZ_JBNHFL010000008.1 coordinate 474, forward strand.
TGTTCCGGTGCTAGGCGCCTGACACCTGGACGGTGGCCAGGTTCTTCTTGCCCCGGCGGAGCAGCAGGTACTTGCCGTGCAGCAGCTGGGACGCCGGGATCACCGCATCCGGGTCCGTGACTTTGGCGTTGTTGACATAGGCGCCGCCCTCGCCGACCACACGGCGTGCGGCGGACTTGCTCTCCGACAGCCCCGACGCAACAAGCAGGTCGATGATGCCGAGGCCCGTGCCGTCCACGGAAGCGGAGGGCAATTCCGCAGTTGCCGCGGCAAGCGTCTGCTCGTCGAGGACTGACAGGTCGCCGTTGCCGAAAACAGCTGCGGAAGCGGCAATGACTTTTTCGGTGGCTTCGGCACCGTGGACCAGTGCCGTCACCTCGTAGGCGAGCTTCCGCTGGCCCTCGCGGGCGAAGGGACGCTCGGCGACCGACACGGCAATGTCCTCGATCTCGGCCCGGGTGAGGAAGGTGAACACCTTGAGCCGGTCCACCACATCCGCGTCGGCGGTATTCAGCCAGAACTGGTAGAAGGTGTAGGGGCTGACCATGGCGGAATCCAGCCAGATGGCGTTGCCCTCGCTCTTGCCGAATTTGGTGCCGTCAGCGTTGGTGATGAGCGGAGTGCCCAGTGCGTGGACCGTCTTGCCCTCCACCTTGCGGATGAGCTCGGTGCCGCTGGTGAGGTTGCCCCACTGGTCGGATCCGCCGGTCTGCAGGACACAGCCGTAGTCGCGGTAGAGCTGGAGGTAGTCCATGCCCTGCAGGATCTGGTAGCTGAACTCCGTGTAGCTGATGCCTTCCTCGGAGTTGAGGCGTGAGGCCACGGCGTCCTTGCGGAGCATCGTGCCCACGCGGAAGTGCTTGCCGACCTCGCGAAGGAAGTCGATCGCGCTTAGCGGTGCGGTCCAGTCAAGGTTGTTGACCATCCGGGCCGCGTTGGCGCCGTCGAAGCTGAGGAAGCGGCGGACCTGGGCCTGAAGGTAGCCGACCCACTCCGAAACGGTGTCCTTGGTGTTCAGGGTGCGTTCCGCCGTCGGACGCGGATCGCCGATCAGCCCGGTGGAGCCGCCCACGAGGCCCAGGGGCTTGTGGCCGGCCAGCTGGAGCCGCCTCATGAGGAGGAGCTGGACCAGGTTTCCCAGGTGGAGGCTCGGCGCCGTGGGGTCGAATCCGCAGTAATAAGTGACCGGTTCCCCGGCGAGCAGCTTTTCCAGTTCCACCTCGTCGGTGGATACGTGGACAAGGCCGCGCCATTTCAGCTCCTGCCAGATGTTGGCGAAGCTGGGGTCGTTCTGCTGGGATTCGAGGTCGTTTAGTTGTGACACGCCTTCTAAGTTAGCAGGATCAGCGCCGCGCCGGCCCCCGTGAAGGGCAGCAGGCAGGCCGGGCCACGGACGGCCGGGCCTGCCCGGAAACCTTAACGCTCAATGCCCGCCGGAACGTCCGCGGCCGCGATCAGCCGCAGCCGCTGGGTGGGGCGGGTCATGGCGACGTACAGATCGCCCACCCTGCCGTGCTCGTGGTTCAGCATGGCGCTCGGTTCCAGGACCACGACGCCGTCGAACTCAAGCCCCTTGGCCTCCCGCGGGCTGATGACCACCACGTCCTGTTCATAGCTGCCGGCACCCGTGCCCAGCCGGGAGCCGTACTCCGCGCGCAGCGCGGCAGTGGCTTCCCGCAGCAGGTCGCCGTCGGCAATCACGGCGAGCAGGCCGCCGTCGAGCGCCTGGAGCTCATCCGGGAGAACCTCCACCAGCCGGCTCACTATGCCCGACGGCTCCACGCGGTCGATAATCGGCGACCAGCGGCCTTCCCGGACGGCCTTCGGGGCCGATACTACGAGTCCGGCCGCGTTGGCCATCCGCGCCGCCGCTTCGGCGATTTGCGACGGCGTGCGGTAGTTCACCGTAAGCTCCTCCAGCTGCCAGCGGTCGCCGAACATCGGGGCGAGGGCCCCCTGCCAGGACTTCGCGCCGGCCACGGAACTGGTCTGGGCGATATCCCCCACGATCGTGAAGGATTTCAGCGGGCAGCGGCGGACCAGAAGCCGCCACTGCATGGGCGACAGTTCCTGTGCCTCGTCGACGACGATGTGGCCGAACGCCCAGGTGCGGTCGCTGGTGGCTCGCTCGGCGGCCGTCAGGCGGGCCTCGCGTTCCTCGTTCTGTTCAACAAGTTCCTCGGCAGACATGAGGACATCAACGCCTGCCGACTCCATGTTGACCAGGGTCTGCCGGGCGTTGGCCAGCGCGCGGGCGCGGTCCTGCTCCTGCTGGGCGAGTCCGCGGCCGGCCGCGGGATCCAGTTCACCGAGAAGCTCCGCGGCTTCGTCGAGCAGCGGTACGTCGGCCTCGGTCCACGGCGCATCGGGGGCCCGCAGAAGGAGCTCACGTTCCCTGGCGGTGAACCCGGGGGTGCAGGCTTCGAGGAGCGCGGGCTTGCTGAGGAGTTCGCCCACCAGCTTCTCGGGCGTCATGGGCATCCAGCACAGGTTGAGCGCGATGCGCACATCGCGGGCAGACCGCACGTCCTCGGCGAGGTACGAGCGGTCGGCATTGTTGCCGATGTTCCCGGCTTCGACCAGCTCGGTCAGCTGCTCGGTCAGCTCGCGGAGCAGGATCTTGACGAACGTAACACGGGCCTCGTTGTGCGGCTTGCCGGTGGAGCGTGCGCGTTCGCGTGCGCGCCGGACCTGGCGGGGCGTGAGGGTCAGTTTGCGGCCGTCTACTTCCAGGATCCGGTTTTCGGCCGGAATGCGCTGCCGGTTGGCCACGGCATTGGCGATGACCTCGGCCATGTCCAGCCGGCCCTTGATGGCGGCGACGTCCGCCTCCTGCTCCGGCACGGCATTGATGCCCGGCATGAGCCTGCCGAGGCTCGCCATGACCACGCCGGTCTCACCCAGCGACGGCAGGACTCGTTCGATGTATTTCATGAACGACGACGACGGGCCCACCAGCAGCACACCGGCGGACTTGAGCCGGTCGCGGTGGGTATACAGCAGATAGGCGGCGCGGTGCAGTGCGACGGCGGTCTTGCCGGTGCCCGGCCCGCCCTGGACCACAAGGGCGCCGGAGATGGAAGACCGGATAATGCGGTCCTGCTCGGACTGGATGGTGCCCACGATGTCCGACATCCGGCCCGTGCGCTTGGAGTTCAGCGCGGCAAGGAGAGCTCCCTCCCCCTGCAGCGAGTCGGCGTCGGAGAGCATGTCGGCATCCAGGACGTCGTCCTCGATGGCCTTGACCTCGCGGCCCTGCAGGATCAGGTGCCGGCGCCGGCGCACGCCCTGCCGGTCAAAGGCTGTGGCCTGGTAGAAGTGGCCGGCCTCCGGCGCGCGCCAGTCGACCATGAGCCGGACGAGGTCCTCGGTGGTGAGCCCGATGCGGCCGATGTACTGCGCCTCACCGGAATCCAGGTCCAGCCGGCCGAACACCAGGCGGTCGTCGACGGCGTCGAGCTGGGCGAGGCGGTCCTCGTACAGGGCCGCGAACGCGTCGCGTTCAGAGACGTTCTGCATGGTGCCGACTGCTCCCGCACGGCGCACCTGGGCCAGCTGGGCGCGCTTTTCCTCGCGCAATTCATCAAGCCGGGTGTACAGACCGGCTACATAGTCCCGTTCGTGGGCCAAATCGGCGTCGAGCATCGTTCCCCTATCGCAAAAGACAGACCGTCCATTCTATAACCTTTTCGGCTTACGTGGCGGCTGTTGAGCTGCTTAAAGCAGGTTATCTGACAGTGGGACTCCGCCGCTCACCGACAAGCCCGCTGGTCAGGGCGGGGTGGGCCGGAGCGCCACACGCCCAAGGACCGGGATATCAGAGGCGCAGCAGCGACCGCACCCGGTGCCCGGCAAGCGCCGAGCGGCCGCGCAGCTCGCCGAGTTCCATCACCACGCCCACGCCCGAGACGTGAACACCGCAGCGTTCAAACAGGCGGGCGGCTGCCCCGAGGGTGCCGCCGGTGGCGAGGACGTCGTCGAGGATCAGCACCCGGCTGCCGCGGGCCAGGTCGGTGGTGTGGAGTTCCAGGGTGGCGTTGCCGTATTCCAGGGCGTAATCCTCGGCGTAAACCTCCCGCGGCAGCTTCCCGGCCTTGCGCACTGTCACCACACCGGTGCCGGTGGCGTAGGCTGCCGCGGCGGCGAGCAGGAAGCCCCGCGCCTCGACTCCTGCCACGGCGTCGAACTGCCCCTTGAACGGTTCCACGAGCGCGTCAACGACTGCCCGGAACGCTGGGCCGTCGGCGAAGACGGGGGTTAGGTCCTTGAAGGTGATGCCGGGCTTGGGGTAGTCAGGCACGGTCGCGCAGAGGCTGGTGATGAGTTCGTCCACGGGGACGGGCCTGCGGGCAGGGGCTTGTTCGCTGTGGTTCACCCGTCCAGCCTACGCCCGCGGCGGACGCGCTTTCGCAGCCTTGTAACGGGACACGGTGGGGTCGCCCGTGAGCCAGAACCGCCATGGATAGTCGTGCGTGCCGCCATGCCCGGCGACGCCGACCCGCGGCCCCGAGCTGACATGGGCGGCGGGCGACGGCGGCAAAACCAGGCCAAACGGAGGGCCCAGGGCGTCCCGCCCGCTGTCCTCGGTGGTCAGTCCCAGCGCAGTGGCCAGCCGGGCGGGTCCGCTGGCCAGGTCCTTGGTGGCTTTCGACGTCGGCCGCCGAGTCAGGGCCAGTTCCTGGCCCTCGACGATTTCGCCGGCGCGCAGCAGAACGGCCGAGGCGTGGCCGGCCGGGCCGCAGACGATGTTGGCGCAGTAGTGCATGCCATACGTGAAGTAGACGTAGAGGTGGCCGGCCGGACCGAACATGGGGGCGTTCCTGCGGGTTGGGCCGCGGTAGGTGTGGGAACCGGGGTCAGGGTGCAGCGAATCAACGGGACCCATGTAGGCCTCGAGCTCTGTGATCCGGACGGCAACGGAACCTTCCCCGCTGTCATGGGTCAGGACGGCGCCCAGGAGCAGCGGTGCTATTTCCCGGGCATCGCCGGACAGGAACTGCCGCACCGGGCCGCTGGAGGTCATCCCCCGACTTTACCGAAGCGCCTGTTGCCCGTGCCTGATGCACGCCGAAGCCGCCCCACGGCCATGTCCGATTTCCGCTAGCACAGGCTTCTGGCGGCTGGCAGGATGGAGGCATGGACTTCTGGCAGCGCTACCGCGCCATCGACGCGCGGGACACCCGGTTCGACGGGCAGTTCTACACGGCGGTGCGGACCACGGGGATTTACTGCCGGCCCTCATGCCCGGCGAGGACGCCCAAGGCGGAGAATGTCACCTTCTATGAGACCTCCGCCGCCGCCCACGAGGCCGGCTACCGCGCGTGCAAGCGCTGCCTGCCCGAGGCCGTGCCTGGCACTCCGGCCTGGAACCTCCGGTCGGATATTGCCGGCCGTGCCATGCGGCTGATCAACGACGGCGTGATCAACCGCGACGGCGTCGAGGGGCTCGCCTCGAGGCTGGGCTATTCGTCCCGTCAGCTGAACCGCATCCTCAGCCATGAACTCGGCGCCGGTCCCCTGTCCCTGGCCCGGGCCAGCAGGGCCCAGACCGCGCGCACACTGCTGGTGTCCACGGGGATGAAGTTTGCGGACGTCGCCTTCGCTGCCGGGTTCAGCAGCGTCCGCCAGTTCAATGAGACCGTGGCCGAGGTGTTCGACATGACGCCGACGGCCTTGCGCAGCACCGTCCGGCACCATCAATCGGCCCCTGCGAGCACCTCGCTCACGCTGGCCCTGCCCTACAGGGAGCCGTTCGACCCCGGCGTATTCAGTTTCCTCGCCGTCCGCGCCATTCCGGGGATCGAGGCCGGAACCGCAACGTCCTACGCCCGGACACTGAGGCTGCCGCACGGAGACGCGCGGTTCAGCGTGGAATACACTGGCGCAGGCAACGGCACCGAAGAGGGCGGCACAGGATTGGTTCGCAGGGCGGCGAACGACGGCGGGCCGCACCGGCGGCCGCTGGTGCTCACCATCGGCGCCGTGGACCTCCGGGACCTGCCAGCCCTGTTAAGCAGGGTCCGCCGGCTTTTCGACCTCGACGCCGATCCCGTTGCCATCGATGGTGCGCTTGGCGCCGACCCCCGGCTTTCGGCGTCCGTAGCGGCGGCGCCGGGCATCCGCCTGCCGGGTGCCCTGGATCCGCAGGAACTGCTGGTCCGTGCCATGGTCGGGCAGCAGATCACGGTGGCCGCCGCGCGCACGGCCCTCACGCAACTGGCCGAGGCCGGCAGCCCCAGTGCGGCCGCGGGCGACGGGCTTTCCCGGCTGTTCCCGTCGCCGGCGGAGATCGCCGGAGCCGGCGGGGAACTGCTGCGCGGCCCGAGGCGCAGGATAGAGTCGCTGCTGGCGGTAGCCATGGCACTGGCTGAAAACAAGCTGGACCTTGGCTACGGGGACGACCTGGCCAGCCTTTCCGCCAAGCTGCTGCCGCTGCCCGGCGTGGGGCCGTGGACCGTGGGATATGTTGCCATGCGGGTCATCGGCGCGCCTGATGTCTTCCTCGCCAACGACGCCGCGGTGCGCAACGGAATCCGGGCGCTGCCCGGCGGAACTGCCGGAAATGCCGGAAGTGGCACCGCACCGCCGTCGGACTTGCCGGCGCCGGACTTGCCGCCGTCGCATTTCCCGTCCCCGGACTTCCGCGAAGTCAGCCCGTGGCGTTCGTACGCCACCATGCATCTCTGGCGGGCGGCCGCGGCCGCCTCCAGGACGTCCGGGTCCAAAACTTCCACCGCCCTCAGGGCGCCGACAACGAAAGCGACAGCGCAATGAAAGTGACTGTGCAATGAAAGCCCAACTGCTCACCATGACGACGCCGGACGGGCCGTTCACGATCATCGCCCGCGACGGCGTGGTGCTCGCCTCAGGCTGGACGGCGGACCCCAAGGACCTTACGGGCCAGATCCATCCCGAGCTGCTGCCGGACTCCTACGAAGCAGTGGAGCACCTCGGCCCGATATCAGCCGCCGTCGAGTCCTTCTACACCGGCGACCCGGCCCCCGCGATGAGCGTGCCGGTCCTGCAGAAATCAGGCCCGTTCCGCGTCCACGCCTGGGACGTGCTCCGCACCGTCAGGCCGGGGGCGCCGGTCACTTACACCGAATACGCGGAGCTGTCCGGCAACGCCAAGGCAGTCCGGGCCGCCGCCAGCGCCTGTGCCTTCAACGCGGCGGCGCTGTTCGTTCCGTGCCACCGCGTGGTCCGTACGGACGGCACCATGGGCGGCTTCCGCTGGGGCCTGCGGATCAAGGAAAGCCTGCTGGCCCGGGAAAGGCAGGGGCTCGCAGCGGGCTAAGCCGCTGTGCCCTGGGTTAGGGCGCTGCCCTGGGTTAAAGAGAGCTGCCCTGGGTTGGGGCGCTATTTCGCCGGAACCCCGGAAGGCCAGGGCAGCAGTTCCGGCAGGTCCACGCCGTCAGCGGCCGCCGAGGCGCGCAGGCTGCCAAGCGACGGTTCCCGTCCGGCGAGCCAGGCGGCGATGTCGGTTACCATCCCGCTGACCACCGTGGAACGGCCGCCGGCGCCGATCGTCACCGGCGGCAGGCCAAGCGGCTGCAGCACCAGCTTCTGGTCGCCGGGCACGCGCTCGGCCAGGAAGGTGAACAGGTGCTCGCAGAACAGCCTGCTCCAGGTTTCCGGGCCGCGGCCGGTGTTGAGGTCGGCGGCATGGATCACCAGCTCGCGCCAGAGCGCCAGGCCGCCGTCCAGCACCGCTCCCCCGCGATAGGAGATCGGTGCACGCCAGCTGCCGGCGCCGGAACCCGTATCGGAACCAGCATCAGGCTCCAGCGAATCGAAGGCGCGCAGAGCCCGCTCCAGCGCTGCGTCCAGATCGGCGCGGTGCTGTTCCAGGGCATGCCCGGCGCTCATTTCGATAGCCTTCGTGCGGCCGTCATAGCCGCCGTCGTACAGTTCCACCGTCTCCCCGCGCGCGGCATATTCGAGCTGCCGGGCCATCCCGTTGGAAATGCCTGTGATGTGCGCGAGGACATGCCCGCGGGTCCAGCCCGGGAGGGACGAGGGAGCCGGGACGTCAGCCTCGGTGAGTTTGGCCGCCATGGAGGAAACGGCGTCGGCTGCTTTGTGGAGTTCGGCGAGCAAAGTGTCAGGTGTGATCGCGGTCATGCCGCCATGCTATCGGACAGCTTAAGCGCCGCGAGTTGGCACTTCACGGCAGTGTTTGCGAAAAACACTGCCGCGAAACGCCAACTCGGGTGGTTAGCGACTGCTACCCCGCGTACTCGCGGACGCCGTTGAGCTCGCCTTCGAGCGCGGCAAGCTGGCGTTCGACGGCGGCCGGTGCCGTGCCGCCCTGCGAGTTCCGGCTGTTGAGCGAGCCTTCCGTGCTGAGGACGCTGCGGACCTCGGGGGTGAGATGCTCCGAAATGGCTGCATACTCCGCGTCCGTCAGGTCCCACAGCTCCACGCCGCGGCTTTCGGCCTGCTTCACGGCCGCGCCGGACAGTTCGTGCGCCTCGCGGAAGGGCACGCCCTGTCGGACCAACCATTCGGCGATGTCCGTGGCCAGTGCGAAGCCCTGCGGGGCGAGCGATTCCATCCGTTCGGTGTTGAACTTCAGGGTGGCGATCATGCCGGACACGGCCGGGAGCAGCAGCTCCAGCGTGTCGGCGGCGTCGAACACCGGTTCCTTGTCCTCCTGCAGGTCGCGGTTGTACGCGAGCGGCAGTCCCTTGAGCGTGGCCAGCAGGCCGGTAAGGTTGCCAATCAGCCGGCCGGCCTTGCCTCGGGCCAGTTCGGCCACGTCCGGGTTCTTCTTCTGCGGCATGATGGACGATCCCGTGGAGTAGGAATCGTGCAGCGTGACGAAGGAGAACTCCTTGGTGGCCCAGAAGATGACTTCCTCCGAGATCCGGGACAGGTCGACGCCGATCATGGCGGCCACCCAGCCGAACTCGGCAAAGACATCGCGGGCCGCGGTGCCGTCGATCGAGTTGTGGACGGCGGAGAAGAAGCCCAGGTCCGCGGCTACTGCTTCCGGGTCAAGGCCCAGTGATGAGCCGGCGAGGGCACCTGAACCGTACGGCGAAACGCCCGCGCGCTTGTCCCAGTCCTGCAGCCGCTGCACGTCGCGCAGCAGCGCCCAGGCGTGGGCCAGGAGGTGGTGGCTGAGCAGGACAGGCTGCGCGTGCTGCAGGTGCGTACGCCCCGGCATGGCCACGCCGGGGTGGACCTTGGCCTGCTCCACCAGCGCGTCGATCGTGGCGAGCACGCCGCGGGCGATGATCCGGGCGTGGTCGCGCAAGAACATGCGGCCCAGGGTAGCCACCTGGTCGTTGCGGGACCGGCCGGCGCGGAGCTTGCCGCCGAGCTGGGTGCCGGCCCGCTCGATCAGGCCGCGCTCCAGCGAGCCGTGCACGTCCTCGTCAGATTCCGCCGGCAGGTAGGCGCCCGAGGCGACGTCCACATCCAACTGGTCCAGGGCTCCGAGCATGCCTTCGAGCTCGGCGGCATCAAGCAGCCCGGCCTTGTGCAGCACGCGGGCGTGCGCCTTGGAACCGGCGATGTCGTAGCGGGCCAGCCGCCAGTCAAAGTGCGTGGACTTGCTCAGCGCCGCAAGGGCGTCCGCGGGGCCGCCGGCGAACCGGCCGCCCCACAGCGCACCCGTATTTGTCGCTTCGGTCTTCGAGGTTTCGACAGGCTCAACCACCGATTCTTACTTTCCTGCGACGCGGATGTCGCGGCCGGAGGCAACCTTGGCGGACATGCCCCACAGCTCGATGAAGCCGCGGGCCATGGACTGGTCGAACGTGTCGCCTGTGTCGTAGGTGGCGAGCTCGAAGTCATAAAGCGAGGTCTCGGAGCGGCGTCCGTTAACGATCGCCTGGCCGCCGTGCAGCACCATGCGGATGTCGCCGGAGACGTACTTCTGGGTGTCCTCGATGAAGGCGTCCAGGGAACGCTTCAGCGGGGAGAACCACTGGCCGTCGTACACCAGTTCGGCCCAGCGCTGGCCAACGGTGGCCTTGAAGCGGGCCTGCTCGCGCTCGATGGTGATGTCCTCGAGGTGCTTGTGGGCGGTGATGAGCGCCATGGCGCCCGGTGCTTCGTAGATTTCGCGGGACTTGATACCCACGAGGCGGTCCTCGACGACGTCGATGCGGCCCACGCCCTGGGCACCGGCACGGCGGTTCAGTTCCTTGATGGCCTGCAGCGGGGTGATCTTCACGCCGTCGATCGCTACCGGAACGCCTGCTTCGAACGAGATGGTGACCTCGTCCGGTGCCGGCGGGAATTCCGGCGTGGCGGTGTAGTCGTAGATGTCCTTGGTGGGGGCGTTCCAGATGTCCTCGAGGTAGCCGGTTTCGACGGCGCGTCCCCAGACGTTCTGGTCGATCGAGTACGGGTTCTTCTTGGTGGTCTCGATGGGCAGGCCCTTTTCCTCGGCGAAGGCGATGGCCTTGTCGCGGGTCAGCGCGAGGTCGCGGACGGGCGCGATGCACTTCAGGTCCGGTCCGAGGGTCTGGATGCCGACTTCGAAGCGGACCTGGTCGTTGCCCTTGCCGGTGCAGCCGTGGGCCACGGTGGTGGCGCCGAATTCGCGGGCCGCCTTGACCAGGTGCTTGACGATGACCGGGCGGGAGATGGCGGAGACCAGGGGGTAGTGGCCCTGGTAGAGGGCGTTGGCCTTCAGCGTGGGCACGCAGTATTCGTTGGCGAACTCGTCGCTCGCGTCCGCCACGTAGGCCTCGACGGCGCCGCAGCCCAGGGCCCGCTGGCGGATGGTCTCCAGCGATTCGCCGCCCTGTCCGACGTCGACCGCCACGGCGATGACCTCGGCGCCGGTGGCTTCACCGATCCAGCCGATGGCTACGGAAGTATCCAGGCCACCTGAGTAGGCCAGAACAATACGCTCAGTCACGGAATTTGCTCCTTAGTTGTTGTTTCTGTTGTTTGTTTTGTCTTGAAGGTGGCGGCCGCGCTCTACTGGCCGGCTTCCTCGGCGAGCTGCAGGAACCGGGCGGCCAGTTCCGGCCCGCCCAGCGGATCCCGGGCGACGAGCAGCACGGTATCGTCCCCGGCGATGGTGCCCAGGACCGAGGGCATCACGGAATGGTCGATAGCGAGGGCGAGGAAGTTCGCTGCGCCCGGCGGGGTCCGGAGCACCACGAGGTTGGCCGATGCCTCGGCCGTGACCAGGAGTTCCCCGCACAGCCGCGCCAGCCTGGCATCCAGGATTTCCTGGCTGACCCCGCTCTTGGCTGCCCGCTCCCCGCCTTCACCGGGAACGGCGTATACCAGCACGCCTTCCTTGCCCCGGACGCGGACGGCACCAAGCTCCACAAGGTCACGCGACAGCGTGGCCTGGGTGACCTGCACGCCGTCGTCCGCGAGCAATGCCGCCAGCTCGGCCTGGGAACGCACCGATTCGCCGGTCAGGATCGCGGTGATCCGCGCCTGGCGGGCGGTCTTGGTGGCCGGGCTCGCGCCGGGGGCCGCCGGGTTGGTGGACACTAGAACGTGCTCTCCCCGGTGCCCTCAACGGGAGAAAGCCCGTCGACGAATGCCAGCCCGGACCGGTGCATGAGCCAGGCCATGAGCCCCTTCTGCGCGTGCAGCCGGTTTTCGGCCTCGTCCCACACGATCGACTGCGGGCCGTCAATGACGCCGGCCGAGATTTCGTAACCGCGGTAGGCGGGAAGGCAATGCAGCACGACGGCGTCCGCGGCGGCCTGCGCCAGGGCGGCCTCGTCCACGGAGTATTCACGGAACAGCTGCAGCCGTGCTTCCTTTTCGGCTTCCTGGCCCATCGAGACCCAGGTGTCGGTGGCGACGACGTCGGCCCCCTTCAGTGCCTCCGCCGCGTCGGTCGTGATGAGCACGGACCCGCCGGTCTCGGCCGCACGTTCCTGGGCGGCCGCCACGATGCCGGCCGCGGGCAGGTAGCCCTCGGGACCGGCGATGCGGACGTGCATGCCGGCCGTGACGCCGGCCAGCAGGTAGGAGTTGGCCATGTTGTTGGCGGCATCGCCGAGGTAGGCCATGGTGAGGCCCTTGAGTTCGCCCTTGTGCTCCTTGACGGTAAGCAGGTCGGCCAGCAGCTGGCACGGGTGGTAGTCGTCGCACAGGGCGTTGATGACCGGAACCTTGGAGTTCTCAGCCATGGCGACGAGGCCGGAGTGCGCGCCGGTCCGCCACACGATGGTGGAAACCATGCGCTCGAGGACCTTGGCGGTGTCCTCGACGGATTCCTTGTGGCCGATCTGCGCCTCGCCCGGGTTGATGATCAGGGCATTGCCACCCATGTCCGCAACGCCGGTGGCAAAGGAGACCCGGGTCCGGGTGGAGGTCTTGTCGAAGATCACCGCAACGGTCTTGCGGCCGCTGCCTTCGGCGGCGAACGGCTGGACGCTGTACGGCGCCGCCTTCATGCGTCCCGCGAGTTCCAGGACTTCAGCCTGCTCGGCAGGGCTGAGGTCCGTGTCCTTGAGGAAGTGGCGGATGGTGCCGGTGGAAGTCACTGTGCGTCCTTTGCAGTCTTCAGGATGGCCGGAAGGGCGGCCAGGAAACGGTCCGCCTGCTCGGTGGTCAGGATCAGCGGCGGGGCCAGACGGATGGTGCGGGGGCCAGGGCTGTTGATGATGAAGCCGGCGTCCAGGGCAGCGGTCACGGCGGCAGGGGCGACGTCGGCATCCAGGTCGAAGCCGATCAGCAGTCCCTCGCCGCGCACTTCGGTAACGCCGTCGACGGCGGCCAGCGCCTGCCGGACATGCTCACCCACCACGCGGACGTTGTCCAGCACGTGCTGGCTTTCGATGGCGTGCAGCGTGGCCAGAGCCGCAGCGGTGGCCACCGGGTTCCCGCCGAAGGTGCTGCCGTGCTGCCCCGCGGAGAGCAGCGACGACGTCTTCTCCCCAAACGTGACGAGCGCGCCGATCGGGAAACCGCCGCCAAGGCCCTTGGCGAGGGTGACGGCGTCGGGCACGATCCCGGCGTCCTCGCTGGCCAGCCACTTGCCCGTGCGGGCGATGCCGGTCTGCACCTCATCGAGGATCAGCAGGGCACCGGCCTCGGCGGTGACCTCGCGGGCCGCCTTCAGGTAGCCCGCCGGCAGGGGCCGGACACCCGCCTCGCCCTGGATCGGTTCCAGGAAGACGGCCGCCACGGTGTCGTCCACCGCGTTGCGCAGGGCCTCGATGTCCCCGAACGGAATGTGTTCCACGCCGCCGGGCACCGGCTCGAACGGAGTGCGGTAGGCCTCCTTGGCCGTGAGCGCGAGTGCGCCCATGGTCCGGCCGTGGAATGCGCCTTCGAGCGCGATGATCCGGGTGCGGGGCTTGCCGCCTTCGGTGCCGGAGTTCCGGCGGGCCAGCTTGAAGGCGGCCTCGTTGGCCTCGGTGCCGGAGTTGGTGAAGAACACCTTGGAGCCGGCCGGCGCTGCACTGAGCTCCAGGAGCTTCTCGGCCAGGGCGATCTGCGTGGGGCTGGTGAAGAAGTTGGAGACGTGCCCCAGCGTGGCCAGCTGGCTGGAGATCACCGAGGTCACGAACGGGTGGGCGTGGCCCAGCGCGTTAACGGCGATGCCGCCCAGAAGGTCCAGGTACTCCTTGCCGTCCGCGTCCCAGACGAGGCAGCCCGCGCCGCGGACCAGCACCCGCTGGGGGGTGCCGAAGACACCCATCAGCGACGACGAGTAGCGCGCCAGCCAGTCGGCGCCGCTGCTGCTGGGGACGATGGTGGTTGGGGCGACCTCCGCGGCGGCGGCGCCTTCTGCGGAATGGCTCAGTTCAGTGCTGCTCACTATGCGTTCACTTCCTCGTCTGGGACAACCTGCGTGCCAATGCCGGCCGTGGTGAAAGTTTCAAGAAGCATCGAGTGCGGCAGCCGGCCGTCCACAATGTGCGCCCGTTCCACACCCTCGTCGATGGCCTTGAGGCAGGCGGCCATCTTGGGAATCATGCCTGATTCGAGCCGGGGCAGCATGTCCCGCAGTTCGGAGGCCGTCAGGGAAGAAATGAGCGACGATTTGTCCGGCCAGTTCGCGTAGAGGCCCTCCACGTCGGTCAGGATGACCAGCTTCGAGGCGCCCAGCGCGGAGGCCACGGCCGCCGCCGCGGTGTCCGCATTGACGTTCAGGACCTGGCCGGTGGGCTGGAAGCGAGCGGTACCCGCCACCCCTTCACCGGCGTCGGTAATCTCCGGGGCGACCGTGGAGATCACCGGGATCCGGCCGGCGTCGAGAATGTCCACGATGCCCGCCGGGTCCACTCCGACCACCTCGCCCACAAGACCGAGGTCCACCTCCTCGCCGTCAACTACTGTGCCGGTGCGGACGGCGCGCAAGAGCCCGCCATCTTCGCCGGACATGCCGACGGCGTAGGGCCCGTGCGAGTTGATCAGGCCCACCAGTTCACGGCCCACCTGTCCGGTGAGGACCATGCGTACCACGTCCATCGCCTCGGGCGTGGTGACGCGCAGGCCTCCCTTGAATTCCGACTCGATGCCGAGCCTTCCGAGCATCGAGTTGATCTGCGGGCCGCCGCCGTGCACCACCACGGGGTGGATGCCCACGTGGTGGAGGAACACGACGTCCTCGGCGAAGGCGCGGCGCAGATCGTCGTTGACCATGGCGTTGCCGCCGTATTTGATCACCATGGTGGTTCCGGCAAAGCGCTGGATCCACGGCAGGGCTTCGATGAGGGTGCCGGCCTTGTCTTGGGCATCACTCATGGACGTTGACTCGCGGGTCTGGGTGTTCATGCGGCTGGTTCTCCAGGGTTGCTGGCGGATCTAGCTTGAGTAGGCGCTGTTCTCGTGGACGTAGTCGTGCGTGAGGTCGTTGGTCCAGATGGTGGCTTCCGCACCGCCGGCCTGCAGGTCGATCTCCACGAGCACCTCGCGGGGTTCCAGGTCCACGAGCTTGCGGTCCTGGCCGATGCCGCCGTTCTGGCAGATCTGGATCCCGTTCATGGACACGTTGAGCTGGTCCGGTTCGAACACGGCGTCGGTGGTTCCCACGGCGGAGAGCACCCGGCCCCAGTTGGGGTCCTTGCCGAAGATGGCGGCCTTGAAGAGGTTGGAGCGGGCCACGGCGCGGCTGACGGTTTCCGCGTCGCGCTCACTCGCGGCGTTGAAGGTGCGGACGGCGATGTCGTGGCTTGCGCCCTCGGCGTCGCCGATCAGCTTGCGGGCCAGTTCGGCGCAGACCTGGGTGAGGCCCTGGCCGAAGATCCCGTCGGAGGGGACGGCTTTGGAAGCGCCCGAGGCAAGCAGCACCACGGTGTCGTTGGTGGACATGCAGCCGTCAGAGTCCGCGCGGTCAAAGGTGACGCGCGTGGCGTCGCGGAGAGCGAGGTCCAGCAGTTCGGGCTGGACGTCGGCATCGGTGGTGATTACCACCAGCATGGTGGCCAGCCCTGGCGCCAGCATGCCGGCGCCCTTGGCGATGCCGCCGATGGTGAATTCATTGCCCTCGGCGTCGGTGCCGGTGAAGACCGCCTGCTTGGGCACCGTGTCGGTGGTCATGATGGCAGCGGCCGCTTCGGGACCGCCGTCGGCGCTCAGGGCGGCGGCCGCGGCGTCGATGCCGGGAACGATCTTGTCCATGGGCAGCTGCTCACCGATGAGGCCGGTGGAACAGACAAAGACGTCGGTGGCGGACAGGCCCAGCGCCTCGGCCGTCTTCTCCGCCGTGGTGTGCGTGTTCTGGAAGCCCTGCGGTCCGGTGCAGGCGTTGGCGCCGCCGGAGTTGAGGATCACGGCGTCGACGCGGCCGTCCGAGACCACCTGCCGCGACCAGTGGACGGGGGCTGCCGCCACCCGGTTGGAGGTGAAGACCGCGGCTGCCGCCTTGGAAGGTCCGTCGTTGACCACGAGGGCGAGGTCCGGGTTTCCTGAGGCCTTGAGTCCGGCGGTGACACCGGAGGCACGGAATCCCTTGGGAGCGGTAACTGTCACGGGGCAACTCCCTGCAAGTTAAGGCCGGCGGTTTCCGGCAGGCCAAGGGCAATGTTCATGGACTGCACCGCTCCACCGGCGGTGCCTTTCGTCAGGTTGTCGATGGCGCAGGTGACAATGACGCGCCCGACGTGCTGGTCGAACGCCAGCTGCATGGCGGCATGGTTGGAGCCCAGCACGGACTTGGTGGTGGGCCACTGGCCTTCGGGCAGCAGGTGGACGAACGGCTCGTCGTCATACGCCTCGGCCCAGGCATGGCGAAGCTCCTCGGCGCCGACGCCGGGCTTGACCCGTGCAGTGGCGGTGGTGAGGATGCCGCGGCTCATGGGCGCCAGGGTGGGCGTGAAGGAAACCGTCACCGGCTCGCCGGAGGCGTTGGACAGGCCCTGCTCGATTTCCGGCGTGTGCCGGTGGCCGCCGCCCACGCCATAGGGGCTCATGGACCCCATGACCTCCGCGCCGATGAGGTTCACTTTTGCTGCTTTTCCGGCACCGGAGGTCCCGGAGGCGGAGACGATGACGACGTCGTTCCCCTCGAGCAGGCCGCCCGCAAAACCGGGCGTGAGGGCGAGCAGCGCCGACGTCGGATAGCAGCCCGGGACGGCGATCCGGTTGGCGCCCTTGAGTTTCTCGCGCTGGCCCGGCAGCTCAGGCAGGCCGTAAGGCCACGTCCCGGCGTGGTCCGAGCCATAGAACTTTTCCCACGCGGTGGCGTCCTCAAGGCGGTGGTCCGCGCCGGCGTCGATCACCACGGTGCCCTCGGGGAGCTTTGCCGCGATCTCGGCGGACGCCCCGTGCGGGAGTGCGAGGAACACGACGTCGTGCCCGGACAGGTTTTCCACGCTGGTGTCCTCGAGAATCCTGCTCGCCAGGCCATGGAGATGCGGCTGCAGTTCGCCTAGTCTGGAACCGGCGTTGCTGTGTGCCGTGATGGCTCCGATAGTGACGTCCGGATGGCCGGCCAAGAGGCGGAGTACTTCGCCGCCGGCATAGCCGCTGGCGCCGGAAACGGCAACAGAAATAGTCATGTAACCGACTATACAGCAAGAGTATGCATAGGTCCCGATATTTATGCATGACTCCCCCGCGCCCGCCCGGAGATCGCGTGACGCGGCGGGGAGTATGCTTGGTAGAGGGTGATCCTGACCGCGCGCGCCGAATGTCGGCCGCAGCGTCGCCCGTTATTGTTACGAGGCACGCAGTACATGGCCCCCACTATCACTTCCGAGCGCCCCCAACCGCGTATTCGCCAAGCAAGCAGAGTCCAGAAGGCGAACCCTGTAACGCAGAGTTATTCCGATCTGCTCAAGTCCGTGCGTGCAGCCGGACTCCTGGAGCGGCGCCAGGGCTTTTACATCACCGTCTTCGCCACGCTGGCTGTACTCATGGCAGCGGCGTGGTTTGGTTTTGCGCTGATCGGCCAGAGCTGGTTCCAGCTCCTCATCGCCGCGGCGCTCGGCATCCTGTGCACGCAGCTGAGCTTTCTGGCCCATGAGGCGGGCCACCGGCAGATATTCGCCTCCCGGCGGGCCAACGACTGGTCCGCACGGCTACTGGCCACATCCGTCGCCGGCGTCAGCTACTCGTGGTGGGAGCAGAAACACGGGGCACACCACAACCACCCGAACGTCATATCCAAGGACCCCGACATCGCACCCGGCGCCATCGTGTTCCACACCGAAGACGCCGCCAAACGGCAGGGCCGGCTGGCCCGGCTGACGCGAAAGCAGGGCTGGCTGTTCTTCCCGCTGCTGTTCCTTGTGGGCCTCGGCCTGCAGATAGATTCGGTGCGCTTCATCTTCGGGCGCGCCAAGGTCACGCACCGCTGGGTGGAACTTCCGATCCTGCTGACCCGCCTCAGCATCCTTCCTGTGCTGGCGTTTTCATTCCTGCCGCTGGGCATGGCTGCCGCCTTCATCGGCGTGCAGCTCGCTGTCTTTGGCTTCTACATGGGTGCGTCCTTTGCGCCCAACCACAAAGGCATGCCGGTCCTTCCGGCAGACAGCCGCGTTGACTTCCTCAGCCGCCAGGTTCTGACATCACGCAACATTTCCGGCGGCCGGTTTATGGATATCCTGCTCGGCGGCCTGAACCGCCAGGTGGAGCACCACCTCTTCCCCAACATGGCCCGGCCCCACCTCCACAAGGCGACTGCGATTGTGCGCCAGCACTGCGACTCACAGGGGATCCCTTTGACGGAGACCACCCTGGTGGCGTCGTTCGGGATCATCGTCCGGTACCTCAATGATGTGGGGCTCGCTGCGGGACGCCACTTCGAGTGCCCCATGGCCACGGTCACCCGGCGCTACTAGCCTGCCGCCCCGGCTTGGCTCGCCCGGGCACCTTCCCTGGGACGGGTTGTCCCTAGGATGGGGTGAGGAAGGGTGCCGGAGGTCCCGGCCCGGATAAGGAGAGTTTCCATGACGCACGCCATCGTCGCCCGGCAGCCGGGTGGACCGGACGTTCTGGAATTCACGCAGATCGACCGCCCGGTCCCCGGACCAGGCCAGCTGCTGGTGAAAGTAGCGGCAACGGGCGTCAATTTCATTGAAACCTACCAGCGCAGCGGTACCTATAAGGTGCAGTATCCCTTCACGCCGGGATCGGAGGCTGCCGGCGTCGTCGAGGAAGTCGGTGAAGGCGTGGAGGACTACGCCGTCGGAAGCCGCGTGGCAACGGCTGAAGGTGCCGGCTGCTACGCCGGGTACATCGTGCTGGACGCCGCGAAGGCCCTGCCCGTGCCGGACGGCGTGGACGACCAAACAGCCGCGGCACTCCCCCTCCAGGGCATGACGGCCCATTACCTCATCAACTCCTCGTTCCGCGTTGAGCCCGGGCACAACGTGCTGCTGCACGCAGGCTCCGGCGGGGTGGGCCTGCTGCTGATCCAGCTCCTGAAGGCCCGCGGCGCCCGCGTCATCACCACCGTGTCCACGGACGAGAAGGAATCCCTGGCCCGCGGTGCAGGCGCCGACGAGGTGCTGCGCTACGACGGCTTCACCGACGCCGTCCGGGAGCTGACTCACGGTGCCGGCGTGAATGTGGTGTACGACGGCGTCGGGAAGGACACGTTCGACGGCTCGCTTGCCAGCCTGCGCACCAGGGGTTCGCTGGTGCTGTTCGGTGCAGCGTCCGGTCCCGTTCCGCCGGTTGACCCGCAGCGGCTCAATGCCGGCGGCTCACTGACCCTCACGCGCCCGTCGCTCGCCCACTTCCTCGGCAACCCGCAGGAACGGCTCTGGCGCTCCACGGAAATCTTTGGGGCCGCGGCCGATGGCAGCCTCAACGTCCGCATCGGCGCCACCTACCCGCTGGCCGAGGCACGCCGGGCTCACGAAGACCTCGAAGGCCGGCGCACCACGGGCAAGGTCCTGCTGGTCCCGTAGCCTGGCCTGCAGCGGTGCGGTCCTGTGACAATGCGGTGGCAGATTAACTCAGGGGAAACGATGTCATCTTCCGTTCATCTTGCTGAGGGAGAATCCAGCCGTGATTGAGCCGCTCCCGAAGACCCTGGACACGACTGCACCCTCCGCCGCCGGTGGACCGGCGGCGGCAGAGGTGTATCCCGCGCAGCTGCCGGGCGCTGCGGCCGCCCCGCCGGAGCGGAGCCTGGTGGACATCCTCACCGAGACCGCCGCACGTTTCCCGGATGCATCGGCGCTCGACGACGGCCGCCGCTCCCTGAGCTACGCCCAGCTCCTGGCAGAGGTCAAGGCCGAGGGCCGGCGGCTCCACCAGGCGGGCCTGGGAGCGGGAGACAAAATCGGGGTGCGGATTCCCTCGGGCACGAACGAGCTCTACATCACCATTCTTGCCATCCTGCTGATCGGCGCCGCCTACGTGCCCGTGGACGCTGATGATCCGGACGAACGGGCCAAACTGGTGTTCGGTGAGGCACGGGTGGCCGGAATCCTGCGGGCCAACGGCGAGATCGTCACGGACCGCAGGCGGCCCGTCCCCTTCCCGGATCCCCGCCCGGCCGCCCCCGACGACGATGCCTGGGTCATCTTCACGTCCGGTTCTACCGGGACACCCAAGGGCGTGGCGGTGCAGCACCGCTCGTCGGCCGCATTCGTGGACGCGGAAGCCCGCATCTTCCTGCAGGATGATCCGGTGGGGCCGCATGACCGTGTCCTCGCAGGACTTTCGGTCGCCTTCGACGCGTCCTGCGAAGAGATGTGGCTGGCCTGGCGCCATGGCGCCTGCCTCGTGCCCGCCCCGCGGGCACTGGTCCGCACCGGCATGGACCTGGGGCCGTGGCTGATCAATCACGGCATCACGGTGGTCTCCACCGTTCCCACCCTTGCGGCGCTGTGGCCGGCAGAGGCCTTGGAGAACGTCCGGCTGCTGATCTTCGGCGGCGAGGCCTGCCCGCCGGAGCTGGCCGAGCGCCTGGCCGTGGACGGCCGCGAGGTGTGGAACACCTACGGACCCACGGAGGCAACGGTCGTGGCCTGCGCTGCTCCCCTGGGCGGTACCGGCCCGGTCAGGATTGGGCTTCCGCTGGACGGCTGGGACCTGGCCGTGGTCGACTCCGACGGCGTCCCGGTGGCCGAGGGCGAGGTCGGCGAGCTCATCATCGGCGGCGTCGGGCTGGCCCGCTACCTCGATCCGCTGAAGGATGCAGAGAAATATGCCCCCATGCCCTCGCTGGGGTGGGGGCGCGCCTACCGCTCCGGCGACCTGGTCCGTTTCGAGCGCGCCGGACTGATCTTCATGGGACGCGCCGACGAACAGGTCAAGCTTGGCGGCCGCCGGATCGAACTCGGCGAGATCGACGCTGCCCTGCAGTCGCTCCCGGGCGTTGCGGGGGCGGCCGCTGCAGTTCGCACGACGGCGGCCGGCAACCAGGTGCTCGTGGGCTACCTGGCTCCCGCCGGCGGGTCGGACTCCGCACCGGACCATGCCCCACTCGACCGCCCTTCCCTCGACCTGGCCGCGTACCGTGAACTGCTGTCCGCCACGCTGCCCGCTCCGCTCATCCCGATGCTGACCGTCGTCGACACACTGCCCACCAAGACCAGCGGGAAAGTCGACCGGCATGCGCTGCCATGGCCCCTGCAGGGTGCCGGCGCGGCCACCGCGGACGCCGCGCCGCTGAACCTGCCCGAGGATGCCCAGTGGATCGTTGACCAGTGGCAGGCTGTCCTGGGCAGCACTGTCGCCGGCCTCGATGCGGACTTCTTTGCCCACGGCGGCGGCTCGCTGGCCGCGGCCCAACTCGTCTCCGCGCTCCGGGTCCGCTACCCCACCATCACCGTGGCCGACATCTACGCCACCCCGCGCATCGGCGCGCTGATTGAGACAGCCCGCCAGTCCCTGCCGGGCGGTGTCTCCGCCGTCCCGGCCCCGGAACGGCCGGTTCGCCCCACGGCGCTGAAGTCGCAGGTGTTCCAGACGCTCATGGGCATACCGCTGCACATTCTGGCGGGCATGCGCTGGCTGACCTATCTGATGGCCGCCAACAACGTCCTGTTCATGTTTGCCGGGTTTACAGCGGCACCCACCGTATCGTGGTGGTGGGTGGCCGCGTCCTGGCTGGTCTTCGTCAGCCCGCCCGGACGGATGGTCATCTCCGTGGCCGCCGCCCGCCTCCTGCTTCGCAACGTGCAGCCGGGGACCTACCCGCGCGCCGGTAGGGTGCACCTGCGGCTTTGGCTGGCCGAACAGATCCAGGACCTTGCCGGTGCCGTCAGCCTCGCCAGCGCACCTTGGGTGCCTTATTACGCCAGGGCTCTGGGCGCCAAGATCGGAAGCAACATCCATCTGCACTCCCTTCCCCCGGTGACCGGCTTCCTCACCTTGGGCCGCGGCTGCAACATCGAACCCGAGGTGGATCTGTCCGGCTGGTGGATCGACGGTGACATCGTCCGCATCGGCCACGTCCACGTCGGGGCGGAAGCCACCGTGGGAGCCCGGAGCACCCTGATGCCCGGGGCCAGCATTGGCGCCCGCGGCAGGGTGGAACCGGGCTCGGCCGTGCTGGGCAAGGTCAAGGCCGGCCAGGTGGTGGCAGGCTCACCGGCGGAACGGCGGGGCAAGGCGAAGCAGGACTGGCCCGCCGGCCAGCCGGTCGGTTCCCTGCTGGGGCGCCTCTGGTTCACGGCCTTTGCTGCCGCGTCCGCTGTCCTCGCCCTGATTCCCTACGCTTCGGCCGTGGCCGCGGCCCTGGTGGTCTTCCTGTTCATCCGGGGCAACGACTCGCTGCTCAGTGCCTGGCCGCAGGTGCTGGCATCGATTCCGCTCGCCGCTTTGACTTGGTTCCTCACCAATCTGCTGCTGATCCTCGTCACCACCAGGCTGCTGGGCCTCGGCCTGAAGGAGGGCTACTACCGGGTCCGCAGCCGCGTCGGCTGGCAGGTCTGGGCCACTGAGCGGGTGCTGGACATGGCGCGGGACCTCCTGTTCCCGATATACGCGAGCCTCTTCACGCCGGTCTGGCTGAGGCTGCTGGGGGCGAAGGTCGGCAAGAACGTCGAGGCCTCCACCGTCCTGCTGCTGCCGCGCATGACCACTGTCGGCGAAGGTGCTTTCCTCGCCGACGACACCATGGTGGCTTCGTACGAGCTCGGCGGAGGATGGATGCGGATTGCGCCCGCGAAAATCGGAAAGCGCTCGTTCCTTGGCAACTCCGGGATGACCGCGGCCGGGCGCAGCGTGCCAAAGAACTCCCTGGTCGCGGTCCTCTCAGCGACGCCGGGCAAGGCCAAGTCAGGCACGTCCTGGCTGGGCAGCCCTCCGGTCAGGCTGCGGCGCACGGCGGTGGCATCGGACAGCACCCGCACCTTCCAGCCCCCGGCCAGGCTCAAGGTGGCCAGGAGCCTCTGGGAACTGTGCCGGTTCGTGCCGGTGGCCCTGACGGTGGGCCTGGCCCTTGGCGTGCTGCTCGTCTTCGACTGGCTCGCCACCGCCCTCGGCTACGGTGCGGCAGCAGCACTCGGAGGCGTGGTCCTCCTGCTCGCGGGCGGCGTGGCGGCGGCCTGCTCCGTTGCGGCCAAGTGGTTGCTCGTGGGCAGGATCAAATCCGGCGAACACCCATTGTGGAGCTCCTTCATCTGGCGCAACGAGGTGGTGGACACCTTCATCGAAATGGTGAGCGCCCCGTGGTTCGCCCGGTCCGCCAGCGGTACCCCGGCCCTCGTCTGGTGGCTGCGTGCCCTCGGTGCCAAAATCGGCCGGGGTACATGGTGTGAAAGTTACTGGCTTCCCGAGGCGGACCTCGTGACCCTCGGCGCCAGCTCCACGGTCAACCGCGGCTGCGTTGTCCAGACCCACCTCTTCCACGACCGCATCATGAGCATCGACACTGTTAGTCTCGAAGACGGGGCGACGATGGGCCCGCACGGCGTGATTCTGCCGCAGGCGAGGATTGGCAGGGGCGGGACCGTTGGTCCGGCGTCCCTGGTGATGCGCGGCGAGACCGTTCCGGCCGGGACGTACTGGATGGGCAATCCGGTCAGCCCGTGGACCGGGCCCGCCGTGCCCGCGCCCCGACTAAAATGAGGGCCGCCTGGCAATGAACAACACCGCCGGCGGCGGCCCCACCACAGCTAAGGAAGTCACACGCAGAATGAGCTCCGGAGAATCGCCCGGCCCGGCCGCCGTCCTCTCCGCCGGCGCAAAGGCCACCGGCGACCCCTACGTCCCGGGCCATGGAACGGACGCCTACCGCGTCCTGCACTATGAACTGGAGCTGGACTACAGGCTCGCTAGCAACCGGCTAGCCGGCCGTGCCGTTCTGTCCGCTGTGGCCGCGCGCCGCACGTCCGCCGTCGTACTCGATATGACCGGCCTCCGCGCCCTGAAGGTGCAGCTGAACGGGGTCCGGGTGCGGAAGTTCACGCAGCGGGCGGAACAGCTCGTGGTTCACTGCGAACGGCCCCTCGAGGCCGGCTCCGAATTCAGCCTCGAAATCCGCTATGACGGCAATCCACAGCCGCGGCGGGGGCTGTGGGGCGAAGTGGGCTGGGAGGAGCTCACCGACGGCGTTCTGGTGGCCGGCCAGCCCAACGGAGCGCCGTCCTGGTTCCCCTGCAACGACCACCCGCGGAACAAGGCAAGCTATCGCATCGCCGTCACCACTGACGCCGGCTACCGCGCTGTTTGCAACGGGCTCCTCGTGGGGCAGGCCGTGCGGTCAAGCCGCCAGACGTGGGTCTACGAGCAGCGCGAACCGATGGCGACGTATCTGGCTACCATCCAGATCGGCCGGTACGGGCTGGTGAGCCTGCCGGACTCGGCCGGCGTGCCCCAGTTCGTCGCGGCCCCAGCCCAGCTGGTGGCCCGGGCGGAGGCAGCACTGGCCCGGCAGGAAGCCATGATGAGCACCTTCGTGAGCCGCTTCGGGCCATATCCTTTCCCGGAGTACACGGTGGTGGTCACCGACGATGCGCTGGAAATTCCGCTCGAGGCCCAGTCGCTGTCCATCCTGGGCCGTAACCACCTCGATACCGGGTGGGAGTCACAGCGCCTGATCGCGCACGAACTGGCCCACCAGTGGTTCGGGAACTCACTGACGCTTGGCACGTGGAGCGACATCTGGCTGCACGAGGGATTCGCCTGCTACGCCGAGTGGATCTGGTCCGAGGAAGCCGGCCTGATGCCCACCCACGCGCGCGCCCTGGCCGCCTGGCGGCGGCTCGATACCGGCGCCCAGGACCTTCTGGTGGGTGATCCCGGACCCGAGCTCATGTTCGACGACCGGGTCTACAAACGCGGAGCGCTTGCCCTGCACGCCCTGCGCCGCCGTTGCGGCGACCTCGCCTTCTTCGCGCTGCTGCAGGAATGGACCCGCACCCATGCCCACAGTTCCGTGTCGACGCCCGAGTTTATCCTCACGGCCGACCGCGTCACGGGACTGGACACGGAATCGCTGCTGCACCCCTGGCTCTATGAGGAAGCCCTGCCGCCGCTGCCGTGACTTGTTTCCGGCATCGGGTTGTTGCGGCATGAAGAAAGACCACGCCAATTGGCGTGGTCTTTCTTCATGGTCAGCTGGCGCTTTTTGGTCAGTTAGCGCTGGACGGCACCAAACCGTTCAGCTGCGGTGGCGACGGCGCGCTCCCGCGCCTCCGACGCCTCGTCCGCCGTCAGTGTGCGGTCGTTGGCGCGGAACCGCAGGCCGAAGGCGAGGGACTTCTTGCCGTCCTCGATCCCCTTCCCCGCGTAGACGTCGAACAGCGCAACGTCCTCGAGCAGCTCACCGGCGCCTTCTCGCAGCGCTGCCAGCACGTCGTCGGCGGGGACGTCCTGCGGCACCACGAGTGCCACGTCCTGCGTGGCCACCGGGAAGGTCGAGATGTGCCGGGCCACCACGACGTCGGCCGCCGCCTCGAAGAGGGCGTCAGCGTTGAGTTCGAGCGCGACGGACCGTGCCGGCACGTCGTGCGCAGCCAGGAGCTTGGGGTGCAGCTCGCCGGCGTACCCCACGACCTCGCCGGAGCGCAGGGAAAGCTGCGCGGCGCGGCCCGGGTGGAAGGCCTGGTGCCGGCCCTGGGTGACCACAAGCTCCACCCCAAGGACGTCACCGGCCAGGCGGGCGATGTCCAGGGCGTCTGCCCAGTCCCACAACCGCGGGCTGTGGCCGGCGGCCGCCGGCGAGTCATGGCCGGTCAGGACAGCGGCGACGTGCAGCGGCTGGTCCGGAACGCCGTCGTACAGCGCATCCAGCACCTCATCGCTAGGCTTGACGCCCAGCGGAGGAATAGTGGGCGTGCCGAGGGTGTCACCGGGCAGGAAAACCATGCCGGCTTCGAAGACGGCGAGGTCGCGGAAGCCGCGGGAGTGGTTGCGTTTGGCGACCTCCAGCAGGCCCGGGAGCACCGAAGTGCGCAGGTATCCGTGCTCTTCGCTGATCGGGTTGGCAAGCTTGACCGCGGTCCGGGATGCACCCGCCTCGGCCACGCCGAACGTGTCGTTGGCGGCCTTCGACACGAAGGGGTAGGCCAGGACCTCGGTCAGGCCGGCATCCGCCAGGGCCTGGACCAGGCGGCGGCGCTGCTGCTGCACGCGGGTCAGGCCGCGGCCGGGAGGTGCCACCGGCAGGGTCGCGGGGATCTGGTCGTAGCCCACCAGGCGGGCTACCTCCTCGGAGAGGTCCTCTTTGGTTTCCAGGTCGTGGCGCCAGCTTGGCGCAGTGACGGTCCAGCCGGCACCGGTCTTTTCCAAAACGGCACCGAGGTCCTCCAGGGACGTGACGATCTGCTCTTCGGTGAAGTCGATACCGATCCGGGCGGCGGGGAATTCCGCCGGCAGCGCGATCGTCACTGGATCCGGCGAGGTGCCGACGTCGGTGCCCGCCTCATCGGCGGTCCCTCCGGCGAGTTCCACGAGCAGATCCACGGCGCGCTGGGCCGCGATGTTGGCAACCTGCCAGTCCACGCCGCGTTCGAAGCGCTTGGAGGCTTCGGACGGGAGCTTGTGGCGCCGGCGCGAGCGGGCAATGGAAACTTCCTCGAAGTGGGCCGCTTCAATCAGAACAGCCGTGGTGGCGTCGGAGACCTCAGTGGACGCGCCGCCCATGACGCCGGCGACGCCGATGGGGCCGGAGGCGTCGGTGATCAGCAGGTCCTCGGCGTCGAGCGAGCGCTCCTTGCCGTCGAGGGTGGTCAGCTTCTCCCCCGCCACGGCCCGTCGCACCACGATGTCTCCGGACAGCTTGTCCTGGTCATAGAAGTGCAGCGGCTGGCCGAGTTCGAGCATCACGTAGTTTGAGATGTCCACCGGCAGCGAGATGGAGCGGATCCCGGCCAACCTGAGCCTGGACGACATCCACGGTGGCGTGGGCCTGGTGGCGTCCACGCCGCGGACGGTGCGGGCCACGAAACGGTCGCAGCCGGGCTTACCGTAGATCGGCGCGTCGTCGTTGACCTTGACGCCGTAGCCGCCGGAGAGGACGGCCGGCGCGTTGACCTTGGACGCGGGATCGGTAAATTCCGTGCCGGTGGCGTGGGCGTATTCGCGTGCCACGCCACGGATCGAGAAGGCGTAGCCGCGGTCCGGGGTCACGTTGATTTCGGCGGCCTGGTCGTAGAGGCCCAGCAGCTCCATGGCGTCCGTCCCGATCTCGGGGTCCAGCCCAATCCGGGAAAGCACCAGGATGCCGTCGTGGTCCTCGCCGATGCCCAGTTCGCGGACGGAGGCGATCATGCCCGCAGACATGTGGCCGTAGGTCTTCCGTGCCGAGATGTGGAAGTCGCCGGGCAGGACGGCGCCGGGCAGGGTGACCACCACTTTGTCGCCCTCAACGAAGTTGTGGGCGCCGCAGACGATGCCCTGCACGCCGGACGGATCAATGCCCTTGCCCGTGAGGGTCTGCTCCTGCCCCTCGGGGACAACGCGGACCTGGCACCAGTTGATGGTCTTGCCGTTGGACTGCGGTTCCTTGACCAGGCTCAGGACCTGGCCCACCACGACGGGTCCGCGCAGCGCGTCCGTGGGGCGGTGGACCGCTTCCTCTTCAAAGCCGACCTTGACGAGGTCCGCCATGACGTCTTCGGCCGTGGCACCGGCCGGTACCTGCGCGAATTCACGCAGCCAGGAAAGTGGGATACGCACTGTTAGATCTCCATCCCGAAGTGCTCGCTGAAACGTACATCGCCCTCGATCATGTCGCGCATGTCGCCGACCTCGTTGCGGAACATCAGCGTCCGCTCGATGCCCATGCCGAAGGCAAAGCCTGAATAGACGTCCGGATCGATGCCGGCGGCCCGCAGGACATTGGGGTTGACCATGCCGCAGCCGCCCCATTCGATCCAGCGTGGCCCGCCCTTGGCACCGGGGTGGAAGATGTCCAGCTCGGCGGACGGCTCAGTGAACGGGAAGTAGTTGGGACGCAACCGGATCTGGGCTTCGTCGCCGAACATCTGGCGGGCGAAGTGCTCCAGGGTTCCGCGGAGATCAGCCATGCTGAGCTTCTTGTCGATGGCCAAGCCCTCGAACTGGTGGAAAACCGGGGTGTGGGTGGCATCGAGCTCATCGGTGCGGAACACCTTGCCCGGGCACAGCACGTAGATGGGCAGCTCCCGCTCCAGCATGGACCGGACCTGCACCGGCGAGGTGTGTGTGCGCATCAGCAGGTGGGCCTCGGGCGGCTCCACGAAGAACGTGTCCTGCATTTCACGGGCCGGGTGGTCCGGCTTGAAGTTCAGTGCGTCGAAGTTGAACCATTCGGATTCCACTTCGGGGCCTTCGGCGATTTCCCAGCCCATGCCCACGAAGATGTCCGCGACGCGGTCCTGCAGCGTGGACAGCGGGTGGCGGGCTCCGGCCCGGCGGCGGCGGGGGGCTGCCGTTACATCAACGGTCTCCTCAACAAGGATGCGGGCGTCGTTCTCAGCTTCAAGTTCGGCGGTGCGGTCCGCGAGCGCCTTGTTCACACGCCCGCGCGATGAGCCCATCAGCTTGCCGGCAGCGGCCTTCTGATCCTTGGGCAGGCTTCCGATCCCGCGGTTGGCCAGGCTGAGCGGCGACTTCTCACCGGTGTGGGCCAGGCGGACTGCCTTGAGTTCATCGAGGGTGGACGCACCGGCAATGGCGGCGACGGCCTGGTCCACAGCGGCATTAATGGCGGTTTCGTCCAGAGGGTTCGGGACGGCGGCGCCCGGCAAAGTTTCAGTCATCTACTGTTCTTAGCTACGAGTCGGGTGGTGCCAGCCGCCGGTACAGCCGCGCAGGTTTCCCAGGCAGCGCGTCCGTCGCTGGCACGTCATTGCGTGAAGTCATCCAAGGACGTCATCCAAAGACGCCATCCAAAGACAAGGGCAGGCTCGCCGGCGGGTGGCCGGCAGGCACTGTTCCCAGTCTAATTGACGGCGCCGGGCTAATTGACAGCGGGCCGGCGGGCCGGGGTCATCGGACCGTCATCTGCCCGGTCTGGCTGTCGCCCGCGGCTAGCACCGTTACCTGTGCTGCGCGACCGCCCGCGGCTAGCATGGCCTCATGACGCAAGGCCGGCGAATGAGAGGCCCCCGAACGGGGGACCCACTAACGGAAAGCCGCCTGACGCACAGGCAGCGCCTCCGGCAACTCGCAAACGTGCTGAATGCCTCCACGCCACTGGGGCTGGTGCTTGCCGGGCTGGCCGGCACCAGGCCGTTCCGGGGCCCCCGCGGCCTGATTGTCGCCACCGGTTACCGCTGGCGGCTGCCGGTGGCCGGCGCCTTCACTGTAGGCAACGTGGTCATCTTCCGCTCGGGTGCCGACGCCGCCTTGGCAAGCCGCGCGCTCCTGGACCACGAGGAGCGGCACAGCACCCAGTACGCGTGGTGCCTGGGGCTGCCTTTCCTGCTGTTCTATTTAGCGGCCGCTGCGTGGTCGGCAGTGCGGTACGGGGACCCGGCGTCGGGAAATCCGTTCGAGCGGCATGCCGGGCTCGAGGCTGGCGGCTACGTGGACCGGAGGCGCAGGCATGACTGAACCGGCGAGCCGTGCGGCAGCCCGGACTGTCACCGTCACGGGATTCGGAACCGCCGTGGCCGCACCGGATTTGCTGACGCTCTCCATCGGGGTGGAATGCCGGCGCGACAGCGCCGGGGATGCCTATGCCGCTGCCGGAGAGGCGTCCGCCGCCGTCACCGGCGCGCTGCGCAGCCGGGGAACGCAGGACCGGGATATCAGGACGTCCGCGCTTAACGTCCGGGCCGACGTCGTCTGGCAGGAAGGCCGTGGCCAGCAGGTCACGGGCTACGTGGCATCCAGCATGCTCAGCGTTCGGCTCCGGGATCCCGCTGCCGGCTCGGGGGTCATCGCGGCCGCCGTGGAGGCAGGTGGCAACGACGTGCGTCTGGACGGCGTCCAGCTCGGCTTTGCCGATGCTGCAGCCGTAATGGCACTGGCCCGTGAGGCCGCCTGGGCTGACGCGCGGGCGGCAGCCGGGCAGCTTGCCGGACTTGCCGGGGCTGAGCTGGGTGAGGTGGTCTGCGTGCGCCAGCACCCCGTGCCGTCGGTCCCCGTTCCGGTGGGCGGAATGCAGCGGGCCTTCGCCGCCGATACCCTGGTGGTGGAATCCGGCGAGTCCAGTGTCAGCACCAGTGTCACGGTTGAATGGGAGCTGTTGAGTGGGAGCTTGAAAGGGCCTGCGGCCTAGTGGATGCTGCCAGCGCGAGCGCGACGCCGGATGGCCGGGAAACGCCGACGGCGATCCTTGACTTAAGTTCGAACATACCTTCGAATGGAGGCTATGAGATGGGACGCACAAGCACTTAAACCGGCACAGGAAGAGATGCCCGGGGCTGCACCGCTGCTGCCTCTGGCCGGCCTGGTGCGGTCTGTGTCCACGCCCGAATTCGCCGGCATCACCTTTCATGAGGTCACCGCCAAATCGGTGCTCAACAAGGTGCCGGCCGGTTCCCGGATGCCGTTCGAGTGGACTGTGAACCCCTACCGGGGCTGCAGCCACGCCTGCGTCTACTGCTTCGCCCGCAAGAGCCATACTTATCTGGACTTCGATGCCGGGCTGGATTTCGACAGCCAGGTGGTGGTGAAGATCAACGCTGCCGAGGTGCTCCGCAAGGAGCTGGCCAAACCCTCCTGGAACCGTCAGCAGGTGGCACTGGGCACCAACACGGACCCCTACCAGCGGGCGGAGGGCCGGTACCGGCTGATGCCCGGCATCATCGGTGCGCTGGCCGATTCGGGGACTCCGCTGTCCATCCTGACCAAGGGGACTTTGCTGGCGCGCGACATTCCCCTCCTGAAACATGCCGCGGCACAGGTGCCGGTGGGCATCGGGATCTCGCTCGCCATGACGGACGAGCATCTCTCCGAGGCCATCGAACCCGGAACTCCCGGACCGCGGGCGCGGCTCAAGCTCGTTTCCAGGCTTCGCGAAGCCGGGCTGCCCTGCGGAGTGATGGCAATGCCCATCCTGCCGTGGCTCTCGGACAGCGACGACGCACTGGACTCCCTGTTCGCATCCCTCGCGGCCGCGGGTGCAACCGGCGTCACGGCCGGAGCACTGTATTTGAAGCCCGGCACCAGGGAATGGTTCATGCAGTGGATCGCGGCCCGGCATCCGGAACTCGTGGGCCGCTACCGCCGGCTGTACGGCACGGGCTCGTATGCCTCCAAGGAATACCGCACCTGGCTGGCCGGCAGGGTCCGCTTCTTCAAAGCCCGGCACGGCTTTTCCGGCTCGCACGGGTTCAGCCACCGCGACGTCGACGATCACCAGGCCGACGATCCCCGCGGCGAGGAAGCTGCCTACCCCGAGGGAAGCATTCCGCAGGATTCCTCAGCGCAACACAGGGCAGGGAAACACGCGACGGGACAATCCGGGACAGGGCAGAACAGCCAGCGCAGCTCAGGCCGGACGTCCCAGCCCACGCTGTTCTGAGCGTCTGCTGGACTGCCGCGACCAAAAGCAGCGGCCCCCAAAGGCACAAAGGCACAGCCAAGCGAAGCGCAGCCAACCAAAAGCGGAGGGCAGGACGGTGAACGTCCTGCCCTCCGCGGGTTTCCACTGCTGTGCGGGTTTCACTCCGGCGCTTTCCGCAGTAAACCGCCGGTCAGTTCCAGCCGGCCGGAATCACCAGGCCCTTGAACTCCGCCTGGATGAAGTCCTTCATCTCCTGCGACGTCAGGATCGTGTAGAGCTTCTGCACACGGGCATCGTCCTTCTTGTCAGCATTCACGGCCAGCACGTTGTAGTAGGCGCTGTCCTTGCCCTGGACCAGGATCTGCTTGTCGGTGCTCAGGCCTGCCGGCAGGGCGAACGCCAGAGTGACAATGGCGGCGTCCTTGTCATTCAGTGCCTGCGGGAGGCTGGCGTTCTCGATCTCCGTGAACTTCAGGTTCTTGGGGTTCGCCGTCACGTCCTTTCGTGGTCTTAATTTCCGGGGAGGGAGTCCGCACGGCTCGCCGCGGCGACGCGGGCGAGCAGCGCCCGGACAATCGGGAGGTCGGCCGGAATCCAAGGCAGGCTGAGAGCTTCATCACCTTCACGGATGCCGACCCAGCGGAGTTCATCGTGATCCTCAAGGGGCCGGGGGTCGCCGTCGGCCACTTCCGCAAACCAGACGCGCATCGCGGCTTTCTCGTTCAGGGGCCAGCCGGATGGACCCGGCGCCTCCAGTTCCGCCCCAAGGACGACGCCGATGCCCAGTTCCTCGCGGAGCTCCCGGTGCAGTGCGCTTTCGGGCGCCTCCCCCGGTTCCACCTTGCCGCCCGGAAATTCCCACATGCCGGCAAACTGCGGAGGCGCGGTCCGGCGCGCCACGAGAAGCCTGGCGGGAGCGGACAGCGAGTCGAGCACGGCGCCACCGACGACGTTGATCAGTTCAGTCACCGGTCCAGTCTATGAGGGCCCTGGTTCAGGGGGTCACGTGCCTCTGAGCCTCCCCTTCGCGGACGGGAATATCAATGCCGTCGCGAAGCTTGTTAAAATCAGACATATCAGTGGCAACGAGGCCTACTCCGTAACTCCGTTCGAAAAGCAGGCACATGACTTCCACTGTCCAGGCTCCCCGCACGCCCAAGGCCGCCACGCGCGTCGGTCCCGCAATCCTTGCCCTGGCCACGGGCGGCTTCGGCATCGGTGTCACCGAATTCGCCATGATGGGGCTGCTCAAGGAGGTCGAAGTCGGACTCCGGATCAGTACCCCCGAGGCCGGCCATCTCATCTCGGCATATGCCCTGGGCGTCGTTGTAGGCGCGCCGGTACTTGCCGCCGTTGGGGCGAAACTGCCGCGCAAGTTCCTTGCGCTGGGCCTCATGCTGTTCTTCAGCGTTGCCAACCTGTCCTCGTTCGTCGCCCCCGATTACGCGAGCATGCTGGTCTCCCGCTTCGCCGCCGGATTGCCGCACGGCGCGTTCTTTGGTGTGGCAGCCGTGATTGCCGCTTCGCTGGTGGCACCGACTAAGCGGGGCTGGGCCATCTCCATGGTGATGGCAGGGCTCACCGTTGCCAATGTGGTGGGTGTTCCCTTCGCCACCTGGCTGGGCCAGGCCTTTGGCTGGCGGCTGCTCTTTGTCCTGGTGGGCGTGCTGGGACTGGTGACCCTGGCGCTTATCTGGAGATTCGTGCCGTTCCAGCAGGCGCACGCGGACGCCAGCATCCGCAGGGAGCTGGGCGCGCTCAAAAGGGCGCAGGTCTGGCTGGCAATCCTCATTGGCATCGTCGGCTTTGGCGGCTTCTTCGCCACATACACCTACATTTCCCACACCATGACCTCCGTGGCAGGGATCCCCGCCGCCCTGCTGCCGTTCGTGGTGGCGCTGTACGGCCTGGGAATGGTGGCCGGCAATATCCTCGGTGGCCGGATCGCGGACAAGTCCGTGATGGGGACCATCTACCGCGTACTGCCGGGCATCGCCGTCGCACTGGTGGTGTACGCCGTGGCCGTACACTGGCCCTGGTCGGCCTTTGTCATGGTGTTCGTGGTGGGCGGCGCCGGGTCCATGCTCGTTCCTGCCCTGCAGACCCGGCTGCTGGACGCGTCTCCTGATGCGCCGTCGCTGGCGTCCTCGCTCAACCACGCCGCACTGAACGTCGCCAACGCCCTGGGCGCGTTCCTCGGCGGCGTTGTGATCGCCTGGGGCTGGGGCTACGTAGCACCCGCCCTGGTGGGCGCCGTGCTGGCCATTCTCGGCCTGATGGTGGCCCTGCTCAGCGGCCTGCTGGAACGCAAAAAGCCGCTGGCCCCGTAACAGGAGTTACGGAGCCAGCGGCTCTGCTTGCAACCCGGCGGCTAGGCGCCGGGGTCGCCCGCGAGGGCGGGCCCGCTGGCCACCTGCGCGCGGCGGATGTCGGGTTCCAGGTAGATGACCCGCGCAATGGGAACTGCCGAGCGGATCCGGGTTTCGGCGTCGTCAATGGCCTTGGCAATATCCAGTCCGGAATCACCCGCAGCCATACTGATCTTGGCGGCCACGAGAAGCTCCTCCGGTCCCAGGTGGAGTGTCTTGAGGTGAATGATGCCTGTGCCGTCGGACTCGATTGCCGTCCTGATCTTGGCAACGTCGTCCCGCGTCGCGGATTCACCGAGCAGCAGTGATTTTGTCTCCAGGGCCAGGACCACGGCAATCGTCACGAGCAGCAGGCCGATCATGGCCGTGCCGAGGGCGTCCCAGATGCCGTCTCCCGTGATGAGCGTCAGGCCTACGCCGAACAGTGCAAACACAAGGCCGAGCAGGGCGCCGAGGTCTTCGAGCAGGATGACCGGCAACTCGGGCTGCTTGGCGTTCCGCACGAACTTGACCCACGTCTGCGAACCGCGGACGTGGTTGGATTCGATGATGGCAGTCCGGAACGAGAAAGACTCGGCTACGATCGCGCCGACGAGAACGGCGAGCGGAACCCACCAGAAGTCACCCTCAATGGCGTGCGGATGCTGGATCTTCTCCCACGCCTCATACAGGGCAAACAGGCCGCCGACACTGAACAGCACGATGGAGACGATGAACGCGTAGATGTAGCGTTCACGGCCGTAGCCAAAGGGGTGCTCCTCACTAGCGGCCTTCTGGGCGCGTTTTCCACCAACCAGCAGGAGGATCTGGTTTCCGGAGTCGGCCAGCGAGTGGATGGCTTCGGCCAGCATGGAGGACGACAAGGTCAGGATGAACGCGACGAACTTCAGGACGGCGATGGTCAGGTTTGCAGCTAACGCCGCAACAATCGCCTTGGTACCGCCATTTGCAGCCAAGGGAGGCTCACCTCTTCACAGTGGGTATTTCTAGGGATGGGACAGGGCGGAACGTAACCGCCGTCTAGTAAATACCGTACCCGCCTGGCCCGGAACAGACGCCGCGCACCGCCTTCGGGAACCACGAAAAAGCCGAAACTAAGCCTGCTGACAAAGAAACGCACGCTGTGTTAGCTTGAAGCCATATCGGGACTGATAAGAATCGATCCCGACGAATATGAAGGAGCAGACAATGGGTTTTCTTGCTTGGATTATTCTCGGCCTGATCGTAGGCGCAATTGTTAAAGCCGTCATGCCCGGCCGGGTCGGTGGCGGCTGGGTCACCAGCTTGGTTCTGGGCGTCGTTGGCGCCATCGTTGGCGGCTGGATCGGCAGCCTTCTCTTCGGCAAGGGTGACCTTGCGTTCTTCGACCTTGGCACCTGGATCCTCGCCATCATCGGCGGCCTCGTAGTCGCAGGTATCTACGGCGCAATCACCGGCCGCAGCCACAGCACCCGGGCACCATAACAGGCCCGGACCAAAGGCTCTGGTCCCCAGAAGGCCCAGGCCCACAACCGACAAAACAGACAGGAGCGGGAGTCCACCGGACGGTGGGCCCCCGCTCCTTCGCTGTTGCAGGCCGGCGCCGTATGTCTGCAGGCGCTGTTGCACCCGGCGCATTGCTGCTGCCGACCCCCTATGCGGGCTGCTGGGACCTCGCGCTCGCATAGAGGCAGACCGTCGCGGCAGTGCCAAGGTTGAGGCTCTCTGCGGCGCCATACACGGGCACCGCCACCCGGTGGTCGGCAAGGGCAAGCTCGTCTTCCGAGAGCCCCTGGGCCTCGTTGCCGAAAAGCCAGGCCGTGGGGTTCTCCAGTGCATAGTCCGAGCTGGCGGTCGACGCCCCAAGCCGGCGCGCGGCGTTCTCGTCCTGCAGGCGGTCAAGGCTCAGCTGCCCGTAACCGTCCGCGGCAAGCACCCCGATCCCCCGCTCCTTGCAGAGCGCCACCAGCTCATTGACGTCGGCACCCAGGACCACAGGCAAGTGAAAGAGGGAGCCGGCGGTCGAGCGGACCGCCTTGGGGTTGTAGATGTCCACGCTGGAACCCGTCAAAACCACGGCGTCGGCACCGGCGGCGTCTGCGGCCCGGAGCACCGTCCCGGCATTGCCGGGATCGCGGACCTGGCAGAGCACGGCAATCAGCCGCGGACCGGCGTCGAGCACGTCCGCCAGGGCGACGTCAACGAAATCACACACCGCAACAATCCCCTGCGGGGTGACAGTGTCCGCCATGGCGGACAGGACGTCATCCGTGGCGAGCCGGGCACTGGTTCCCACGGCCAGGTCCTCAAACTCGGGGTAACGGTCCAGGCAGGCCTCGCTGGCATACACCTCGCGGACGATGCCCGGCTGGCCCGCAGCGATCCGCTTTCCGTGCAGCACCAGGGCCTCACGTACCGCCTGCGGGCCTTCGGCCAGGAACTGGCGGCGCTTTAAACGGGCCGGGCGCCCTGCAAGCTTTGCCACGTCCCTGACCCGATCTGCTCGGGGATTGGAGAGTGGAAAGTCTTGCGGGCGCCCGGTTTCGTTCATATAAGAAACCTTAGTGGCTGTTGCCACCGGTCCTTGAACTGGAAGTTGCCTGCTTACTCAGCAGCTGCAGCAGCCGGCTTCTTCGCCGCGCGTGCGCGGGCAGCCTTGGCCTTCGGGGCAGCCTCAGCCTTGGCGGCCGGAGCGGAGGTGTCTGCAGGCAGCGAGTCCTTGGCAACCTGGACCAGCGCAGCGAAAGCGTTGGCGTCGGAAACGGCCAGCTCGGCCAGCATGCGGCGGTCAACCTCGACCTCAGCGGCCTTCAGGCCCTGGATCAGGCGGTTGTAGGTCAGGCCGTTGGCGCGGGATGCAGCGTTGATGCGCTGAATCCACAGGCGGCGGAAGTCGCCCTTCTTCTTCTTACGGTCGCCGTAGCTGTACACAAACGAGTGCAGCAGCTGTTCTTTTGCCTTGCGGTACAGGCGAGAGCGCTGACCGCGGTAACCTTTGGCGCGTTCGAGGACAACCCGGCGCTTCTTGTGGGCGTTAACCGCCCGCTTCACACGTGCCACGTGCGTACTCCTTCAAAATTCTTGTCCCAAGCATCTTTCACCGGTGATCCGGCAGGCCTGAGAAGGCTTTATTGGTTGGCGGCTGCTGCTCAATCGCGGCAGCCAAAGAGCTTGGAACTAGATGCCCAGCATCTTCCGGATGACCTTGGCGTCGCCCTTGAAGACGATCTTGTCGCCGGCAAGGCGGCGGGTCAGGCGGCTGGACTTGTGCTCAAGGTAGTGGCGGCGGTTGGCCTGCTGGCGGCGCAGCTTGCCACTGCCGGTCAGCTTGAAGCGCTTCTTAGCACCACTGTGGGTTTTCATCTTCGGCATGGGAACCGATCTCCTAACGTTTCCGCAGACCATGTCTGCAGTCTTTCGCGCAGCCGCCCCTGGGACGGCGTGCTGGTTGCTGGCTGCCTGAAGGGAATGCCTTCCGCAGTTTCGAACTAGTTGGTCTTCTTGCCCGCCGGCTTCGGCGTGGGCCGGGGTGCCGCAGGACGTGCCACCGGCTTCGGCGCAGCAGGCCTGGCCACCGGCTTGGGGGCAGGAACAGCCGCAGGCTTCGGCGCTGCCGGGGCAGGCGTTTCGGCTTGGGCCGCCTTGGGTGCAGGCGCCTTGGCGGCGGCCTTCGGCGCAGCGGCAGGCGCAGCAGCCTTCGGGGCAGCAGCGGCAGGCGCAGCAGCCTTCGGAGCAGCAGCCTTCGGCTCGGCGGGAGCTTCAGCCGGTGCCGCAGCCGGAGCCTCGGCGGGAGCCGCAGCTGCGGGGGCTTCGGCAGCCGGAGCGGCCTCGACCTGGGCGGTCTGGGCCTCGGCAGCCGGAGCGGCCTCGACCTGGGCGGTCTGGGCCTCGGCAGCCGGAGCGGCTTCGACCTCAGCGGCCTGCGCCGGAGCTTCCTGCGTTGCCGGTGCCTCGTCGGCGGCGGTGTCAGCAGAAACCGTGAAGCCCTCCGGGAGGAGGTCACCCAGCGACTGCGTCAGCGGTGCCTGATCGTCACCTGAGGTGTCGACGCGGCCGGCCGCCTTGGCCTCGTTCTGGGCCTTGGCTTCAGCGCGCTGCGTTGCACGGCGGGCTTCAGCTTTCGCCTCGGCCTTGTTCTTCAGCGGACCGATGACCATGACCATGTTGCGGCCGTCGATGCGGGGGCTTGACTCCACGACACCCACTTCAGCCACATCCTCAGCGAAACGCTGAAGGAGGCGCAGGCCCATTTCGGGACGCTGCTGCTCACGGCCGCGGAACTGGATCATGGCCTTGACCTTGTCACCGGCTCCGAGGAACCGCAGGGCGTGGCCGCGCTTGGTCTCGTAGTCGTGGGTGTCGATCTTCAGGCGGAACCGGATTTCCTTCAGAACCGTGTTGGTCTGGTTCTTCCGGGCCTCACGTGCCTTAACTGCGGCTTCGTACTTGTACTTGCCGAAGTCCATCAGCTTGCACACCGGAGGCTTGGCCTGCGGTGCAACTTCAACGAGATCCAGGTCGGACTCGGCAGCCAGACGCAGGGCATCCTCGATACGGACGATCCCTACCTGTTCGCCGGCAGGGCCGACCAGCCGCACCTCTGGGACGCGGATACGCTCATTGATTCTTGGCTCGCTAATGTTAAAGCTCCTGTGTTTGTAATGTGTGTTCCACCGGCAAAATAGAGAAGGCCCCCAATTGCCGGAGCAATCGAAGGCCTCGAAGATCGGATGTGCACATCCCCGCAGGGACTGCACGCACTTCACCGGACTCGTGCCCGGTGAACCGTCCGACCGTTACCCGGCAACCTTGCTGCCCTGAACCTTCCAGGGAAAACGGCTGACGCGGGTGGGAGAGAACTCCGCTTGCAAACTGAGTATCAATTCTACAGAAAGATACCCGCTTACCGCACGTTCGCGGCAGTGGGTCTCATACACGGCAAAATAACGACATCCAGTCGGTCTGTGACAAGCTTACCAGTATGAGCACTCCAGACAGCAATTCACACGTCTACCAGGCGCCCGGCGCCGGGAACGACGTCACGCAGCAAATCCGCGACATCTCCGAAGTTCCCGCGATCGAGGTCATCACCACGGCCGCCGTGCACCTCATGAGCGCCTCCGCCGTGAAGCTCGGCCTGGCCGCTGAGGAGAACGCCGCGGAGCTGAAGGACCTGGATGAGGCCCGCAAGCTCATCACCGCCCTCGCCGGCCTGGTGACCGCAGCCGCCCCGGAGATCGGTTCGCAGCATGCCGGCCCGTTGCGCGACGGCCTGCGGTCCCTGCAGCTCGCCTTCCGCGAGGAGTCCATCATCCCGGATCCCCCGGGCAAGGGTCCCGGTGAGAAATTCACCGGTGCAGTGAACTAAGGATTGAATTAAGACGGCGGCGGGCCGGCTCTTCGGGGCCGGCCCGCCGCCATTTTTTCGCCCAGGGGGAACTTCACGCGAAAGCCCACCCCAACGAAACCCAAGCTCTTCAGGACGCGGCAGCGCGGCGGCGCCGCCGCTGCAGGACCAGCCCCACGATGCAGAGCAGCACCCCCGCCACGCCGACGGACACGAAACCTCCGGCAGCACCAACGGTGTCGATGAAAAGTCCGGCCAGCGGAGCCCCCAGTGCCACACCCGCGGTCAGGGCGGACCCGTACCAGCCCATGGCCTCACCCCGCCTGGCCTCGTCGACCAGTTCGGCCACCTTCTCGGAGGCTGCCGAAAGGACCGGCGCACACAGGAGCCCCGGCAGCAGCGACAGCAGGCTGAGGGTCAGCGTGTCGGTGGCAAAGCCCATGGGAATGGTCAGTGCAGCCATGCCCAGCAGCAGGAGGATCGGTGAAACCGGCCGGTGCATGGCCCCGTAGACAAGGCCGCCAACCACCGATGCGGCGCACCAGAACAGGAACACCACGCCGATCTCGCCCTGGCGGCCGCCGGTCTCCAGGGCAGCCACGATCCCCACATCGGTGCCGCTGAGCACCATGCCGGCGCCGGCGGCAACGGCGAACACCGCGGCTACCGCCGCCGTGAACCAGCCGAAGCTGCGGGCCACCCGGCGCCGAAGGACTGCCCGCCGCCTGCTGCCCGCAGCCGCGGGACCGAGCTCGGCAGCAGCTTCCTGCAGATGCGCGGGGGCGGCGGCCACGACGGCTACCTCTGCGGCTTCCTGCTCGTCAGCCTCACAGGATTCGCTGCGGACAGCACTGCGGGTGGGCGGGTTGAACCACATCAGGAAGAGTCCGGCCAGCGAGGTCGAGACACCGACGGCGGTCAGCCCCAGGACGGAATGGCCACTCGTGGCTACAACAGCACCCGCGGCCGGGCCGATCATGAAAACCAATTCGGTGCTGACCGCGTCCAGCGCGAACGCTGTCCTGCGCTGGTCCCCGTCGGCCAGGACCCCCAGGGACTGCCGCACCACGCTGAAAATGGGAAGCGTGAGCAGGCCGCCGACAAACACAAGGGGAAGCAGCCACTGATAGGAGACGTGCGGCACGACGGACCAGATGACGGTTTCGGAAATCACGGAAGGTATCAGGGCCATCCGCAGGCCCGCCGTATCCACGCGGCGGCCGCGCCAGGGTGCGCCGAGCGCGATCCCGATGGTCATCACCGCCGCTGCCGTTCCCGCGGCCGCATAACCCTCGCCGAGGGTCAGGACGATGTGCAGGGTCAGCAGGACACCCGCCGCGGAATGGGGAATGCGGGCAATCATGCCAACCGCCAGGAGCCGGCGGATGGGCCGAACGGCCAGCAGCTCCCGGTACAGGCTGAAATTCACAGGGGTTCCTCAGTTCCGCCGCCGGGCAGCACCGGAACGGACCCACTGGGCCGGCGGCTACTGCGCGGCGCGCCTTAGCTTGACTTCGATCGAATCAACGCGCTCACCAAACAATACATTCCGGCTCCACTCACTCTGGAGGGCGCCGACGAGGGCCTGGACCGCGGCCGCATCAAGCCCGTCCGCCAGGTAGAGCACCACCCGCAGTTCCGGTCCGGCGCCGCCGCCACCGATCCGGCTGCCTGAGGCCGTGGTGGTGGCCACTCCCCCGCCGGGAAGGACCTCGAGGCCGCGGACCGCGTGTTTGCCGTCTGCTCCGGCGCGCAGCACCGCGGCCAGCTCGGTGTCCAGGTAGGCCGGCACCCATTGACGCTGCTGCGCGAGGGCCCAGACGCCGGGGCGCCTGACCACGAAGGTCACTTCGGAGCCGGGGTCAACGACCAGCAGCTCCGCGCCTTCGGCGACGGCGGACAGGGCTGCCCTTGCGGCGTAGACCGCCACGGGCCGCGCCTCCGGGTGCCAGGCCGCCAGGGCTGCCGCTGAAGTGAAAACAGGCATGGCGAGGCGGCCGTCGGGGGCCTTGAGCGTCACCAGCGCCATGTCGGCCTGCTTGTCGGCATGCACCCCATGCGCGCCCTCGGCTTCCTCCGCCAGGCGTGCCACCACCGGGACGAAGACGCGGGCGGTGGCCAGCGAGGCAACCACCGCGGCCTCGTCGCCGTCGCCGGCAACCAGGGCAGAGAGTGCGGTGAGATACCCGGCGTCGGCGGTGCCGTCGTCGTCCTCGAAGTTGTGGATTTTGGCGTCGTCACCGGCGAGGCTGCGCCCGGCCCAGGGTTGACCCGCCG
Organism: Arthrobacter sp. CMU6; assembly: GCF_059090205.1. Taxonomy (NCBI): domain Bacteria; kingdom Bacillati; phylum Actinomycetota; class Actinomycetes; order Micrococcales; family Micrococcaceae; genus Arthrobacter; species Arthrobacter sp. CMU6. The sequence goes on from NZ_JBNHFL010000008.1 coordinate 41,677, forward strand.
AATCGGTTGCGCCACCTGCCCCGGCGAGGGCGGCCTCGATGTGACCGGGCAGCCGTCGTGCCGGCGGCAGGTCCGCTCCCGGTACACGGCCGTCCGCGGAATGGCGCTGGTGCTCGGTCACGGGGATGCCTTAGCGGCGTCCGGCGACGTCGAGGGCCTCGGGCAGGGTGAAGGCGCCAGCGTACAGGGCTTTGCCAACAATGGCGCCTTCGACGCCGAGCGGGACCAGGGAGCGCAGGACCTTCAGGTCATCGAGGCTGGAAATGCCGCCGGAGGCCACCACGGGCTTGCCGGTCTTCTCCACCATCTGCCGCAGGAGTTCAACGTTCGGCCCCTGCAGCGTGCCGTCCTTGGTCACGTCGGTAACAACGTAGCGTGCACAGCCGGCCTCTTCGAGGCGGCCCAGCACGTCCCACAGGTCCCCGCCTTCCTTGGTCCAGCCGCGGCCGGCGAGAGTGGTTCCGCGGACGTCCAGGCCGACGGCGATCCGGTCGCCGAAGCGGTCGATGGCCCGTGCGGTCCAGTCCGGGTTCTCCAGGGCGGCGGTGCCGAGGTTCACCCGGGCGACGCCCAGGTCCAGCGCCTTTTCCAGGGATTCATCGTCCCGGAGCCCGCCGGAGAGCTCCACCTTGATGTCCAGCCGGCCCACCACTTCGCGCAGCAGGTCAGCGTTTGAGCCGCGTCCGAAGGCAGCGTCCAGATCCACCAGGTGGACCCATTCCGCGCCCTGCTGCTGCCAGTTGAGCGCCGCCTCCAGCGGCGTTCCGTAGCTTGTCTCGCTGCCGGCCTCGCCCTGGACCAGGCGGACGGCCTGGCCGTTCACGACGTCGACGGCGGGAAGCAGTTCAAGTACCGGCAGCTCGTTTTGGCTGGTCATCGGCGGTTTCCTCATTCTTGTAGGCGCTGGTTCCCGTGCGCGCCGTCTTCTGCGGCGCACACGGCGGGTTAGTTGGTTACTTGCCGGGAAGGGTCAGCAGGTATGCGGCCAGCAGCGACATGGCGGCCAGCACGTAGAAGCCGATCTGGATCCAGAGCGGCTTGCGCTGCTGCCTGAAGGACAGGCCGCCGCCCACCAGGAGGCCAGCCAGTCCCATTAGGAGGATGGACCACATTTAGGCGTCCGCCGCCTGCCGGGAATGCGCCCCACGGAGGCCGTCGACCCAGTTTTTGAGCAGCCGTGCGCCGGCGTCACCGGATTTCTCCGGGTGGAACTGGGTGGCGCAGAGGGGGCCGTTTTCCACGGCGGCGATGAAGGGGCCGCCGTGCTCGGACCAGGTGACCAGGGGTGGCGCCATCCGGGGCTGGATCACGTCGAAGTCCCAGTTCTGGACGCCGTAGGAGTGCACAAAGTAGAAGCGTTCACCCTCGACGCCGTCGAACAGACGTGAGCCTTCCGGGACCTTGACGGTGTTCCACCCCATGTGCGGCACCACTTCGGCCGGGAGAAGCTCCACCTTGCCGGGCCACTCCCCCATGCCTTCGGCTTCGGTTCCGTGTTCGACGCCGGCCTCGAAGAGCACCTGCAGGCCGACGCAGATGCCGAGGACCGGACGTCCGCCGGCAACGCGGCGGCCGATCATGCGGATTCCATCGACGGCCTTGAGCTCGCGCATGACCGTTTCGAAGGCGCCGACGCCGGGAACCACCAGCCCGTCAGCGTTCAGCACGTCCTCGGGTTTGGAGCTCAAAATGACCTCGGCACCGGCCCGTTCCAGGGCACGCACGGCGGAACGGACGTTGCCGGAGCCGTAGTCCAGAACGGTGACGGTGGGCTTGCCCTCCGGGGAGGCCGGCTTCAGCGCTGCGGACGGATCGATAATCGCGCCTTCGCGCAGTACTTTGCCGGTCACAGTGCTCCCTTGGTGGACGGAATGCCTTCGACGCGGGGATCCGGCTCTACGGCTGCACGGAGAGCCCGTGCGAAGGCCTTGAACTGGGCTTCCACGATGTGGTGGGGGTCGCGGCCGGCGATGACGTTCATGTGCAGGCAGATGCCGGCGTGCAGCGTGATTGCCTCGAAGACGTGCCGGGTCAGCGATCCCGTGAAGTGGCCGCCGATCAGGTGGTACTCCTGCCCGGCGGGCTCGCCGCCGTGCACCAGGTAGGGCCGGCCGGAGACGTCGACGACGGCGTGCGCCAGCGCCTCGTCCAGCGGCACGGTGGCCTCACCGAAGCGGCGGATCCCGGCCTTGTTGCCCAGGGCGGTGCGCAGCACCTCGCCGAACGTGATGGCAACATCCTCGACCGTGTGGTGGACATCAATGTGGGTGTCGCCGGTGGCCTTGACGGTCATGTCGATGAGTGAGTGCTTGCACAGCGCCGTAAGCATGTGGTCGTAGAAAGGGACCGACGTGCTGATGTCCGACACTCCGGTGCCGTCGAGGTTGATCTCCACCAGCACGGAAGATTCGCTGGTGGCGCGCTCCATGCGTGCAGTCCGTGCCTCGGCAGCCTTGGTTCCGGTGTCGCTCATGGTGATAGATGTCCTTTGACGAAGGAAGGGGCGGACCTGACCTGGTCCATGTACCAGTTTAGGCCGGAAGTGCGGCCTGCCGGGCCAGGATGCTTTCCAGCGCTTCCAGGAAGGCTGTGGTTTCCGTCTCAGTACCGGCAGTGACCCGCAGGTGCCCGGCGATGCCGACATCCCGGACGAGCACGCCTGCGTCCAGCAGTTCCTGCCAGACCCCGTGGGGGTTCTCCAGCCCGCCGAAGAAGACGTAGTTGGAGTCGGACGCCGCGGGCCGCAGCCCCATCCGCGTCAGTTCCGCGACAATCCGGTCGCGCTGCCGCTTGATGTCCTGGACGTCAGCCATGAGCGCCTCGCGGTGCTGCAGCGCCGCGAGGGCGGTTGCCTGCGTGACGGCCGACAGGTGGTACGGCAGGCGCACCAGGCGCAGGGCGTCGGTCACCTCCGGGGCCGCTGCCATGTAACCGAGGCGGGCGCCGGCGAGGGCGAACGCCTTGCTCATGGTCCGGGAGACGATAAGCCGCTCCCGACCGGGCAGCAGGGTCAGTGCACTGGGGGTGCCGTCGTGCGCAAACTCGTGGTAGGCCTCGTCCACGACGACGACCGCCTGGCTGGCCTCGCCCGCCTCGTAGACGGCTTCCACCACGTCAAGGCCCAGGCCCGTGCCGGTGGGGTTGTTGGGCGAGCACAGGAAAACAATGTTGGGCTGGAGTTCACGCACCTGGCCTGCGGCCGACTCGGCGCTGAGGCCGTAGTCATCGGCTCGCTTGCCGGCGATGTACGCCGTGTCCGTGCCGCTGGCCAGGAGCGGGTACATGGAGTACGTCGGCGGGAAGCTCAGGAGCGAGCGGCCAGGTCCGCCGAAGGCCTGGAGGATCTGCTGGAGAACTTCGTTGGAGCCGTTGGCTGCCCAGAGGTTGTCCGCACTGAGCCCGTGGCCGAGATATTCAGCCAAGGCTTCCCGGAGCTCCGTGAATTCGCGGTCGGGGTACCGGTTGAGACCGGCGGCGGCCTCCGTTACGGCCGCAGTGATGGCTGCCCGCACGTCGGCGGGCACGCCATGCGTGTTCTCGTTGACGTTGAGCAGGATGGGAACGTCGAGCTGCGGGGCGCCATAAGGGGACAGCCCCCTCAGGTTGGTACGCAGGGGCAGTCGGTTCAGTCGCTCAAGCTGGTCAGTCACCTAGACAGTTTAAGGAACCCGGAGCGCTGGCCGGAAACTGTGACGGTTCCGGCGCCCGGCAACGGTCCACTGCTGCCCGCGCTTCGGGGGCCGGTGGACTCATGCCAGGGGTGGGAAGCAGGCCTACTTGTTCGGCACAAACAGCTGCTGGCCGGGCATGACCTTGCCGGCCTGAAGATCGTTGAGCTGGACGATGTCCGCGATCACGTCCCGGGGATCGCGGTCCGGATCGACGTTTCCGGCGATCGCCCAGAGCGATTCACCGGGCTGCACCGTGACCGAAACAGCGGGCGTGACAGTCAGGCCGCTGGCGTTGTCCGCAGCCTTGGCCGGCGAGTTCAGGAGCCCCGCCAGGGACAGGATCACGGCGGCAAGCAGAACGAGCGGCAGTCCGATCAGGACAATACGGCCCCGACGGGTAAGGCGAAGGCGCGGCGGCTTGCCCGGGCGGGACGCTCCACGGGACGGCGACACCGCGCCGCGCTGTGGGTCTGCGAACTGGACTGCTGTTGAAGCTGAGATGGCGTGTGTTGAAGCTGACATGGCGTGAGCCCTCCTGGACCAAGTTGTACTGCCTCGCGTTCGAACAAACAGTTCGAACACCGGGCTAACAAGCAACCCTCACTAGAACACATGTTCGAACTTTGCTTTTCCTAGTTTTAGCACCTATCAACGAATTAAGTCGAGACTCGCTAGAACAAATGTTTGAAAAAGCCGTATGGCTGGCCTACGTTGGAAATCACAGAACAACCACATCTGCAGTTGATCAGCAGGGTCTGACATTTTTCAGGCCGGAAGTTCCCGGCCACTGCAGCGACCGCGGCCGGGAGGAACGGAAAGGCGTTGGCGAACATGGCAGCACAGGCCTCTGACGGCAAGGCTCCCCAGCGCAGCCCGCGGTCTCAGCGGACCCCCAAGGGACTTACACCCCGCCAGAAGAAAATCCTGGAAACCATCCAGCGCTCGGTCAACGAGAACGGCTATCCCCCGTCGATGCGGGAAATCGGCGACACCGTCGGCCTGGCCAGCCTGTCCAGCGTGACCCATCAGCTCTCACAGCTGGAAAAGCTTGGCTACCTTCGGCGTGACCCCAAGCGTCCCCGCGCCATGGAGGTCCTGATGCCGCTCACCCTGGATGCGGGATCGGGGAAATCCGGCGGCGCGGACAAGGCCCCGGCCCTGAGTCCTGCAGGAGCTTCCGTATCCGAACTGCCCAGCGCGATGGACACCGCAATGGTGCCGCTGGTCGGCCGGATCGCCGCAGGCGGTCCCATCCTCGCGGACCAGCTGGTGGAGGACCTGATGCCGCTGCCCCGCCAGCTGGTGGGCCACGGCGAGCTGTTCATGCTCAGGGTCGCAGGCGACTCCATGGTGGATGCCGCCATCTGCGACGGAGACTGGGTGGTGGTCCGGCGGCAGAGCGACGCGGTCAACGGCGACATTGTGGCGGCCCTTCTCGACGACGAAGCAACGGTCAAGACCTTCCGGCAGCGGGACGGCCACACGTGGCTGCTTCCGCAGAACACCCAGTACGAGCCCATCCTCGGCGACCACGCGGTTGTCATGGGCAAAGTGGTTTCCGTACTCCGCTCGCTGTAGCCCCGCGGGCTTCCCTTCCGGAAAACGTCCCATGGGAGCCTTGGGCCGGGAGCCTGGCAAAGGAGCCTTGGGCCCCGGGCAGCTTTAGCCCGGGGCTTTCCTATGCCTGTGCTCCGGCGAGCCTTTCGAGTGCCGCAATGGCGGTCTTCCTGTCGGTCGTCGGCCAGAAGGGCGGCAGGGCGGCCCGCAGGAACCCGCCGTAGCGTTCGGTGGACAACCGGGAATCCAGCACGGCCACAACGCCCTTGTCATTCGTGGACCGAATGAGCCGTCCCGCCCCCTGGGCGAGCCTGATGGCAGCGTGCGTGGCGGATACGGACATGAAGCCGTTGCCGCCGGCCTGGGCAACGGCCCGGGACCGGGCGGTCATCAGCGGATCGTCCGGCCGCGGGAAGGGGATCCTGTCAATGACCACCAGGCGGCAGGACCCGCCCGGCACGTCGACCCCCTGCCACAGTGACATCGTGCCGAACAGGCACGTGTCGGGCTCGTCGGCGAACTGCTTCACGAGGGCCGTCATGGTGGATTCGCCCTGGCACAGGATGCTGACATCCAGCCGCGCACGCAGGGCGTCCGCGGCTTCCTCGGCCGCCCTGCGTGAGGAGAACAGGCACAGCGCTCCCCCGCCGGAGGCGCGGATGAGTGACTCGAGTTCGTCCAGGGCCTCAGGCGAAGTGCCGCGGCCAGGTTTCGGCAGGTGGCCGGCTACATAGAGGATGCCCTGCCGGGGGTAGTCGAAGGGCGAACCCACGTCGACGCCGGTCCAGCTCGGCGCGCCGTCCCCGACCAGGCCCAATCCCCCCGCCGCAGGCTCGAAGGCTGAGCCGATGGCAAGCGTGGCCGACGTCAGCACCACGGTATGCCCGGCGAACAGGCCTTCCCGGAGCCGGCCGGCAACGCTCAGCGGGGCGACGTTGACCAGGGCAGGGGCAGTCTCGTCGGGCGCAGAGTAGCCCTGCTGGGGATCAAACGTGCTGTTCCGGGAGAACCAGACCACCTCGCGGTTTTCCCGGGCGGCGATGAGCCGTTCGCAAAGCTCCAGAATCACCAGCAGGCGGGAGCGCGCGAGCTGCCGCCCGCCGTCGGCCGTTGTATTGCTGTCCCCTTTGGAATCCGACAGCGCCGCCCGGCAGGCCTCGCGAAGCTGGTCCACGCAGTCAAGCTGCTCGTCGTTCAAGCCGTTGGGCAGCAGGCCGCTGGGAACGCCGGCGAGGGCCACCTCGAGGTTGGCGGCGGCGGTGTTGAGCGCGTCGACGGTGATCCCGGTGTGCTTGCGGGCGCCGGACGCTGCGGCGTGGACCATGGCCACCGACAGCTGCCCCGAAACCGCGCCGGTCACCCGGTCCTGGAGTTCGTGGGCCTCGTCCACCACCACGACGTCGTACTCCGGCAGCACCGCCAGGCCTTCGAAGGCACTGACGGCCAGCATGGCGTGGTTTGTCACCACGACGTCGGCTTCTGTGGCGTTATGGCGGGCAAGCTCGCTGAAGCACTCTTCGGCGAGGGGGCATTTCTGCGAGCCGAGGCATTCCATGGACGTGACGGACACCTGCCGCCAGGCCCGGTCCGTGACGCCGGGAAGCAGTTCGTCACGGTCGCCCGTGGTGGTCTGCTCTGCCCATTCGCGGAGCCGTACCACCTCCTTGCCGAGCTGCGACGAGGGGCCGCCCACCGCCGCGGCGAAGTGCGGGACGCTGGTGTCCTCACCCAGCGAGAAGAGCTGGCCCTCCGAGGGTTCCTCGGAGGGAAAGCCGCCCTCGAGCTTGTGCCGGCACACGTAGTTGGCGCGGCCCTTGACCAGCGCGACCTTCACAGGCCGCTCGAGTGCGGGCTTGAGGCTTTCCAGGAGCCGGGGAAGGTCCCGACCCACGATCTGGGTCTGCAAGGCCAGGGTGGCGGTGGACACCAGGGCCGGCTTGTTGCTCTCGAGCGAGTGCGCGATGAGCGGCACCAGGTAGGCCAGCGACTTGCCCGTTCCCGTGCCGGCCTGGACCAGCAGGTGATCACCCGTTTCTATGGCGCGCGCCACCTGCCGGGCCATCTCGTGCTGGCCGCTGCGGCTTTGGCCGCCCATGCCCGCCACGGCGCGGTCGAGCAGGTCAAGCACATGCTGCTCGCCGGCCGTGGCCGCGGCCCCGGCGGGTGCCGCCTCGTCAGTCATCGGTGCTGAAGGATTCCAGTTCAGCCGCGAGGCCTTCCCGGACCATGACCACGGCGCGGGTGCCGCCCTCTTCGTGATCCAGGCTCAGGATCTCCGCGTCGGAGTCGTGGAGCTTGCTGATCAGATCGCCCCGGTGGTACGGGACGAGCAGCTGCATCTTGACGTTCGGCCGCGGGATAGCCTCACTGATGGCGTTGAGCAGTTCGGCAATGCCCTCGCCCGTACGCGCCGAAACAACGACATGCCGCGGTTCGCGCTGCTTGAGCCGCTCCACCACAAACGGGTCGGCGGCGTCCGCCTTGTTCAGGACGATGATCTCGGGCACCTTGCGGGCGTCCACCTCAGCGAACACCGAGCGCACGGCGGCGATCTGGCCTTCCGGATCGGGGTGGGACACGTCCACGACGTGCAGGATCAGGTCTGCATCCGCCACTTCCTCCAGCGTGGAGCGGAAGGCCTCCACGAGCTGGGTGGGAAGGGACCGGACGAAGCCCACGGTGTCGGCCAGCGTGTAGCCAACGCCGTCGGCGGTCTCGGCCTTGCGGACGGTGGGGTCCAGGGTGGCGAACAGCGCGTTCTCCACCAGCACGCCCGCGTCGGTCAGGCGGTTCAGCAGCGAGGATTTGCCGGCGTTGGTGTATCCGGCGATGGCTACTGACGGAACTTCATTACGACGGCGGTTGGCCCGTTTGGTTTCCCGTGCCGGCTTCATCGCGGCGATTTCGCGCCGCAGCTTGGCCATCCGCGTGCGGATCCTCCGCCGGTCCAGTTCGATCTTGGTTTCACCGGGACCACGCGAGCCCATGCCGGCGCCTGCGCCGCCCACCTGGCCACCGGCCTGGCGGGACATGGATTCACCCCAGCCGCGGAGGCGCGGGAGGAGGTATTCGAGCTGCGCCAGCTCCACCTGGGCCTTGCCTTCACGGCTCTTGGCGTGCTGGGCAAAGATATCGAGGATCAGGGCCGTGCGGTCGATGACCTTCACCTTGACGATGTCTTCAAGGCCACGCCGCTGGGACGGGGCGAGTTCGGCATCCACTACAACGGTGTCCGCGCCGGTGGACATCACGACGTCCTTGAGCTCGAGAGCCTTGCCCGCCCCAAGGAACGTGCCTGGGTCCGGCTTGGCCCGCCGCTGGACCAGCCCGTCGAGGACTTCCGAGCCGGCTGTTTCCGCCAGCGCGGCGAGTTCGCGCAGCGAGTTTTCGGCGTCGGCGAGGGTGCCTTCGCTCCAGAGGCCGGCGAGAACAACGCGCTCCAGGCGCAGCTGCCGGTATTCAACTTCAGTGACGTCTTCGAGTTCGGTGGACAGCCCGGCCGTGCGCCGCAGTGCACGGCGTTCCTCGAGGTCCTGCTGGTCGCCGTCGAACGTGCTGTGCTCTTCGGCGAGCTGCGAGATGGCCTGCGCCTTGCCCAGGACACCCTTGCTGTCGGCGCGGCCGCCGTCGGCTGCCGCTGCGTTCCTGGCCGGTACATCCTTGGCGAGAATCCGGTCGATGACAGCCTGGATCTCCTCGGGACTCATGTCCTGGGCGGCTGGCTCGGATCCGGAATTTTGCTGATTGGTCATGGTCTCCTTTGAAGGTTCTGCATCTTCAGAATAGTGCTGATTGCCGCCCTTGGCAGCGGTATTCGCGCTGGGCTGACTGCGAGGGGTCATGGAGGTACTCCTGACATGCCGGCAGCGGACACGCTGGGCGGCGGGAAGTGGACTGATCGAGTGCTGGTTGGGCTGCGCTGCTTTTAGGCTGCTGCGTTTGAAGCTGCGCCGCGTTTTAGGCTGCGCTCCGGCGGAAGGCGGTAAACCTGCATCGCATCGGAGGGGAGCCCCGGGCCGGTACCGGCGGCTGAAGGCCGCGGGCAAAGAAAGCCGGCTACTCAAAAATCAGGAACATGCGTCCAAGGATAGCAGAACACGTCCACTTGCTTTCGCACCTGGCCGGTTTCCCATCAGCCGGGCGGACCACTAATCTGGCCAGTTATGGAGTCTGCCCACTATTTCAGCGCCTCACCTGCGGGGCCCTTCACCCGCAAGCCCCTCACAGTGGAACTGGCTGGTGAAACGCGGAAGCTGCAGACCTCGTCAGGCATCTTCAGCCCGGACGGAATCGACAAGGGGACGGCCATCCTGCTGGCCGATGTGCCTGCCCCCGCGCCGCAGGGAAACCTGCTCGACATCGGCTGCGGCTGGGGACCCATCGCCCTGACCATGGCGCTGCGGGCACCGCACGCACAGGTGTACGCAGTGGACGTCAACGAACGCTGCATCGCGCTCACCAACGAAAACGCCGGACTGCTGGGGCTGAACAACGTCACGGCCAGCACGCCGGAAGCCGTGGACCCCGAAATCCGCTTCGACACCATCTGGTCCAACCCGCCGATCCGGATCGGCAAGGATGAACTGCACTCACTCCTGCTGCTCTGGCTGCCGAGGCTGGCGCCGGGCGGCTCGGCGTGGCTGGTGGTGCAGAAAAACCTGGGCTCCGATTCGCTTCAGCGCTGGCTGGCGGAGGCTCTGGACGACTCCTTCACCGTGACGCGCGAAAGCACGTCCAAGGCGTTCAGGATCCTGCGGGTCAGGAAAGCGTCCCGGTAGCAACGATCGTTGCCGGTCCGCTGAGTTCAACGTGCTCGCGGCCGCCGGCGACGGTGAAGAATTTCACGCCCACCACGCCGCCGGGCACCTTTACCTGCCAGGTGTCCGGGGCTCCCTGCCCGGCCCAGTGGCGGATGGCCACGGCTGCGGCGCAGGCGCCGGTGCCGCAGGACTGGGTTTCGCCGACGCCGCGTTCATGGACCCGCATGGTGACGGTGCCCACGCCGTCGTGCACCAGCGGCTCCGCCGGGACAACAAACTCGACGTTGGTGCCGTTGGCCGGTGTCGGGTCAACATGCGGGGCGGTGAAAAGCCGGGTGTCCCGGAGTTCGGACAGCTCTGCCAGGGCAACGACTGTGTGGGGGTTGCCCATGCTGACGGACAGCGCCGGCCGCGGCACCTCGAGTCCGTCGGCACTGACCAGCGAATCCATGGCCCGGGCCGCTGCCTCGTCCGGGAAGATGAACTCCCAGGGGCCCATATCGACGGCGTAGCCGTCACCAGTGCGGACAATGGTCTTGACGCCGCCGCGGGTGCCGATGGTCAGTGAGCCGCCGGCAGGGAGCTCCGCCAGGCCTTCGGCGAGAAGGAAGTGGACGAACACGCGCACACCGTTGCCGCACATCTCCGACAGGGAACCGTCACCGTTGCGGTAATCCATGAACCACTCGGCGTCGGGGTTCTCGGTAAGAAGCTGCCGGCCCTCGTCAAGGAGCCGGGACGGGACGGCCCGGATGAGGCCGTCACCGCCGATGCCACGATGGCGGTCGCACAGCTGGGCGACCTGCTCCGCAGAGATGGCGTGCACGCCCTCGGGGTCAGCAACCAGGACGAAGTCGTTGCCAGTTCCATGGCCCTTTGAGAACCGCAGTCCGCTCAGTGTGGTGGCGGCGGGCAGGACAGTTTCTGCAAGGGCTTCATTCATGATTCAAGGTTACCCGCCCGCCGGCGGAGCCAGAGAAGCGGCTTGGATCTTCCCCGCAGCGGGCCGGTGCTGGTTAGGAGGATGCCGGAGACGACAATCACGCCGCCTGCTATCTGGGCAAAGGTGTAGGGATGCCCGGCGAGGATTGTGAACAGGGCTGTGAAGACGGTGATGAGGTTGAGGAACACTCCGGCCTTGCCGGCAGGGATGACTGACAGCGCACGGTTCCAGAGCAGGTAGGACAGCACCGACGGGAAGAGTGCAATGAAGGCCAGGGAAGCAGTCGCGCCAGGTGAGGATGGCAGGGCGGGACCGCCGGCGGCGAGGCTGAGTGGCGTGAGCACCACCATGGTGATTGCGGCCTGGATGGCCGTGGCGGTAATCGGAGGCAGCGGCGGAGCCAGGCGCCCGGTGATCGTATAGGCGGACCACGCGGCAATGGCACCGATCATGAACAGCTCACCCGTCCCGAAGCCGGCCTGCAACAGCCTGCCCGGATCGCCGTTGCTCAGGACAAGCAGCACCCCGGCAAGCGCGACCAGTACGCCGCCAACTGCCCTGCGCGTCAGGCGTTCGCGCAGGAATACGGCAGCGGCCAACGTGATGAGGGCCGGGTTGAACGCATTGATGAGGGAAGCGCTGAATGCATCTGTGTGCTGCAGTGCTGTGTAAAGAAGCAGGTTGTAACCCAGCAGTCCGAACACGCTCAGGGCAATCAGCCAGGGCCAGGCGGCCAGCACCTGACGCCATTGCGGCCGCTCTGCAATCTGTGCGATAGCGAGCAGCGGGACCAGAGCGAGCGACCAGCGCAGCAGGACCAGGCTGAGAGGGTCGATCTCTTCAACCGCCCCGGCCCCAACAATGTAGTTGCCGGCCCAGAACAGCGTCGCTCCCAGCAGCGAAGCGACCGCAACGGTCAGGGTCCGCCCCGAGGCGTGCTTTGGTTTGGTGGCAGCGGCGAAGCTCATCAAGGTCTTTTCTACCAGTGAGTTGGTGGCCGGCTCAGCGGCAGAGGTCGGCTGCCTTGGCCGCCAGCTCAGGGTCCTGCCAGTCCAGCCAGCTGATGCGGGGGTCGGCCCGGAACCACGTCAGCTGCCGGCGCGCGAACTGCCTGGTGGCCACGATGGTTTCCTCCGCTGCCTGCGCTACGTCCGCTTCGCCGTCGAGCACTTTGAGGAACTGGGCATAGCCCAGTGCGCGCGGGGCGGTCTTTCCGCGGCGCAGGCCCTGGGCGTCCAGCCGTTCGACTTCCGCCAGCAGGCCCCGCTTTACCATCCGGTGCACGCGGACGGCGAGCCGGTCGCGCAGCTGCTCACGGTCCACCTCCAGGCCGACCTGGACGGCCGGCTGGTGGTACTCGCGTGTCGGCATGAAGGAACTGAACGGGCGTCCCGTCAGTTCGAACACCTCCAGCGCGCGGATGATGCGGCGGGCGTCGCCGAGGCGTCCGGCGGAGACGGGATCCACGGCGCGGAGGCGGTCCACCAGCAGCGCAGTGCCTGCCTCGGCGTTCTCCTGTTCGAGCCGGGAGCGGATTTCCGGATCGGTTCCCGGAAAGTCCAACACGTCGAGGGCGGCGCGGACATACAGGCCCGACCCGCCGGCCAGGATGGCGCGCCTGCCGCGCCGGTGGATGTCGGCGATGGCGTTGCGCGCCTGCTGCTGGAAGTCCGAGACCGACGCCTCCTGCGTCACGTCCAGGATGTCCAGGAGGTGGTGCCGGACGCCCCGCTGTTCGGCTTCGGTGACCTTGGCGGTGCCGATGTCCATGCCGCGGTAGAACTGCATGGCGTCGGCGTTGATCACCTCGCCATCCAGGGCCAGGGCCAGTTCGACGGCGAGGTCGGACTTTCCCGATCCGGTGGGTCCGACGACCGCTATGACGGGGGGTTGGCCCGCCACCGGGTCAGCGGCTCCGCACCGGGAGCGAGGGCATGCCGAGCGACACGCCGGTCTTGCCTGCCGCCGTCGCACCAGGCGCCGGCGCACCGCAGGAGTCGGCCTGCGACCTGTCCCAGGCATCACCGGCGCGGGACCGGCGCAGGGAGTAGTCGTCCGTTGTTGCCGGATCGGCGATCAGGTGGAAGGCGGCGGCTTCGGTGATGGTGACGGTCACCAGGTCTCCGGGCCGCGGGGCAGGGGCGCCTTCGGGCACCGTGAAGTGGACCAGGCGCTGGTCCTGGGAGCGGCCCGAGAGGCGGTGGGTTTCCTCGGATTTGCGGCCGGACTGGGCAGTCACCATGACCTCGACGCGGCGCCCCAGCTGTTTGGCGTTCTCTTCCGCAGCGATCCGGTCTTGGAGCGCGGTGAGTCGCTCAAAGCGTTCCTGCACCACAGCCTTGGGCAGCTGGTCTGGGAGGTCCGCGGCGGGCGTGCCGGGCCGCTTGGAGTACTGAAAGGTGAAGGCGGTGGCGAAGCGTGACTTTTCGACGACGTCCAGGGTTGCCTGGAAATCCTCCTCCGTCTCCCCGGGGAAACCGACGATGATGTCGGTGGAGATCGCGGCATGCGGCATTTTGGCGCGGACCTTGTCCAGGATGCCGAGGAACTTCGCTGACCGGTAGGAACGCTTCATGTCACGAAGGACCTTGTCCGAGCCCGACTGGAGCGGCATGTGGAGCTGCGGCATAACGTTGGGCGTCTCGGCCATGGCGTCGATGACGTCATCGGTGAACGCGGCCGGATGGGGGCTGGTGAACCGTACCCGTTCCAGGCCCGGGATCTCGCCGCAGGCGCGGAGCAGTTTGGAGAAGGCCTGGCGGTCACCGAACTCCACCCCGTACGAGTTCACGTTCTGGCCGAGCAGCGTCACTTCGATGGCGCCGTCGTCCACCAGTGCCTGGACCTCGGCGAGGATCTCGCCGGGCCGGCGGTCCTTTTCCTTGCCGCGCAGGGCAGGGACGATGCAGAAGGTGCAGGTGTTGTTGCAGCCGACCGATATGGACACCCAGCCGGAATAGACCGAGTCGCGCTTGGTGGGCAGCGTGGACGGGAAGACGTCCAGCGACTCGAGGATCTCCAGCTGCGCCTCGTTGTTGTGGCGCGCCCGGTCCAGGAGGGCGGGCAGGGCGCCGACATTGTGGGTGCCGAAGACGGCGTCGACCCAGGGCGCCTTCTTCAGAATGGTTTCGCGGTCCTTCTGGGCGAGGCAGCCACCGACCGCGATCTGCATCCCCGGGTTGGCTGCCTTGACCGGCGCCAGCTGGCCGAGGTTGCCGTAGAGCTTGTTGTCGGCGTTCTCCCGCACCGCGCAGGTGTTAAAGACCACGACATCCGCCTGGGCACCGTCCGCCGGCACATAGCCGGCAGCCTCCAGCATCCCGGCCATGCGCTCGGAGTCGTGAACGTTCATCTGGCAGCCGAAAGTGCGCACCTGATAGGTGCGGGGCACAGCGGCGCGGCCGGTTGGTTCATTTTCGGTGCCGGATGCGGGGGAAGGATAGGTCAGACTCACCCATTAAGGGTACCGGCTGCTACGGGTACCGGGTGCGCTCAGTCCCAGTGGGCGGTGGCCCCGACGGAGTCCCCGCCGGCCGGAGCGCCCCCGGCTGCAGCGTCCAGGACCTCCCCCACGATCCGAAAGGCCTGCGAGGGCTGGTACCCCTTGCGGGCCAGCATGGACGCGAGCCGCCTTGTGGTCTTGTCACGCTCCGCCCGGTCTGACAGGTCAGTCCCAGGCCGCAGCTTGCGTTCCACCAGATGGCGTGCGGCGGCTTCTTCGTCCTCATCGCTCAGCTGCTCCAGGGCGGCCGCCGCCGTGTCAGCGTCAATGCCCTTGTCCGCGAGCTCCCGGCGGAGGGCTCCCTTTGCCAGCCTGCGCGACTGGGACCGGCTCCGCACCCACATGTCCGCAAATTCGGCGTCGTCAACGAGCCGGACCTCTTCGAAACGGTCCAGCACGGCCGCGGCGACGTCCTCGGGCACGTTGCGCTCTGCCAGCTTGCGTTCCAGCTGCAGCCTGCTTTTAGGCGATGCGGTCAGCTGGCGCAATACGATGGCGCGCGCCACCGACACCGGATCTGCGTCGCGGTCCTCGCCGGGTTCCTGGCCGGGTCCTGCTGTGCGGTCCCCTCCGGCCTTGGCGAAGGCCGAAGGGGACCGGCGCTTGCTAGAGGCCGTCAACGGCCTTCAGCTTCGGTGAGGCTGGGGCGTCGGCCGCAGGCTTCACTCCTACGCCGAGCTTTTCCTTGATGAGCCGTTCCAGTTCCGCGGCGAGTTCCGGGTTGTCGCGCAGGAAGCGGCGCGAGTTCTCCATGCCCTGGCCCAGCTGGTCACCGTCGTACGTGAACCAGGAGCCGGACTTCTTGATGATGCCGTGCTCCACGCCCATGTCGATGATGCCGCCCTCACGGGAGATGCCCTGGCCGTAGATGATGTCGAATTCGGCGATTTTGAAGGGCGGGGCCATCTTGTTCTTGACGATCTTGGCCTTGGTCCGGTTGCCGACAGAATCGGCACCTTCCTTCAGGGTCTGGATGCGGCGGACGTCGATGCGCACGGACGCGTAGAACTTCAGCGCCTTACCACCGGTGGTGGTTTCCGGAGAGCCGAAGAACACGCCGATCTTTTCACGCAGCTGGTTGATGAAGATGGCGGTGGTCTTGGTCTGGCTCAGCCGGCCGGTGATCTTTCGCAGGGCCTGGCTCATGAGGCGTGCCTGCAGGCCGACGTGGCTGTCGCCCATGTCGCCTTCGATTTCCGCGCGCGGCACCAGGGCCGCCACGGAGTCGATGACCACGATGTCCAGCGAGCCGGAGCCCACCAGCATGTCCATGATCTCCAGGGCCTGCTCACCGGTGTCCGGCTGGGAAACCAGCAGGGCGTCCGTGTCCACGCCGAGCTTGGCGGCGTACTCGGGGTCGAGGGCGTGTTCGGCGTCGATGAACGCGGCGATGCCGCCGGCGCGCTGGGCGTTGGCCACAGCGTGCAGGGCAACGGTGGTCTTACCTGACGATTCCGGGCCGTAGATTTCGACGACGCGGCCCCGCGGAAGACCTCCGATTCCCAGTGCGACGTCCAGTGCGATGGAGCCGGTGGGGATAACTTCGATGGGGGCGCGCGTTTCGTCGCCCAGCCGCATGATCGACCCCTTGCCGAACTGCTTGTCAATCTGCGCGAGCGCTGCTTCAAGCGCTTTTTCACGATCCGGGGCTGCCGCCATGGTTCACACCTCTAATGCTTTCTCGCTTTGGAGGGGCCGCCTGCGGCCCTCTGTCTGTCATCACCGACGCTAGTGCCACCCGCTGACATTCTTACCGGGAAGGCGTGCGTATGTGGATAACCCGCTGCCAAAAAGCATAGTCGCACCCGAACAGATATTCGAACAATCGGTCGGCGTGTCAGCAGCTTCCCGTGCCGGGCAGGGGAACCACTCAGACCAGATCGGGTCCGCTCTGGCGCGGCTTGATGTCGCGGCCTAGGCGGCGCTCCTCGGGAACGTCCTGCACGTCGCAGACCGCGAGCCAGATGTCGCGGGGACTAACGCCCGCGGCGAGGGCCTGGTCCGCCGTCCGGCCGCCGACCCCGGCAAGGACGAGGGAACTGCCCAGCACGCGCGAGTAGCCAGCCCCGAATTCATCGTCCATCAGCCGCCAGAAATCACTAATCCTCACTCAATACAGTCTCTCACGGGCACTGACTCTAAAATGGTTACCATGAGCAACCCCGCTGAAGCCCCCGGAGCCGCTGCCCCCTTCGAGGACACGCTTGATACGGCACTGACCAACGTGGAGCATCAGATCAGCCTTTTCTGGAGGCGGGCCCGGTCCGTTTCCCAGCAGCTTTCGCGCGAGGTCCACCCTGATATGGAGCCCGCAGCCTACGGTCTGCTCACTGTAATCCGCAAGAACGGCCCGATCCGTTTGACCGAGCTCGCGTCCTGTATCGGCGTCGGCAAGCCGTCTGTCAGCAGGCAGATCGCGTTCCTTGAAAGCATCGGCCTGGTACTCAAGGAAGCCGACCCGCTGGACGGCCGGGCGCAAACCATCCGGCTTACCGCCGAGGGCGAAGAGAAGATGCATCAGGTGCAGGATGCCCGGCGGCAGGTTTTCCGGGAGCGGCTGGGCGAATGGCCGGTGGAGGACCTTCAGGCGCTGGCCGCCTACATGGCAAAACTTAACGCCACGTACGAGCGCGACGGATTCCCCCGCGACGGTGTCTCCTAGTTTTCAGGGCACGACGAAGGCCTCCGGCACTGTGCCGGAGGCCTTCGCTGTAGTCATCTGGTCCGGATTACCGGATCTGGGTTACCGGACGGATTCATTTACCGGGCGCTGGAGAGCAGTTCCGTGGCGAGCTCGCTGTTAAGCTCGCTGCTCAGGTCACGCTCAAGCTCCCGGCCGTAGCGCTGGGAGAATTCCTGCGGCACGGTGTCCGGCACAGCAACGCCTTCAGCGACGGCCACGCGGTCGCTGACCTCGCGGAGCATGCTGGACAACGGAACATCCAAGGCCGAACAGATCGATGACAGGAGTTCAGAGGAGGCTTCCTTCTGGCCGCGTTCCACTTCACTCAGGTACCCCAGGGAGACCCGGGCGCTGTGCGAGACTTCGCGGAGGGTACGCCCTTGACGCTGGCGGACATCGCGCAGAACATCACCGATTTCGTGACGAAGTACAACCATCTTGCGCTCCTTTTGTTCGCTCTTGGCCTGATCGGCGAGGCCCACGTCCTTCCAGCGGACAACGCCGTTTACGGACACGGGCTGCTTTACCATCTGTATCGCCTTGCTCCCTCATGGTTCCGGTTTACTGTGACGTAAACCGCATATGTTCTCTTCATCCTAGGCGCCTCCCTCAGCGAGAGGCGACACAATGTGACAACTATTCGGACTCGCTTTTTGTTCCCGGCAACCTTACTCCGGGTAGCTTAGCGCAGTCAGTGGGCCAGGTCAGCGTCGCCGGAAACTCAGCTTAACGCAGCCAGGGCTTCCTGTAGACGCTCCAGAGCAGCGCCACAGGCCAGCCCGCGGATCTCTGCCCGGGTGCCCTGGAAGCTGTAGAGAAAGGTTTGCACACCGTCTGCGGTGGCGACGCCCACAAACACCGTTCCCACGGCCTTGCCGTCGTGCGCGTCGGGCCCTGCTACACCCGTGGTGGAGACGGCCAGGTCCGCGCCGCAGATTCGCCGGGCGCCTTGCGCCATGGCGGCAGCCACCGCCTCGTCCACCGAGCCGACGGCGTCCAGCAGGTCTTGCGGGACGCCAAGAACGTCCCGCTTGACGGTGTTGTTGTAGGAGACCACGCCGCCCTGCAGCATGGCAGACGCCCCCGGAGTGTCGGCCAATACGGCGGCGACCATGCCGGCGGTGAGTGACTCCGCGGTGGCAACCGTGACGCCACGCCCAACGGCCGCAGCGACGGCCTCCCCGGCGATCCGGTGCAAATTCGTCACGGCTGGCCCTCCTGCTTGGGGATGTCCTGGCTGGGGTTGTCCTGGTTGGGGATCTCGTGGTTGGGTGCGTCGTGCTTGGGGAGGTCCGGGCCGGCGTTCCCCTGCTGGCCAGGGTCGGCGGCGCGCCGGCGGAGCCCCTCCGACCTGACTTTCAGCGCCTGGACGACGTATTCGACGCCGGTCCAGACGGTGATCAGCACGGCTGCCAGCATCACCGCTAAGGCCACCCAGGTCAGCCACGGTGCAACAGATGCCAAAGGAAGAAGGTAGAGGAAGATCGCCACCGTCTGGACGACCGTCTTGAGCTTTCCGCCGCGCGATGCCGGGATGACGCCGTAACGGATCACGAAGAACCGAAGCGCCGTGATGCCCCACTCGCGGACCAGGATCACGATGGTGATCCACCATGGCAGCTCGTTCAGTACGCTCAGCATGACCAGCGCCGAGCCCGTGAGCAGCTTGTCCGCGATCGGATCGGCGATCTTGCCGAAGTCGGTGACCAGTCCCCTGCTGCGGGCGATGTCGCCGTCGAGCTTGTCCGTGTAGATCGCGACGGCGAACGCCGCCACTGCTGCCCAGCGCCACCCGCCGGACTCGCTCCGCAGCCCCGGAGCGTCGGCGATGAGGAACCACACGAAGAACGGCACCAGCACAATGCGGAGCATCGTGAGGATGTTGGGGAGATTCCAGATCCCGGAGCTGTTGGAGCCGGCCGCGGTCGCTTCGGTGCTAGTCACCCTTCTAGGCTACCGTCTTCGGCACTGCCGGCTTCTTGTTCATCACCTCGGAACTACCGGCCGGTGAGGGACCAGGCGTCCTCGGAACCGTCCTCGTCGTCACCGGAACTGTCGGCGCCGTCGTGATAGTCAATGCTCTGGGCACGGTTATCCAGGTCGGCGGCGACGAGGTCCTCGGCGTAGCCGCCCTGCGCGATGTTGGCGTTGGCGTTGTCACTGAGCGCGGCGGTGTGGGAATCTGCCGTCGCCGGGGCCTCCTGGCCCTTCATCGCCGCCAGCACGGCGGCGAGGTCGTCCGGCTTGACCAGCACATCACGTGCCTTGGAGCCTTCCGACGGGCCAACCACGCCGCGTGATTCGAGCAGGTCCATGAGGCGTCCGGCCTTGGCGAAGCCGACCCGGAGCTTGCGCTGCAGCATGGACGTCGAGCCGAACTGTGTGGTGACCACGAGCTCTGTGGCCTGCAGCAGCACCTCGAGGTCGTCACCGATGTCGTCGTCGATCTGCTTCTTCTGCGCTTCGGGTGCGACGTCATCGCGGTAAACGGCCTGGAGCTGGCCCTTGACGTGTTCAACCACCTTGTGGATCTCGGACTCGGTAACCCAGGCGCCCTGGACTCGCATGGCCTTGGAGGCACCCATGGGCAGGAACAGGGCGTCACCCTGCCCGATGAGCTTCTCCGCGCCGGGCTGGTCCAGGACCACGCGGGAGTCGGTCACGGATGAGGTGGCGAAGGCCATGCGGGACGGCACGTTGGCCTTGATCAGGCCGGTGACCACGTCAACGGACGGGCGCTGCGTGGCGAGCACCAGGTGGATGCCGGCGGCCCGGGCCAGCTGCGTGATGCGGACGATGGAGTCCTCGACATCGCGCGGCGCCACCATCATCAGGTCGGCGAGCTCATCGACGATCACCAGGAGGTAGGGGTAGGGCCGGATGACACGCTTGGAGTCTACGGGCGGGTGGACCTTGCCGGCGCGGACTGCCTTGTTGAAATCATCGACGTGCTTGAAGCCGTAGTTGGCGAGGTCGTCATAACGGGCGTCCATTTCGCGGACCACCCACTGGAGCGCTTCGGCTGCCTTTTTGGGGTTGGTGATGATGGGGGTGATGAGGTGGGGCACGCCTTCGTAGGCGGTGAGTTCCACGCGTTTGGGGTCCACCATGACCATGCGGACCTCGTCCGGGGTGGCGCGCATCAGCAGGGACGTGATCATGGAGTTCACGAACGAGGATTTACCTGCACCGGTGGCACCGGCCACGAGCAGGTGGGGCATTTTCGCAAGGTTGGCCACGACGTAGCCGCCCTCGACGTCCTTGCCGACGCCCATGACCATGGGGTGGTCCGTGCGGCGCGCGTTCTGGCTGCGGAGGACATCGCCCAGCGAGACCGTCTCACGGTCCGTGTTGGGGATCTCGATACCGATGGCCGACTTGCCGGGAATGGGGCTGAGGATCCGGACGTCGCTGGAGGCAACGGCGTAGGAGATGTTCTTGGAGAGCGCGGTGACCCGCTCCACCTTGGTGCCTGGCGCCAGTTCGATCTCATAGCGGGTCACGGTCGGGCCCCGGCTGAAACCGGTTACGGAGGCGTCCACGTTGAACTGCTGGAGCGTGTCCGTGAGGGCGGCCACGACGGCGTCGTTGGCTTCGGTGCGCTCCTTGGGAATGGAACCGGGCGTCAGCACATCTGACGACGGCAGCGTGTACGTGACGTCGCCCGCGAGGGACAACTGCTCCGTGCGCTGCGGAATGGGGGTGGGCAGCGGCGCCGGCGCCACCGGTTTGGAGGGCACCTGAACGGCGGCAGCGGGAGCTGCAGCGGGTGCATTCGTCGAACCGGCCATGCCGGGGACCACGAGCGGGATGGCTTCGGTGGCGTTCTCGGCGTCGGCGCCCTTAGCGCCGAGTCCCTGGGCTGCCTTGATCTTCTCGACGGCGATCTCCGCCTGGGTGGGACGGCGGACTCCGGGGGCCACGGCGGGGGTGTCCTTGCCGGCGGACTGTGACGGATCGTCGTCGTCGATTACGGCGTGCTCAAAGGCTTCGTCTCCGACGTAGCCCTCCAGCTTGGGGTCGGTTTCCTGGTCCTTGCCAAAGAACCGCTTGCGCTTCTTCTTCGGGGCGGGAGGGGTGTTTTCGTACAGGTAGCTGCGGTCGTGGGCGTCGCGGTCGTTCTCCTGAAGGTCGATGCCCATCAGGTGCTCATAGGCACCGCGCAAGCGCCGCGGAATCGCCCCGAACGGCGTGGCCGTGACGATGAGTACCGACACGAAGGCCAGTAGCCCGTACAGGACCACGGGGACGGCGGGGTGGATGGCGGCCAGCGGGGAGGCCGCCAGGAATCCCAGCATGCCGCCGGCCTGCCGCAGCCCGTCGAAACCCTCGCTGACGGTCGGCTGGCCGCCCACGATGTGCGCGATGCCGCAGCCGGCGAACGTCATGATGAGGAAACCGATGCCCACGCGGTTGTTGCCGCGGCCGTCTACAGGCTGCCGGAACAGCCTGCAGGCGCACACGAAAAGCATGAGCGGCAGGACCAGCGACATCCAGCCGAAAGTGCCGTTGACCACGGCGTAGACAGCGTCCGGGAACCAGCCGCGGAAACCCCACCAGGCGAAGGTGGCGATGAAGACCGCCAGGGCCAGGTTGAACAGGGCGGCGCCGTCACGGCGGTCTTCCGGGGCCAGGTCGCTGACGTCCTGGCCGATGCGGCGCACTCCCGCGCCCACCAGGTGGCCGATGCCCAGCCAGGCCCCGCCGGCCACCCGCAGCAGCCAGGGCTGCCGGTGTTCGACGGCGGGAAGCTGGCGCGTGCGGGCGCTGCCGCCGGATGATCCTGCCCGGCCGGATTTGGCGGCCGAGGAGCCGCTGCGGCCTGCGGATGCGCCCGTTTTGCTGCTGGAGGTACGTTTTGGCGCGGGGGAAGTACGAGTGGCCATATCTGCCACGGTACTCCACTGCAGCCGCGGAGCCGCGGATTTCCGGGCCGTCGGGGGCTGTGTTCAGGCATGGCCAGCCCCGCCGGAACCGTCAGTCAGGCCTCCAGGACCACCGGGATGATCATGGGGCGCCGGCGCAGCTTGCGGTTGACCCACGTGCCGACGATCCGGCGGACGATCTGCTGCAGCTGGTGGTTGGTGTGGTCCGCGTTGCTGAGCACGGCCTCCTCCAGCGCGGCGTTGATCTTGGGAATGATGTCGTCGAAGACCGAGTCGTCCTCGGCTACGCCGCGGGCGTGGATCTCGGGTCCCGAGACCACCTTGCCGGTGGCCCGGTTGATCACCGTGATGATGGAGATGAAACCTTCGTCGCCCAGGACGCGGCGGTCCTTGAGGTCGGCGTCGGTGATTTCGCCGACGCTGGAGCCGTCCACATACACGAAGCCGACCTCAATCTGCCCCACGATGTCGGCCTGGTGGTCCCGGAGGTCGATCACCGTGCCGTTGTCCGCCAGCAGGATGCTGGCCGCCGGAACGCCCGACTCCTCCGCGATCTTGCCGTTGGCGATCAGGTGGCGCGTCTCGCCGTGCACCGGCATGGCATTGAGCGGCTCGAGGATGTTGTAGCAGTAAAGCAGCTCCCCTGCCGCGGCGTGGCCGGACACATGGACCTTGGCATTGCCCTTGTGGATCACGTCGGCGCCGAGCTTCAGCAGGCCGTTGATGATGCGGAAGACGGCGTTCTCGTTGCCGGGGATGAGGCTGGACGCCAGGATGACGGTGTCGCCCTGGCCCACCACCACGCGGTGGTCGCCGTTGGCCATGCGTGACAGCGCGGCCATGGGTTCGCCCTGGGAGCCGGTGGACATCAGCACTACCCGGTTGTCGGGCAGCGTGTCGACGTTTTTCAGATCCACAACGATGCCGTCCGGCACGTGCAGGTAGCCAAGTTTGGCGGCGATGGCCATGTTCCGCACCATGGAACGTCCCACGAAGGCGACGTTGCGGCCGTGCTTGGCTGCGGCGTCCAGGACCTGCTGCACCCTGTGGACGTGCGAGGAGAACGATGCGACGATGATGCGCTTGGTGGCCTGGGCGAAGAGCCGGTCCAGGGTGGGACCGATCTCCTTCTCCGCGGTGGTGAATCCCGGGACGTCGGCGTTGGTGGAGTCGGACATGAACAGGTCCACGCCTTCTTCACCCAGCTTGGCGAAATGCCGGAGATCGGTGATGCGGCCGTCGAGGGGCAGCTGGTCCATCTTGAAGTCGCCGGTATGCAGCACCGTGCCGCCGGCCGTGCGGATGAAGACGGCCAGGGCGTCCGGGATGGAGTGGTTGACGGCCACGAACTCACACTGGAACGGGCCGAACTGCTCTACCTGTCCCTCGGTGACGGACAGCGTGTAGGGCTTGATCCGGTGCTCCTGCAGCTTGGCCTCAATCAGCGCCAGCGTCAGCTGGGAGCCCACGAGCGGAATGTCGTTGCGGAGCCGCAGCAGATATGGAACAGCTCCGATGTGGTCCTCATGGCCGTGGGTGAGGACCACGGCGACGATGTCATCGATCCGGTCCTCGATGTAGGAGAAATCGGGCAGGATCAGGTCAACGCCGGGCTGGGTTTCCTCGGGGAAGAGGACGCCGCAGTCGACAACCAGCAGCTTGCCGTCGATTTCGAACACAGCCATGTTCCGGCCGATTTCGCCCAGCCCGCCCAGCGGAACAATCCGCAGGGTGCCTTGGGGAAGGCGGGGAGGCGTAACGAGGCCGGGGAGGGCAACTTGGGTCATAATGCACTTCTTTCCAGACGGAAGAGTGCCGGTCTCAGTCCGTCAGGAAAAGACCAGCCCTCCTTCCGCCAAGTCCTCGCGGATGGTTTCGATCTCGGCTTCGTCCGGCTCCACGAGGGGCAAGCGGACAATCGAGTTGGGCAGGACTCCCTGCCATTTAAGAATTTGTTTGGCGGCAACGGCACCTTGGACCCGGGTCATCGTTGCGCGCACGACCGGCTCAAGCTCAAAGTTGATCTTGCGGGCAGTCCCGAGGTCATTCGCGTTGATCGCGTCGATGAGTTCGCGGAAGCGGCGGGTGGCGACGTGCGTGGTGACGCCCACGAGGCCCACAGCGCCCAGGGCCATCCACTGCAGGGTCAGGCCGTCATCGCCGGAGTAGAAGGCAAGGTCGGTCTCGGCCAGAACGCGGGTGGCGGCAGCGAAGTCGGCCTTGGCGTCCTTGACGGCAACGATGTTCGGGTGCTGGGCCAGGCGGATCATGGTGTCCGGCGCGATCTCGATGGAGGACCGTCCGGGGATGTCGTAGAGCATGACGGGCAGGTCCGTGGCGGAGGCGACCGTCTCAAAGTGCGCCCGGACGCCGGCCTGGCTGGGCTTGTTGTAGTAGGGCGTGACGATCAGCAGGCCGTCGACGCCCAGCTTTGCGGCTTCCTGGGACAGGTGCACGGAGTGGGCGGTGTCGTTGGTTCCGGTGCCGGCGATGACGGCGGCGCGCCCGCCAACGGCTTCCATCACGGCGCGGAACATGCCGAGGTTCTCCTCGTCGGTGAGGGTGGACGTCTCGCCGGTGGTCCCTGTGACGACGAGGCCGTCGCAGCCGTCGTCAACGAGCTTGCTGGCCAGTTCCGCGGCCTGCTGGTAATCGACCTTGCCGTCAGTGGAGAACGGGGTGACCATGGCGGTCAGGAGGGTGCCCAGGGCAGGAATGTTCGCGGAAGTGTCAGCCATGGGAAAAACGTTACCCTGTCACCTGCAGGTTAGGACAATGGCCGCCGCGTGATGATCGTCAAATTCCGGCGCATAGGCTAGCCGCGGTACCGATTCAGGGATCCCCGCCGCAGGACAGCGGTGACTACTTCGGTTCCTGTGCCGCCCGCCTGTTGCATCGGCAGCCCGTCCGGCCCCCAGAAACCGCTCAGGCCGCAGGACGGCCCCAGCGGCGTGCGGCCGCCCAGGTTGGCAAGCACGCCGTACATGCGGTTGTCCATGGCCCGGGCGCCAAGATGCAGCCCCAGCCGGTGGCCTTCCTCCTGTGTGTAGAGCGCCGAGACGGCATATACGTCGGCTCCGGCAGCGGCAGCAGCGCCGGAGTGTGCCGGATGGGCGGCATCGAAGCAGATGGCCAGCGCGACCTTCCAGCCGTCCACGTCCAGCATCAGCGGTTCTGGACCTCCTTCAGACCGCGGCTCCTGCTCGAACCCAGGCCCCCGCTCCATCCCGGGACCTGTTTCGAACCCGGGACCCGCTTCAAAGAGGGACTCCTCCTCGCCGTGCAGGTGCGTCTTGAAGACAGCCTCTTCCGCGCCGTTCGGGTGGATGGCCAGGGATGCGAGCCGCGGCGTGCCGTCGCGGTCCCGGAAGGGCGCCCCGATGGCGGCGGTGATTCCTGTTCTGCGGCAGATCTCCCGGATCGGGTCCAGGCGGCGGTCCGCCGGCGCCACCCACTGGTCACCGCCCCGCCGGTCACTGCCCCGCGGCTGGCCTCCCGACACATCACTGCCCAGCGCACCATCACCCCGCCGGTCACCGCCGCGAAGCAGCTGCAAGTTGTACCCCGTGAGGGAGAGCTCGGGAAACAGCACCAGCCTGGCACCGTGCGAGTCGGCGTCCTCGATAAGGCGCACGTGCTCCGGCACATTGGCGTCGATGCCGCCGTCCAGGGCCGCGTACTGGATGACGGATACGGTCAGGGGTGCAGTCACGAGCCCATCCTAGGCGGGGTCTGCCCCCGAGCAGTACCGCTCTACGGCCGCCTCCCGCAACGATTCGGCCCACAGGGTGAGGCGCTGCGCGGCGCGGACGTAATGGAACAGTTCCGTGGGCGTCAGCGCATCGAGGTCCGCTTCGGAGAGCCGGCGGGCCAGCTCCGCCCCCGGCGCCTGGTCGGAGAGCGCAACACCCTCACGACCCCATTGGATGTCCTCGGCAGGCTCCCCCGCGACGAGCTGCCGAAAAAGAAAGTCCACCACGCCGGGGCTCATTGCCTTCAGCGGATCACCTTTTGGCGGGTCAGCCCTAGGCAGGTCACCCTTGGCCGGATCAGCCCTTGGCGGTTCAATCCTGGTTACAGCGCCCTTGAGGGCTTGGCCTTTGAGCCGGTTCCCACCAAGCCCGCGCCCTTCGAGCTGGTGGCCTGCCGGGCGCCCTGATGACTTCTTCATGCCCGAAATACTATTCGAACATATATTCGAATACAAGATCCTGCCGGGACTGGTCCTGAATGAGCGGCGGTACGGCACAGGCAGTCCGCACCACGTCTTGTCCTGTCCCGCCGGATCCCCGAGTGCTTCACTGGAAGGAACGACGGCGACCTGCCGCCTTCCGTCACCAGCCGGAGGTGCCCGAATGCGCAAGATAGTCCTGATGATGTCAGTCTCCTTGGATGGATTCTTCGAGGGGCTCGACCGGGACATCAGCTGGCATCTGGTGAACGATGAACTCCTCAGCCACCTCAACGAACGGTTCCGGACGATCAGTGCCTTTATGTCCGGGCGTATCACCCACGAGCTGATGGCCGGTTTCTGGCCCACCGCCGACCAGAATCCCGGCCTCTCGGCGCCCATGGTCGAGTTCGCCGGGATCTGGCGCGAGATGCCCAAGTTCGTGTTTTCGCGGACCCTCACGCAGACCGCATGGAACACGACCGTGATCCACGACGTCGTGCCTGAACAAATCACGGAACTGAAAGCCCAGCCCGGCGGCGACATCGCCCTGAGCGGCGCCAATTTGGCCTCCGCCTTCATGCGGCAGGGCCTGATCGACGAGTTCCGGATTCTCGTCCATCCCGTGGTCCTGGGGCGCGGCCGGCCGCTGTTCGAAGACCCCGATCTCGGGATGATCCTCAGGCTCGAGGGGACGCACTCGTTCGGCAACGGCGTTGTTTTGCTCCATTACGCGAGCGACGGTGGCTAAGGCCAGGAGACAGGGGTTCACGAAAAGCCGGCGGGCCTGGCGGATATGAGACGATCACACCATGACCTCGCGGAGCACAGCTGCATCTTCCAAGACAGCGAAGGGGCCAGCTACAGGCGTCCGACTGGCCGGTATTGATGCTGCCCGCGGCCTGGCCCTCCTTGGCATGATGGCCACCCACCTGCTCCCGACCTTCGAGCCCAACGCCGCGCTGACCCCGACCTGGGTGGGCCTGACGTTCTCCGGCCGCGCCGCCGCCCTGTTTGCCGTGCTCGCGGGAATCGGCCTCGCCCTCTCCACCGGCAAGCAACAGCCGGTGGACGGACCCGCGCTGACGGCGGCCCGGCGCGGCATTGCGATGCGCGCCCTGGTGATTGCCGTCGTCGGGCTCGCGCTCGGCGGGCTTGACGTCAACGTCGCGGTGATCCTGGTGCATTACGCCGTACTGTTCCTCTGCATCCTGCCGTTCGTTGGGCTGCGGGTGAAGGCGCTGTGCGCCTGGGCAGCGGGCTGGTTCCTGCTGTCCCCGCTGATCGCCTTCCTGCTTCGGCCCTGGCTCATGGCCGCAGATCCGCCGCTTCAGCTCAACCACAATCCGGGGTGGGAGGACCTCACCACCCCGGGCCAGCTGCTGGGCGACCTGTTCCTGACGGGGTACTACCCGGTATTCCAGTGGATCTCGTATCTGTTGGTGGGGCTCCTCATCGGCAGGCTCGCGCTGACCACGGCAATCGTTCCGGTGCTGCTGCTCGGCGGCACTGCCGTGGCGGCATTCTCCAAGGTCCTGGGCACCGCGGCGATGGAGCAGTGGGGCGGCCGCGCCGCCCTGCAGGGCATCCTCACGGACCCCAACTATCCGCTGGACAGCCTTCTGCAGGTCAATCTGGCCGGTGTCCGGCAGGAGGGGTCCTGGTGGTGGCTGGCCAGCAGCGCACCCCATTCCGGAACCACGCTGGACCTGCTGCACACCAGCGGCGTGGCGGCCGCCGTCGTGGGCCTTTGCCTTCTGGTGGGCAGGTTGGGACAGTGGCTGGCCCTGGACCTGCTGCTTCCGCTGCGCGGACCGGGCGCCATGACGCTGACGCTGTACACCGCCCACGTTTGCGTGGTGGCGTCGTTCCACCTCAAGCCATTGCCTGTGGGATGGACCGAGGACGGGATGTACTTCGCGCACGCAGCGCTGGCCGTGGTGATCGGAATGGTCTTCGTCATCCTCAAATGGCGCGGTCCGCTGGAATGGCTCGGGCACGCCGCCAACCAAGTGGGGCGGCACCAGCCGGCAAGGATCCGCTAGCGCGCCACAGCGTCGCCGGAGGCCCGGAACAGACGCACCGCATCGCGCATGGAGGAACGTGCCCGCTTCCGGTCACCCGACGCGTCATAGGCGCAGCTGAGCCGGAACCAGGACCGCCAGTCGTCCGGGGCGGCTTCTGTTTCCGCCCGGTACTTCTCGAACTCCTGGTCCGCGGCGGCCCGGATGATCCGGCCTGCCGGGGTGCGGGGCAGGTTGTCCTCCGGCAGGCCGCCTTCGGCTTCAAGCACACGTGCCATCTGTTCGGTCCGGGCGCCGAACAGAAGTTCCCGGATCAGGGCCCAGGCGCCGACCACCGGCAGCACGAGGTACGCGGCGCCGATGGCCTTGGCCACCGGCTGGGCGTCCGTAAGCAGCAGGATGGAGCGCTGCAAGGACACCACGAGATAGAAGACCAGCAGGAGCGTCACCGCGCCCACCCAGATCTTGGTGCGGTGTGTCTTCAGCCAGCCAAGAAACGGTTTCACTGCGTTACAGCCCCAGGTCCAGGTAGCCGTCCAGGCCAACGGTGAGCCCGGGATGGGCTGCGACATTCCGCACACCCAGAAGGACACCGGGCATGAACGAAGCCCGGTCGAACGAATCATGCCGGAGCGTCAGCTGCTCCCCCGGGCCGCCCAGCAGGACCTCCTGATGCGCCACGAGCCCCCGGAGCCGGACACTGTGCACGCGCACGCCGTCCACTTCGCAGCCGCGGGCGCCGGCCAGCTCAGTGGTAGTGGCATCCGGGCTGGGGCCCACGCCGGCCGCCTCGCGTTCCGCTGCCACCAACTGCGCGGTGCGCACGGCGGTACCCGACGGCGCGTCCACCTTGTCCGGGTGGTGGAGTTCGATGATCTCCACTGATTCGAAGTACTTGGACGCCTTGGCAGCGAACGCCGACGTGAGCACGGAGCCCAGGGCGAAGTTCGGGGCAATCAGCACACCGACCTCGGGGTGGCCCGCCAGCAGGGTCTCCAGCGACTCCAGCCTGCCCAGGTCCCAGCCCGTGGTGCCCACCACGGCATGCATGCCGTTTTCGATGGCGAAACGGACGTTCTCCTCGGTGCTCTCCGGAACCGTGAGGTCGACGACGTATTTGGCGCCGGCGTCGAGCAGGGAATCGAGGGAGTCACTGCGTCCCAGCGCAGCGACGAGCTTCATGTCGGGAGCGGCCTCCACAGCTTTGACGGCCTCGGCGCCCATGCGCCCGTTTGCGCCCAGAACGGCGACAGGAAGTTGTTGGGTCATGGGTTCAACACTACCGTTCGGGGGACCGCCGGACGGAACCGGGGCGCATGCGTTACCTCACGCGCGGGCCGCCTGCGTGCCCGGCCGAATGACCGGCGCGGACGTCGGTTATCCCCCGGCGCTGCCGTCCGTTATTCCCCGGCCCCGACCCACTCAACGGTGCCGTCGCTGAAGAACTGTTCCTTCCAGATCGGCACCTGCGCCTTGACCCGGTCCACCAGCTCGGAGCACACAGCGAAGGCCTGCCCGCGGTGGGCAGCCGATACCGCGCAGACGAGCGCGGGGTCGCCGATTTCCAGCGGCCCCACCCGGTGCGCGACCCAGATCCGGACCGGAGGAACGGTACCGGCGCCATCAGCATCGTCGGACGCGGCGCTGCCGGCCGACCCGGCCTGCTCTGCCACCAGCTGCGCCACGACGTCATCCAGCACCTTCCGGGCCGTGGGGTGGGCGCTGTAGCTGAGCCGGTCCACCGGCTTGCCGCCGTCGTGGTTCCGGACCACGCCGCTGAAGCTGACCACCGCCCCGGCAGTGTCCGACTCCACGGCGGCGATGGCCTGGTCCACGGAGATCGGTTCGGTGCTGAGCACCGCGGTTACTACTTCGAACGAAGCCTCAGTGGCCATGTCCGCCCTCCAACTGGTCGCACAGGTGCCCGATCACCGGGTCCAGGACGGAGAGGCCGTCCATGACCCCCTTCGGTGATCCGGGCAGGTTAATGATGAAAGTCCGGCCCGCAGAACCGGCGTATCCGCGGCTCAGCATGGCATGCGGCGTCTTCGCCGTTCCAAACTGTCGGATCCCCTCCATGAGGCCGGGGATTTCGCGGTCGAGCAGCGGCAGCGTCATTTCCGGTGTTCGGTCGTCCGGGCTCAGGCCGGTCCCGCCGCTGGTGATCACGACGGCGGGTTCCTGGGTCAGGAGCGCGCGGATCGCCGCGCCCACCGGCTCGCCGTCGGGCACCACCATAACGGGATACGGCACGAAACCGTGTTCGGTGAGCCAGTCGGTGATGACGGGCCCCGTCTCGTCCGGATAGACGCCGGAGGCGGCACGTGTTGAGGCAATGACGACGCCGGCCTTCCGGCCCTGCACCTCGCCGTGGACGTGCGGCGCCGCGGTTGCCGAAGGGTGGTTGCTCACAGGGCCCAGTCCCCGCTCTTGCCGCCGCTCTTGGCCAGCACCCTGATGTCCGTGAGGACGGCGTGCTTGTCCACGGCCTTGATCATGTCGTAGACGCTCAGCGCCGCCACGGAGGCGGCAGTCAGGGCCTCCATTTCGACGCCGGTCACGCCCCGGGTCTTGACCGTGGCCAGGATATCCACGCTCTCCGGACCGAGTTCGAAGTCGACAGTGACTTTCGAAATCGGGAGCGGGTGGCACAGCGGGATCAGCTCGGGGGTTTTCTTGGCCGCCATGATGCCGGCGACCCGGGCCACTGCCAGGGCATCGCCCTTGGGCAGGCCGCCGGTGCCCAGCAGCGCCAGGACCTCGGCGGTGCTGCGGACCGTCGCCGTGGCCGTGGCCTCGCGCGTGGTTTCCGGTTTTCCTGAGACGTCCACCATCTGGGCCGTGCCGTCACGGCGCAGGTGGGTCAGGGCGCCGTGGTCATTTTCTGCAGTCACAACATCCATACTTCCACCTCGGCGCCCTCCTCGAGTGCGGCAGTGCCCACGGGCACGTGGACCAGGGCATTTGAGTGGGCCAGGGCCTGCACCAGATGCGAGCTTTCGCCGCCCTGCAGCCGGACGGTGCCGTCGCCCTGCAGGGACCCCCGCCGGACCTGGTGCTTGCCGGCCGGGGAGGACAGCGCCTGGGCCAGCCGCGCCCGGAGCGCGGGCCTGGGGGCGGGCGCTCCGAACAGTTCGCCCAACACCGGGCGGAGGAACATCTCAAAGGAGACAAGGCAGCTGACCGGGTTCCCCGGGAACGCAAGGAGGGGGACGCCGTCGAACGTTCCCAGCCCCTGGGGGCCGCCGGGCTGCATCGCAAGGTGCTGGAACGCGACGTCCTGGCCATCCATGGCCTGGCGCACCACCTCATACGCGCCCTTGCTCACTCCCCCGGTGGTGACAATCAGGTCCACGGCGGACGTGTGGGTGCGCAGCAGCGTCCGCAGGGCCTCCGGGCTGTCGGCGGATATGCCCGCCCTGGTCACGTCAAGCCCCGCCTGCCGCAGCGCGGACTCCAGGAGGGTGCCGTTGGCGTCATAGATCTTGCCGTCGCCCAGCGGTTGCCCGGGTTCCACCACTTCGTCGCCGGTGGTGACCAGCAGGACCGAAAGCTGCTTGCGCACCAGTACCTCGGGCAGCCCCAGCGCGGCGAGCAGGCCCAGCTGCGCCGGGCCCAGGCAGGTGCCCGCGGCCAATGCCTGTTGACCCGCCTCTATGTCGCTCCCGGCCATGCGGATGAATGTTCCGGCTGCCGTGGCCGGCAGCCTCACCTCAGCCTCTGCCCCTGCGGCCGGAAAGATGGAAGGGACGGCCCGTTCAATGGGTACGACGGCGTCTGCCCCGTCGGGCACCATGGCACCGGTCATGATGGGGACAGCGGTGCCCGGCTGCAGGGGTGCTGGTTTCGCCCCGGCCGGAACCGGAGCGGCCACGCGCAGGTCCGCCCCGCCGTCGGGCACGTCCCCGGAGCGGATGGCAAAGCCATCCATCTGGGAGTTCGGAAACGGGGGCAGGCTCAGCGGTGCGGTGATGTCCTCGGCGAGTCCGCGGCCGAGGGCCTGGACCAGCGGGAGCCTGTCGGTCCGCGCCGGGGACAGCAGCGGTTGGAGGAGCTCCCTGACCGCCTGCCGGTGGTCTGCAACGCTGCGGTGGGCGCCGTGGTCTGGCTTGCCGTGGTCGTGGGTGCCGGCGTCGGCGTCGGCGGAGGGTGTGGCAGCGCCGGCGTCGGGTGCGGCGTCAGCGCTGGATCGTACGGCGGCGTTGCCGTGCGGCTGCGAATGGGTGTGCATGGTCGGGCCTTTGGTGGGCTACGTCTTCACGTCCACTCTAATGGTGTGAAAGCCGGTGGCACCGTCCGGCGCCACCGACCGCTGTTCCTCCGTCTGCGCGGTACCTTTCAGGTCCGTGGCCCGTACCTGGACCTCGTGCTGCCCGGGCTGCAGGTCAACGCCGAGCTGCCACTGATACCACGTGTCCACCGAGATGCCCGGAGCAAGCCGGGCCGGCTGCCAGCTGCCACGGTCCACACGCAGCTCCACCTTGCCGATTCCGGTGTGCTGCTCCCAGGCCACACCGCCGAACACCACGGTCCCGGCCGGTACCGAGGCACCGTTCCTGGGCACGTCGATCCGGGATGAGATCTTGATGGGGCCGCGCTCGGACCAGCCGCGCGGCGTCCAGTAGGCAACGTCGTCGGCGAACCTGGTGACCTTGAGTTCGGTGAGCCACTTGGTGGCGGAAACATACCCGTACAGCCCAGGGACGACCATCCGCACGGGGAAGCCGTGTTCGAGCGGCAGCGGCTCGCCGTTCATGCCCACAGCGAGCAGCGCATCACGGCGGTCGGTGAGCACCTCCAGCGGCGTGCTGGCCGTGAAGCCGTCCGAGCTTCGGGACAGGACCATGTCCGCGTCCGGCCTCGGACCGGCCATCGCCAACAGCTCCCGCACCGGCCAGCCCAGCCAGCGGGCGTTGCCGATCAGGTCGCCGCCCACCTCGTTGGATACGCAGGCGAGGGTCACGTGCCGTTCGATCAGGGGTTTCGCCAGCAGGTCCGCGAAGGAGATCTCGACGTCCCGTTCCACCAGTCCGGTGACCTTGAGCCTCCACTCGCGGGAGTCAAGGACGGGGACGGACAGTGCGGTGTCAATGCGGTAGAAGTCGGGGTTGGGCGTGACCAGCGGGGCCACCCCGGCCAGCCGGAGGTCGGCACCGGCCGGGATGGGCGGCGCCGGAGATCGCGGTACAGGCAGCCGCAGGGTCCGGCGGACCTCGTTGACGCCGGCGGCCCCGCCACGCCAGACGGTGACGAGTGCGCCGCCCACCAGCACGCCGGCGGCGGTGCCTCCCAGCAGCTGGAAGAAGCCCCGCCGTGCAGCGCCCGGGTCAGCATCTCCGCCCACGTGTGCACCAGCCAGGCGCCTGACCAGCTTCAGCAGCACCGCGATCCCGATCCCGGCCGCCATGAGCGGGAGAACGACGGCGGCGGCGGTCACCTGGGCGCGGGTCAGGACCGCGGCCAGGCCCACGACGCCGAACACGGCAAAGACAGCGGCACCCGCGAAGCGCCGGCGCAGCTCGAGGACACCTGCCGCGGCGGCGAAAGCGGCGATTCCCAGTGCCATGCCGGCCAGCAGCGCCAGCTTGTCCGCTGTTCCGAAGAGGGCCACCGCCCAGTCCTTGACGCCGGGCGGGACTGAGTCGATGATGGCGCCGCCCAGCGCTGTCATCGTTGAAAGTGAAGGGCTGACGAAGCCGGCGATGAGTTCGCTGGCGACGAGTCCGGTGCCTGCCGCAACCACACCTGCGGCCGCCGCCCACCGGCGCCGGTGCAGGCTTGGCTCATGGGACCCGTTCACCCTTCCAGCATAGGTTCAGCATTGTTTTCCGGCACGGGCACACTGCCGCGCCGCATCGCCATCAGCGGGGTTGCAGCCGCAGCCCGGTCACGAAACGCGACGGATGTGATCGGCGGCCCGGGGTGGCGTAGCCTGAAGTCATGAGTGTTCAGCTTGGCATACCTCAGCTCCGTGAAGGAGGCGCACCCGGTTCCGGTTCGCAGCCCCTTCCGGCTGCGCCCGCGGCCGGGGTCCCGGCCCGCCGCCCGGCTGACGCTCCTGCCGGCCTCGCGGACCGCTACGGCCGCCGGGCCACAGACATGCGGCTTTCGCTCACGGACAAATGCAACCTCCGTTGTACCTACTGCATGCCGGCCGAGGGGCTGGAGTGGCTCGCCAAGCAGGCAGTCATGACCGGCGAGGAAATCGTGCGGATCGTGGGCATCGGCGTGAACCTGCTGGGCGTGCGAGAGCTGCGCCTGACCGGCGGCGAGCCGCTGGTCCGGGCCGACCTCGTCGACGTCATCAGTGCGCTGCGCCAGGCCCACCCCGAGCTTCCGATTTCCATGACGACGAACGGCGTGGGCCTGGACCGGAAAGCTGCAGCCCTCAAGGCCGCCGGCCTGACCCGCATCAACGTCTCCCTGGACTCGCTGCACGAGGAAACCTTCACCAAGCTGACCCGGCGCCCGTTCCTGGACCGGGTGCTCGCCGGGGTGGATGCCGCCTGGGCTGCCGGGCTGGGACCCGTGAAGCTCAACGCCGTGCTGATGCGGGGCATCAACGACACCGAATCGCCGTCCCTCCTCGCCTGGGCGCTGGAGCGCGGCTACGAACTGCGGTTCATCGAGCAGATGCCCCTGGACGCCGACCACGGCTGGACCCGCCGGAACATGATCACCGCGGCCGAGATCCGGGAACTCCTCTCCCGGGAGTTCGTGCTGAGCCCTGATCCGCGCGCCCGCGACGGCGCGCCGGCGGAGCGCTTTGAAGTACGACGCCGGGCTGCCGGTTCCGGAGTTTCAGCAGGTTCCGCTGATGCAACCGGCGCCGCAGACTCACACGGCCCGGTGCTGGGAACCGTGGGGATCATTGCCTCGGTCACCGAGCCGTTCTGCTCCGACTGCCGGCGGACGCGGATCACCGCCGAGGGCAAGATCATGAGCTGCCTCTTCTCCCGCGAGGAATTCGACCTGCTCGGCCTGCTGAGGCAAGGGGCCAGCGACGAGCAGGTCGCCGAACGCTGGCAGGATGCCATGTGGCTGAAGCCCAAAGCCCACGGTATGGACCACGTGGGACTCGACGCTCCGGACTTCGTCCAGCCGGACCGCAGCATGAGCGCCATCGGAGGCTAATCCTTGAACGTACGATACTTCGCTGCCGCGCGCGCCGCGGCAGGCGTCGATGAAGAGCGCTTCGAGCTTCCCGCCGGTTCCACGGTGGAGTCGCTCCTCGCTGCCGTGCTCAACGTCGAACGCCCCGAGCCTCCGGCCGGGACGCCGCCGCTGGACAGGATCCTGGCCCGCAGTAGCTTCCTGCTGAACGAGGTCGCCGTCCGGGACCGGACCACCGTCCTGGCAGCCGGCGACGTGGTGGACGTTCTGCCGCCCTTCGCCGGCGGATAACCAGCTAAGCGGCACTGCCTAAACGGTACGGCGCCGGGTGGCACGGCCGGGTGCCGGGACCTACCATGGCACTACCTCGCCATTCCACCGCGCCGGAAGAGACCGCGCGGGGATGGAACGCACCCGGACTGGAACGCACCGGGAATGGGGGCAGAGGCTGGCCAAAGGAGACCGGAAATGTTCACCCTGCAAATTGAGCACGCCGTCAAGGATTTCGACATGTGGAAGGCGGCCTTTGACCGCGACCCCGCGGACCGGGCGGGCTCCGGCGTCGTAGCCCACCGGATCGGCCGCCCGGTGGAGGACGACCGGTACATCGTGGTGGAACTGGACTTCGAGCGGCGCGACCAGGCCGAGGCGTTCCTGGCCAAGCTAAGCGAAAATGTATGGAACTCCCCCGACGTTGCCCCGGCCCTGGCTGGCTCCCCGCAGACACGGGTCATCGAACGGGTGGGCTGAGGCGCCCCTCTAAGCGCGGTGGCAGATCGAGGTCATGAACGGCTGGAAGTCCTGGGCCTCCCCCAGCCGCAGTTCGGCCGTGTGGGTCAGCACCCCTTCGTCCACCCTGAACGTGTGCCGGGCCGTGCCGCGGTCGCTGTGCCGCTCCACCGTGAGGGTCGAGTCGTGCCAGACACCACGGGCAGGGGCCGCCGGGGGCCTGCCCATGCTGTCAACGTAGTACCACAGCGTCTCGTCGTGGTCCGGGTCCACTGTGAAGACCCCGTGCCCCTCGAAGTGTGTGCCGTCGGCTTCGGTGTGGCGGTAGGACTGCACGACGGCGAACCCTCCCGCCGCGCGCGTGAAGGTCACCTCCGCGGTGGCCGTGCGGGCCGGACCCCACGGCGAGGCAGCCAGTTCGGTGGTTCCCAGCCAGCGGCCGACGAAGATCTCAAGCGCCTCGTGCGCTGTTCCCGGCTGCGGCTGATCCATCGTATCTCCGAGGGCTCAGAGCCCGAAGGTTTCCGATTCGTCGAAGGGGCCGACCACCGTCACGGTCCGGGGCGCCGCGGCCAGCTCGCTGGCCAGTTCCTGGACCTGTTCCGCGGTCACGGCCTTGATGAGGCGCAGGGTCTCGTCGATGTCCTGGTATTCACCGGAGACTAGCTCGGCGCGGCCTAGCCGGGACATCCGGGAGCCGGTGTCCTCGAGGGCCAGGACGATCCCGCCGCAGAGCTGCCCCACCGCCTTGCGGAGCTCGTCCTCGGAAATGCCGCCGGCCGAGAGACTGTCGAGTTCGGCGCCGAGGAGTTCCAGGACCTGGCGGACCTTGGTGGGCGTGCAGCCCGCATACATGCCGAAGTAGCCGGCGTCGGCGTAGGACGAGGCGAAGGAATAGGTGGAGTACACGAGACCGCGCTTCTCGCGGATCTCCTGGAACAGCCGGGACGACATCCCGCCGCCAAGCACCGCGTTCAGCACGCTCATGACATAGCGGCGTTCATCGGTGGCCACAATGGTGGGGCAGCCCATGATGATGTTGGCCTGTTCCACCGGACGGGTTACCACGTGCAGCCCCGCGGTTCCGGTGATCTCTGCGCGTTCGGTGGAGCGCCGCTCCACGGGAGCCGCCCCGGGCTCAAGCGACCACCCGGCTGAGTGGAGCGCATCCACCACAAGCCGGCAGACGACGTCGTGCTCCAACCCGCCGGCGGCGGTGATCACGAGCTCGTCCGGGCGGTAGTAGCGGCGGTAATGGTCCCAGACGGAATCACGCGCCACGGCGCGGATGGCGTCCGGAGTGCCGCCGATGGGGCGCCCCAGTGGATGGGTGCCGAGCACGGCGGCCACGAAGTGCTCATGCGCGACGTCCGTGGGGTCATCGCTGTCCATGGCGATTTCCTCGAGGATGACGTCCCGCTCCTGCTCCATCTCGGCGGGGTCCAGCACGGCGCCGGTGATCATGTCGGCGATGACGTCGATGGCCATCGGCAGGTCCGTATCCAGCACGCGGGCGAAGTAGCAGGTGCTCTCCTTCGCGGTGGCGGCATTGGATTCGCCACCCACCTCGTCAAAAGCGGAAGCGATTTCCAGGGCGGTGCGCCGCTTGGTGCCCTTGAACAGCAGATGCTCAAGGAAATGCGTCGAGCCGTGCTGTCCGGGAGCCTCATCGCGGGACCCCACGCCCACCCAGAATCCGATGGTGGCTGAACGCTGCCCCGGCATGGCCTCTGTCAGGACGCGCACCCCGCCGGGGAGGACCGAGCGGCGGACTTCCGAACCGCCGTCGGCTCCGTGGATCAGGGTGTCGCCGGGGTGGTTCTGCTCCAGCGGCAGGGGTACGACAGTCATCAAGGCCTTTCGGGAAGCGGAGCCAAATCTGCCTGCAATCGTACCAGCGGGCCCGCCGTCGGCGAGGCTGTGAGGTGGGCTGTTTTGCCGCCGCAAGCGGGGGGTGGGTGCGGGTTAAACGGGGCGGGGCCGGTGGTACAACCAACGGCCCCGCCCTGATGGGATCCGGCAGCACGCAGCTGCCGGAGCCCGGAACTACTCGGAGGCGTCCGAGCCTTCTGCCGAAGCGGAAGCGGAAACGCGCTCGGCTTCGCCGGCGCCTTCTTCTTCAGCCACAACCGGCGACAGGGACAGCTTTCCGCGGTCGTCGATCTTGGTGATCTCGACCTG
Source organism: Arthrobacter sp. CMU6 (assembly GCF_059090205.1). Lineage (NCBI taxonomy): Bacteria > Bacillati > Actinomycetota > Actinomycetes > Micrococcales > Micrococcaceae > Arthrobacter > Arthrobacter sp. CMU6. The sequence goes on from NZ_JBNHFL010000008.1 coordinate 79,897, forward strand.
GATCTTCTGGCCCACGGAGACGACATCCTCAACGTTGTCCACGCGCTTGCCGCTGGCGAGCTTGCGCAGCTCGGAGATGTGCAGCAGGCCGTCCTTGCCCGGGGTCAGGGAAATGAACGCACCGAACGTGGTGGTCTTGACCACGGTGCCCAGGTAGCGTTCGCCGATCTCGGGAACCTGCGGGTTGGCGATGGCGTTGATTGCCGAGCGGGCGGCATCTGCCGACGGGCCGTCGGTGGCGCCGATGTACACGGTGCCGTCGTCCTCGATGGAGATGTCCGCGCCGGTGTCCTCCTGGATCTGGTTGATCATCTTGCCCTTGGGGCCGATGACCTCGCCGATCTTGTCCACGGGGATCTTGACGGCGATGACGCGCGGCGCGAACTCGGAGAGCTCGTCCGGGGTGTCGATCGCGGCGTTGATGACCTCGAGGATGTGGAGGCGGGCTTCGCGTGCCTGCTTCAGCGCTGCTGCCAGCACCGACGCGGGGATGCCGTCGAGCTTGGTGTCCAGCTGGATGGCGGTCACGAACTCGGCGGTGCCGGCAACCTTGAAGTCCATGTCGCCGAAGGCATCTTCGGCGCCGAGGATGTCAGTCAGCGCGGCGTAGCGGGTCTGGCCGTCCACCTCGTCGGAGACCAGGCCCATGGCGATGCCGGCAACGGCAGCCTTCAGCGGCACACCGGCGTTGAGCATGGACAGCGTCGAGGCGCACACCGAGCCCATGGAGGTGGAGCCGTTGGAGCCGAGGGCTTCGGACACCTGGCGGATGGCGTACGGGAACTCCTCGCGGGACGGCAGCACCGGGACGAGTGCGCGCTCGGCCAGGGCACCGTGACCGATTTCGCGGCGCTTCGGGGAACCGACGCGGCCGGTTTCACCGGTGGAGTACGGCGGGAAGTTGTAGTTGTGCATGTAGCGCTTGCGCGTTACCGGCGACAGCGAGTCGATCTGCTGTTCCATCTTGAGCATGTTCAGCGTGGTGACACCCATGATCTGGGTCTCGCCGCGTTCGAAGATGGCGGAGCCGTGAACGCGCGGCAGGACCTCGACCTCGGCGGTGAGCTGGCGGATGTCCGTCAGGCCTCGGCCGTCGATGCGGATCTGGTCCTTGAGGATGCGCTGGCGGACCACGTGCTTGGTCACCGAGCGGAAGGCTGCGGACAGCTCCTTCTCGCGTCCTTCGAACTGCTCGGCGAGGGAGCCAACAACCTCGTCCTTCAGCTCGTCGGCTGCGTTGTCGCGGTCCTGCTTGTCGGCGATCTGGAAGACAGCGGTGAGCTTCTCCGTTGCAGCGGCCTCGACGGCGGCGTACACGTCGTCCTGGTAGTCCAGGAATACGGGGAACTCGACGGTGGGCTTGGCGGCGCGGGCTGCCAGGTCCTGCTGGGCTTCGCAGAGTGCCTTGATGAACGGCTTTGCAGCCTCCAGGCCCTCGGAAACAACCTCTTCGGTGGGGGCGGTGGCGCCCTGTTCCTTGATGAGGTTCCAGGAGTTGTCCGTGGCTTCGGCCTCGACCATCATGATGGCGACGTCGTCACCGGCAACGCGGCCGGCAACGACCATGTTGAACACGGAGTTCTCAAGCTGGGAGTGCTTCGGGAAGGCAACCCACTGCGAACCCTGCTCGTCGGCGACGAGGGCAACGCGGACGCCGCCGATCGGGCCGGAGAACGGCAGGCCGGACAGCTGGGTGGACATCGAGGAGGCGTTGATGGCCACGACGTCGTAAAGCTCGTCCGGGTTGATCGCCAGAACGGTGACGACGATCTGGACCTCGTTGCGCAGGCCCTTGACGAACGCGGGGCGCAGCGGGCGGTCCATCAGGCGGCAGGCCAGGATGGCTTCCGTGGACGGGCGTCCTTCACGGCGGAAGAACGAGCCCGGGATGCGGCCGGCGGCGTACATGCGCTCTTCGACGTCCACCGTCAGGGGGAAGAAGTCGAAGCCTTCACGCGGGTGCTTGCCTGCGGTGGTGGCGGAGAGCAGCGCGGTGTCTTCGTCGATGTACACCATGGCTGCGCCGGCTGCCTGCTTGGCAAGACGGCCGGTTTCGAAGCGGATTACACGCTTGCCGAAGCGGCCATTGTCAATGACTGCTTCTGAGAACTGGATTTCGGGACCCTCCAAGAGAGTCACCTCCGTTTCCTATGTAACGGAAGTCCAGCCGCATCAACCCAGCCCAGCATCTGTCTACTGGCCCTTGCACCCGGTCATCGATCGAGACCCACGGGCCGGCTTCAGTCAGCGAAGCTTCCCGGGGATCACTACCGAGGACCGCGAATGCGTGATGCGGTTGATCCTCCTGTTTAGTTTTTATGTACTGATGGGGCGGCCCGTTCCCGCAGGAAAGGGCCGCCCCCAAACCAGACTAGCGGCGCAGGCCGAGACGCTCGATGAGCGAACGGTAGCGGGCGATGTCAGTGTTCTTCAGGTAGGTCAGCATGCGCTTGCGGCGACCAACCATGGCCAGCAGACCGCGCTGGGTGTGGAAGTCGTGCTTGTGCTCCTTCATGTGCTCAGTCAGATCCTTGATCCGCTGAGTCAGGACCGCAATCTGGACCTCCGGCGAACCGGTGTCGCCCTCGGACGTTGCGTATTCCTTGATGATGGACTGCTTTACGGCGGCGTCAAGTGCCACAATAACTCCTAGAGATGTGCCGTGAGGCCCGAGTCAGTACTTCACTGCCGGGGGTGCCGGCGCGGAAGTTCCGAAGAACATTCCGCACATGACAGGATCCAGCAACCACGGACTGCAGCCGGATCCACCGCTTAGTTTACCGGCCGGGTTGCAATTCTGTCGAAACGGCAACAGGGCCGGTCAGGCTTCCGGAAGCAGGTCCCGGATGGCCGCCATCCCACGGTGGAGTTCGGCAAAGCCGGTGCTCAGCGGCGAAAGACCGATCCTGATGCCCTGCGGCGCGCGGAAGTCCGGGATGACATCCCGCTCCCACAGCGCCGCCGTCACCTCGCGGAAGGCGGGATGGTCAACGGTGATGTGGCCTCCGCGGCGGTCCGGATCCCGCGGCGTGGCAATCCTCACCCCGGCCGGCGCGAGCCAGGCATCGTACAGTTCCACCGCGTAGGACGTCAGTTCCCGCGACTTTTCCCGGACGGCAGCCATGCCGGCCTCTTCAATCAGGTCCAGCGTGCCGCGCATGGCGATCATTCCGAAGATGGCCGGCGTGCCGCTCAGGAAACCGCGGATGCCGGCGGCCGGCTCGTAGCCCGGTCCCATCTCGAACGCATCCTTCCTGCCCATCCATCCCCAGATGGGCTGCGCGAGTCCGGGCAGGTGCCGGTCATTGACGTAGGCGAAGGCGGGCGAACCCGGTCCGCCGTTCAGGTACTTGTAGGTGCAGCCCGCGGCAAAGTCCACATTCCAGGCGTCCAGCTGCAGCTCTACTGACCCGGCGGAATGGCACAGGTCCCAGACCACCAGGCCGCCTGCGTCGTGCACTGCCGCCGTGATGGCCGGCAGGTCTGCGAGATACCCCGAGCGGTAGGCCACGTGGCTGAGGAGGACGACGGCGGTGGCCGGCCCCAGTGCCTCCCTCACCTGTTCGAGGTGGACACCCGAGGCGGGATCCGCCTCGATCCAGCGCAGGGTCAGGCCCTCCTCCTTGGCGATGCCCTCGACGAGGTAGCGGTCAGTGGGAAAGTTGTCCGTGTCCACCACGATCTCAGTCCGCGCGGGATCCCCGACGGCTGCCACGGCGGCACGGATCAGCTTGTACAGCACCACGGTGGTGGAGTCGGCGATGATGGTCTGGCCCGCGGCGGCGCCCAGCACGGCACGCCCCAGCTGGTCGCCGATGGCCTGGGGCATGTCCAGCCATTCCTCGTCCCAGCCCCTGATCAGGCGCCCGCCCCATCCCTCCTGGATAAAGGCGGTGATGTCTCCGGCGGTCCGCTTGAGCGGGCGTCCCAGGGAGTTGCCGTCGAGGTAGGACAGTTCTGTGTCCGCGCCGACGAACAGGTCCCGGTACCGGGCGAGGGGATCTTCGGCGTCGAGGCGGGTGGCCTTTTGAAGCAGCGCGTCGGCTGCCTGCGTGGTCACTGTCCGATCTCCGTACGGACGGCGAACAGCTCCGGAAAGAACGTCAGCTCAAGGGCCTTCTGCAGGAACGCTGCCCCGGTGGAGCCGCCGGTGCCTGTTTTCATGCCGATGGTGCGCTGCACGGTGCGCAGGTGCCGGAACCGCCACAGCTGGAAGTTGTCCTCCAGGTCAACCAGCTCCTCGCATGCCTCATATGCGCCCCAGTTCTGCGCGGCATTCTCGTAGATGTGCTTGAACAGAGGCACCAGACCGGGCTCGAACTCATGCGCCCGGGTCACATCCCTGTTCAGGACCTCCTGAGGAACCTCGAAGCCCTGGCGGTGCAGGTAGGCGAGGAATTCGTCGTAGATGCTCGGCGCGTGCAGGACTTCGGTCAGCAGGGCGTGCGCTTCGGGATCGGACTCGAAGACGGGAAGCATTTTCCTGTTCTTGTTGCCCAGCACGAATTCCACGGCACGGTACTGGCTGGACTGAAATCCGGAGGAATTGCCCAGGAACCCGCGGAATTCCGCGTACTCGGTGGGTGTCAGCGTGGCCAGGACTGACCACTGCTCGGTGAGGGTCTTCTGGATGTGCTTGACCCGCGCGATGCCCTTCAGTGCCGAGCCGAGGTCATCGGACCGCAGCCACTTGGCGGCGCTGCGGAGCTCGTGGAGCACCAGCTTCAGCCACAGCTCCGTGGTTTGGTGCTGGATGATGAACAGCAGTTCGTCATGGTGTTCCGGGACGCTGACGGGCTGCTGGGCGCTGAGCAGCGTGGGCAGTTGAAGGTAGGACGCGTAACTCATGCGGGAACTGAAATCGCGCACAATCCCCTTGTCCAGTTTCCTGGTGTTCTTCTCTACGGTCACAGCGTCGCCTTCCTTGCCAATACTGTGTGGTGCGGAACCGCCCGGTGCAGTCCCGCGTCAGCGCTTGAGCAGGATGTCGTGCGTCTGCAGGACGTCCTGGCGCATCTGCTCCACGAGGGCTTCAGGCCCACGGTATGCCACCATGCCGCGGAGCCGGGCCACGAACTCCACGACTACTGTCTGGCCGTACAGATCGAAGTCCTCGATGCGCTCCTCGGGCCTGTCGATGACGTGCGCCTCCACCTGCCGGCTCACGCCGTCGAACGTGGGGTTGGAGCCGACGGAAATGGCGGCAGGCCAGCGCGTCCCGGCCTCGTCCACGAGCCAGCCCGCGTAGATGCCGTCCGCAGGGATCAGGCCGCTTGCATCGCTGGAAAGGTTGGCGGTGGGGAAACCAAGGTCCCGGCCGCGCGCGGCGCCGTGGACCACCTCGCCCCGCATCCGGTGTGCGCGGCCCAGGACAGCGGCGGCGGTGGCGACGTCCCCATCACGGAGCGCCTCGCGCACCCAGGTGGAGGAACAGCGGCGGTCCGTCCCGCCGTCGTCGTGCAGCGGGAAACCTTCGGAGCCGAACTCGCTGATCACCAGCACCTCGAAGCCGAACTTCTCCCCCAGCTCCTGCATGGTGTTCAGGTCTCCGGAGTTGCCTTTGCCGAACCGGGTGTCGTGGCCGATCACCACATGGCTGGCGTGAAGGCTGTCCACCAGGACCGAGCCGACGAACTCCTCCGGGGTGAGGCTGGCGAGCTCGAGGGAGTACTTCATCACCAGGACGGCGTCCAGGCCCAGCTCGCCGAGCGCCTGGAGCTTGTCCTCCAGGCCCATGATCAGCTCGGGCGCGCTTTCCGGCCGGTGGACCAGGGCCGGATGGGGGTCAAACGTCACGGCAACCGACCGGGCACTGTTCAGCCGCGCCGTCCTGATGAGCTGGGACAGCACCTGCTGGTGGCCGCGATGGACGCCGTCAAAATTGCCGATAGTGACAACGGAAGGACCAAAGTCTTCGGGGACCTCGGTCGGATCATTCCAGATGTGGACCATCAACCTCGCCTTTTACTGCCTGCCAGAACTTGCTCCCGGCGCGCTCAGGAGCCGGAACTCTCTAAGGTTACCCGGAATCCCTGCCAGTGACGGACGGCCAGGGTGGCCTACCGCCTCCATGGACGCCCGGCTAGGATGCAAAGGCAGCCGCCGGGCAGTGCCGCCCTGGGCCTTCAGAGTTTCATTCGTGTTTTGACCGCAAGGATCGCCTGCGACAGGAGCGGGCCGGGAGGAGCCACGCCATGAGTGACATCCGGGAGCTGCTGGGACAGATCCCCGTCGAACAGATTGCGTCCCTGCTGGGGACTGATATCGGCTCCGCGCAGGCCGCCGTCGAAGCCGCCGTGCCCACGCTGCTTGCCGGAATGCAGAGCAATGTCCAGGCGCCCGATGGTGCCGCGGCGCTGGAATCCGAACTGGCCAGGCACCGGAACGGACTGGCCGACGGCGGGGTGGACCCGTCGCAGGTGGACACCGGGGACGGCGAAAAAATCGTTGGCCATGTCTTCGGCGGCCAGCAGGACCAGGTTGCCAACCGCCTCGCCGGAACAGCCAACCTCGGAGGCGTCGGCGGAGACCTCGTCCGCAGGCTGCTGCCCATCCTCGCCCCCATCGTCATGTCCTACTTGGCCAAGAAGGTCCTCGGCGGCGGACAGGACTCCGGCGCACAGCCGTCCCCGGCCGGAGGCGGCGGAATTGACTTGGGAAGCATCCTCGGAGGGATCCTGGGCGGCGGCCTAGGTTCAGGCGGGCAGGGTGCCGGCCGGCTCGGTTCAGGCGGCCTCGGCGATATCCTGGGCGGCATTCTGGGCGGCAGCCCGCAGCCGCAGCAGGCTCCGCTGACCGAGCAGGACCAGCGACCGTCCACGCAATCCGGCTCTGCACCGGCTACGGACAGTTCAGCGCTACCGGCGCACCGCTCTGTGACACCCGGTGAACTGATCGAGGTGGACCTGTCCGACGAGAACCGCTAGCTCCGGGACGTCCGGCAGTCAGAAACGGTGGTTCCTAGACCGTCCGGGGTGCCGGCCGGCGTCGGTAGAGCCAGATGAGGCCCAGGACCGGCAGGATCAGCGGAACGAAGGCATAACCGCGGCCAAACGCGGACCACACGGTCTCGTGCGGGAACTGCACAGAATCGAACAGGCTCAACGCCCCCACGATGATGACGCCGACCAGTTCCACCAGGACGGCGACCAGCGAGACCTTGAACCAGGTGCGGCCCGCCTTGGCCAGAGACACCGTGGCCACGACGTAGACGACGGCGGCGAAGGCGGAGAGCAGGTAGGCCAGCGGGGCCTCGGAGAACTTGGTGATGATCTGGTAGCCCGCCCGTGCCGTGGCGGAAATGGCAAAGATGGCGTAGACGGCGATGAGGAGCCGGCCGGGACCGGTGTTCCTCGTGTCGGCGGGGCGCTTGCCGGTGTGTTCGGACGTATCAGTCACGTTTCGTGCTTCTTCCACTTCAGTACCAGATCTGATTCATGCGGGCGGCCATGACGAGGGCCGTAACTCCGACGGCGGCCAGGACGAAGTTGCTCCAGCGGGTCCGTTCCAGGATGGACCAGTACACCGCAGCCACCGGCAGCAGGAGGGCGGTGGCGAGGTAGCCCCAGAATTCCCAGGCCTCCCCGGCGATCTGTTCCCCCGCGATGACCCGGACGATGGAGCCCACCAGGTAGACCAGAAGGGCCAGTTCGACGGCGGCAACCGAGAGGATGGTGATGTCGTTCGGGGCCTTCTTCATGATGCCTGCCGCCACACAGATGAGGGTGGACAGCAGGCCGACCGCCAGGATGATGTAGAAATACGCGTCCAACGCTAGGCCTGCCCGCCGCCGTCGGCATGGGAACCGTCCGCAACGCCGGCGGCGGCACCGGAACTGCCGGGGCCCGTTCCCGGGGCGAAGACCAGCACGGGTTTGGCGAAGCTTCCGCTGTCCGCGAGCAGCGCCACCAGCGACCCGTCAGGCGCGAACGCGGCTGCGGGCTTCTCCGCGGTGGCGGCGGCCGGTGTGCCCGCCGCGGCTCCGGCTGCGATACGCCGGCCGAAGGAAATCTCGGTGGTTTCGTCGGCGCTCAGTTCCCGGTTGGGCATCAGCGCCCTGGCCGCCTGCGACATTTCCAGGATTTCGAGGTCTTCGGCGAGCTGTTCGAGGGTGCGCGCCTGGTCCAGCGAGTAGGGCCCCACGTTTGTCCGCCGCAATGCGGTCAGGTGTCCGCCGACGCCGAGGGAGTTGCCGAGGTCCCTGGCGAGGGCGCGGATGTAGGTGCCCGAGGAGCATTCCACCGTCACGTCGACATCCACCACATCCGTGTCGTGTCCGACGGCCTGGTCCCGGCGGATTCCGTGGATGTCGAAGCGGTGGATGGTGACCGGCCGGGCAGCCAGCTGGACATCTTCCCCGGACCGGACGCGTGCATAGGAGCGTTCACCGTTGACCTTGATGGCACTGACGCTGCTGGGAACCTGCTGGATCTCCCCCGTCAGGGACTCCACGCCGGAGCGGATGGAGTCCTCGGTCAGGGACGCGGCACTGGCCCGACTCACAACTTCGCCCTCGGCGTCATCGGTGATGGTTGATTCCCCCAGCCGAATGGTTGCCGTGTAGGTCTTGGACGTGCCCACGATGTACGTGAGGAGCCGCGTGGCCTTGTTGATGCCGAGCACCAGCACGCCGGTGGCCATGGGATCCAGCGTTCCCGCGTGGCCCACTTTCCGGGTACCGGCGATCCGCCGCATCCGTCCAACCACATCATGGCTGGTCCATCCTTGCGGCTTGTCCACTATTACCAGTCCAGAAAGCACGCCTATCAGTATATCGGGGACGCGGCGGCGGTATTGGGACGCAGCGGGGCCGCGGCAGGCCCGGCGCTAGGATGGCAGTCATGCCCGAGCTTTCCGCGCACATACGCGACGTCCCCGTCAACCAGATCCGCGAGATCACCGAGGCCGCGTGGCGCACGCCCGGGGCGCTGATCCTGAGCATCGGGGAACCCGGGTTCCCGCTCCCCCGCCATGTTCTGGATGCCGGAATCGCGTGCCTGGACCGGGATGAGACCAACTACACTCCGAACGCCGGCATCCGGCCGCTCCGGGAAGCTTTCGCCGCCAGGTTCCGGGAACAGTCCGGCGTGGACATCGGGGCGGACCGCGTTTACGTGGTCGACGGCGCCCAGCAGGGCCTGCACTTCGCCATGAGCCTGCTGCTCGCACCCGGCGACGAAATCCTTATTCCCAATCCGGGCTATCCCACATTTGCCATGACCAGCCGGCTGCTGCATGCCGTCCCCGTGGAATACCCCCTTTACCCCGCGCACGACTTCCAACCCCGGATCGCGGACATCGAGGCGCTCATCACGGACCGGACGCGCGTGCTCATGCTGAACTCGCCGTCGAACCCCCTGGGCGCGGTCCTCCGGGAAGACCTGACCCGGGAACTGGTGGAACTGGCCCGCCGCCACGACCTGTGGATCATCTCCGACGAATGCTACGAGGCCTTCACGTACGACGTCCCGCACGTGAGTCCTGCCCGGTTTGACAGCAACGCCCCCGGCAAGGCACGCGTGTTCACGTCACTGACCCTGTCCAAGACGTACGGGCTCACCGGTCTGCGCATCGGAGCTCTGGTGTGCCCGCCCGGCCTGGAGCAGCGGATGAACAACGTCATGGAGGCGATTGTCTCCTGCGTGGCCTCGCCGTCGCAGTACGCGGCGCTCGCCGCGCTGACCGGTCCGCAGGACTATGTGTCGCAGGCTCACGCGCACTACCGTGCCAACCGCGACGCGGCGTCGGCTGTGTTGGCAGAGAAGGGCATTCCCTTCCTGAGCGCGCAAGGGGCGTTCTACCTGTGGGCGGACGTCTCGCATGTGAGCGGCGGAAACGTCCGGGCCTGGGTCAAACAGTTCCTCGCCGATGCCGGCGTCTCCTTTGCTCCGGGAACCGCCTTTGGCTCCATCGGCGAGGGCTGGATCCGAATCGCCTTGTGCGGCGACCAAAGCGAACTGGTCGAGGGCGTGGGCAGGCTCCCCCGAAGGTAGCGCCCGGCCCCGCAGAAGGTATCAGTAGTCGGTGCGTTCGGCGTTGTTGCGCCAGGCCTCAAAGGGGTTGTCCGACGTCGGAACCGGGGTGTGGCTGACAGGCAGCAGTTCCGGCCGGGAACCGCCGAAGTATTCGTAGAAGAGGGCGTCGTCGAATCCCGCGGCGGCGGCGCCGTGCCGGTCGGCGGCGAAGTACACCCGGTCGATCCGCGCCCACAGCGCAGCAGCCAGGCAGAGCGGGCACGGTTCGCAGCTGGCGTACAGGACAGCACCGGTGAGATCAAAGTTCCGGCTCTCCGCAGCGGCGGCCCGTATGGCCACCACCTCAGCATGGGCTGTGGGGTCGTTGTCCCGCGTGACGCGGTTGACCCCTTCGTGGACGGTGCCGTCGGCTGTCACCACCAGCGCACCAAAGGGACCGCCGCCTGCCGCGACGTTCCGTTGGGCCAATGCCACAGCCGCGGTCAGGTATTCGGTCACGTCTGCTGCTGATGGGTTGGCGCGCATGGTCTGATCATAGCCAGCCGGATGGCGTCGCGGGACAGCCGGATTGCGTCCGTTCGTGTTGGCATCACGCCTGGCAACACGCCGTCGACACGCCCCGAGAGCCGGGCTTAGAATACCCGCGTCGGGGGACCCGATTTCCGGACCACATATCGGTCTCAATGTTCTGGATGCGCACCATTGACATTGGAGACAGTATGGAAAAGCAACGAGCACTTTTGGCGGCTGTCGCGGCTGCCTCACTCCTCTTGTCGGCGTCCCCGGCGGGCCACGCGGCCCCGGCAGGCGCGGCGGCCGAGAGCCAGCCCGCACCCGCCGTGCTTGCCAAGGGCCTGCTGAGCCCGCTCCACCTCAGCGACGGACAGGACGGTTCGGTCCTGGTCAGCGAGGAATTCGCGGGGCAGCTGACGAAAGTCGCCCGGGACGGCAGCAAATCGGTGGTCTACCGGAACGCGGCCTGGGATGTGGCCGGCAGCGACCGCCGCGGCCGCACCATATATCTGGCCGAAAGCCAGGGCGCCGGCCCCATGGATCCGAGGCCGCTGGCCGGACACATCAGGAGCATTGGTGCCGACGGCAAGCACCGCACCTTCGGCGACCTTGCTGCCCTGGAAAACAAGCACAACGCCGACGGCGGCACCAGCTACGGCTTCAGGGACCTTCCCGCTGCCTGCGCTGCGAAGCTGCCGAAGGACGTCCCGGTCTCCTACAAGGGCCAGATCGATTCGCATCCCTATGGAATCGATGTTTACGGCGACACCATCTACGTCGCCGACGCCGGAGCCAACTCCATCGTGTCGGTGGACGTGGACTCGGGCAAGGCCGAAACCGTTGCCGTGCTGCCGGCCCGGCCGCACACGTTCACGGCCAACGAGGCCGCGGCCCTCAAACTTCCGGGCTGCATCGCCGGCCACACCTACCGCTTCGAGCCCGTGCCCACCGACGTCAAGCGCGGACCGGACGGTTGGCTGTATGTCTCCGTGCTGCCCGGCGGCCCGGAGGACCCGGTGCTGGGTGCCCGCGGAGCGGTGTACAAGGTCAATCCCCACAATGGTCGCGTGAAGCTGTTCGCTGACGACGTGATGTCACCCACCGGCCTGGACATGGACGACGACGGGCACGTGTACGTCGCGTCCCTGTTCGGCAAGGGCGTGCTGCGGCTCTCTGCCCACTCAGGCAAGCAGACTGTGGTGCTGCCGGGAATGCTTACGGCAGACGTCGACATCAGGGGCGAGAGCATCTACGCGACGGTCAACTCGCTGCCCGCGCCGAATGCGGCACCGGATGGGCGCGTCGTGAAGGCCCCGCTCGATGACTGACAAAGTATTCAACGACTGACAAAGTAGCGGTTCAAAAAGAAAAGGTGCGGCCGGATCGAAGAGATCCGGCCGCACCTTTACTGTGCCTGTTGGCCTGGGGCTGTGCTGTGCAGAACCTGGAAGGCTAGCGGTTCCGGTCCTCGTCGATTGTCGCGTCGTCGGCCGGGTCGAGGTCCTCTTCGTCGAAGTCGTCTTCGTCGATTTCCACGTCCGGCTGGACGTCGCTCTTGTACGGGTCGGCGTCACCGGCGTGCTTGGCCTTCTCGGCCAGGGCAGCCACTTCGGCGTCGCGCCGCTTGGCCTCCCGGAGCAGTTCCTCCAGGTTGGAGGCGTTCACCGGAATCTGGTCGGCCACGAACTCGAGTGTGGGAGTAAGCCGGGCGGTGATGTTGCGGCCCACTTCCTGCCGCAGCACGCCCTTGGCCTTCTCCAGGCCCCTGGCGGCGTCAACCTGCACGGTCTGGTCACCGAACACGGTGTAGTAGATGGTGGCATGCTGCAGGTCATTGGTCACCCGTGCATCAGTGACAGTAATGCCCTCAAGCCGGGGATCTTTGACCTTCCGGCCCAAAGCTTCGGCAACAACAACCTTAATCCGCTGCGCCATCTTGGCAGCGCGTGCCGGATCAGCCATTTTTACTCCTAAAAATTGAGGTACGACGGCGCGAGGGCGGCTTGGCTTCTTGGGTTGCCTTTGCTGCCGCGCACCTGAGGTGAGTCTAAGACGATGCCGGAGAGTTTTGGGGGCGCCCGGGAGTGGCATCGGGCCTGCCGGAGCTGGGCGCGCTAGGGATCGAAGATCCCAAGCCGCCCAGCGTAGGGGCGGGGCGCCCCCAAAACTCGGGGGCTCCCGGGTCGGGCGACAGTGCGGGGCCGCCAGGAAAAACCCAACGGCCCCACACCTCTAGCGCTAAGACAACCTAGACGCGCGGCTTCTCGCGCATCTCGAAGGTCTCGATGATGTCGCCCTCGGTGATGTCGTTGAACGAGCCAAGTCCGATACCGCACTCGAAGTCCGTGCGGACCTCGGTGACGTCGTCCTTGAAGCGCTTGAGCGTCTCCACCGTGAGGTTGTCGCCAATGAGCTTGCCGGCGCGGCTGATGCGGGCCTTCGTGTTGCGTCGGATGGTACCGGTGCGCACGATGGAACCTGCAATGTTGCCGAACTTGGAGGACCGGAACACTTCGCGGACCTCGGCCGTGCCCAGCTGGACCTCCTCGTACTCCGGCTTGAGCATGCCCTTGAGGGCCAGCTCGATGTCATCGATTGCCGAGTAGATGACGGAGTAGAAGCGCATGTCCACGCCTTCGCGGTCTGCCAGTTCGGCAACACGCTCGGCGGGCTTGACGTTGAAGCCGATGATGACAGCGCTGTCGACCGTTGCCAGGTTGACGTCGTTCTGCGTGATCGCACCGACACCGCGGTGGATGACGCGGAGCTGAACGCCTTCGCCGACGTCGATCTTGAGCAGCGCGTCTTCGAGTGCTTCCACGGCACCGGACACGTCACCCTTGAGGATGAGGTTGAGGGTGTCGATCTTGCCTTCGGCGACGGCCTGGTCGAAGTCTTCCAGGCTGATGCGCTTGCGGCGCTTGGCGAGCTGAGCGTTTCGGTCGGCCGCTTCACGCTTTTCGGCGATCTGGCGGGCCGTACGCTCGTCGGTGGTCACCAGGAAGGTGTCACCGGCACGCGGCACATTGGACAGTCCGAGGACCTGAACCGGACGCGACGGCAGTGCGACGTCGAGGGCTTCGCCGTCTTCGTCGAACATGGCACGTACGCGGCCGTGGGCCGTACCGGCCACGATCGTGTCGCCGACCGCGAGGGTACCGGACTGCACCAGGACGGTGGCCACGGAACCGCGGCCCTTGTCCAGGTTCGCTTCGATGGCGATGCCTCGCGCAGCCTTGTCCGGGTTGGCCCGAAGGTCCAGCGCGGCGTCGGCGGTCAGCAGCACGGCGTCGATCAGTTCGTCGATGTTGATGTTCTGGCGGGCAGATACCTCAACGAACATGGTGTCGCCACCGTATTCTTCCGGAACCAGGCCGTACTCGGTCAGCTGACCCTTGACCTTGTCAGGGTTCGCGCCTTCCTTATCGATCTTGTTCACGGCCACGACGATCGGCACGTTGGCCGCCTGGGCGTGGTTGAGTGCTTCAACGGTCTGCGGCATCACGCCGTCGTCGGCAGCCACAACCAGGATGGCGATGTCCGTGACCTTCGCACCACGGGCACGCATGGCGGTGAACGCCTCGTGGCCCGGGGTATCGATGAAGGTGATGTCGCGCAACGCGCCCTCGTGCTCATGGCTGATCTGGTAGGCACCGATGTGCTGGGTGATGCCGCCATGCTCGCCGGCAACGACGTCGGAGTTACGGATCGCGTCCAGAAGCCGGGTCTTACCGTGGTCAACGTGACCCATAACGGTAACTACCGGCGGACGCGCCTCAAGCTCTTCGTCGCCTTCTGCCTCGAGTTCAGCCTCGACGTCGATATCGAAGGCGCTGAGCAGTTCGCGCTCCTCGTCCTCCGGGGAAACGACCTGCAGCTTGTAGCCGAGTTCCTCACCCAGGAGTGCAAAGGTGTCCTCGTCCAGCGACTGGGTTGCCGTTGCCATTTCACCGAGGTGGAAGAGCACGGTAACCAGTGCGGCGGGGTTCGCCTCGATCTTGTCAGCGAAGTCCGTGATGGACGATCCACGGCGCAACCGGATAACGGTGTTGCCGTCGCCGCGGGGTACGCTCACGCCACCCAGCGACGGTGCGCTCATCTGCTCAAGTTCCTGGCGCTTTGCGCGCTTCGACTTGCGCTGCTTGCCGCGGCCAGCGCCGCCCTTGCCGAACGCACCCTGGGTGCCACCGCGACCGCGGCCACCCTTGCCGAAGCCACCGCCGGCCGGAGCACCGCCGCCGGCACCGGGACCGCCGGTTCCGGGAGCGCCGGGACGGCCGGGGCCGCGTCCGCCGCCACCCGGACGGCCGGCACCTGCAGGTGCGGGACGCTCGGTGCGGTTAGGCATCATGCCAGGCGTGGGCCGGTTTCCGCCGGCACCCGGACGGGGCCCGCCGGGACGGGGTCCACCTGCGCCGGCTGCGGGACGCGGGCCGGGCGTAGCGCCCGGCCGCGGAGCACCGGGGCGGGGTCCGCCTGCACCGGCTGCCGGACGCGGACCGCCGGGACGTTCGCCGTCAGTGCGGCCGCCGCCGGGACGGGGCATGCCCTGGGAAGTTGCAAACGGGTTGTTGCCCGGGCGCGGCGGACGTTCGCCGTCTCCCCCACGGCCGCGGGGCATGCCCTGGGACGTGGCGAAGGGGTTGTTGCCGGGACGCGGGCCGCCGGGACGCGGAGCGCCACCCGGACGTGAGGGGGTCTCAGCCTTCGGCGCGGGACGTGCTCCCGGCTTGGCACCGGTGGAGGGCGCAGCAGGCGTTTTGGCAGCCGGAGCTGCCGGCGCGGCGGGAGCAGCCGGAGCTGCGGGCGCCTCGGCTTTGGGGGCCGGTGCCGGTGCGGGGGCCGGAGCAGGCGCCGCAGCCTTGGGGGCAGCGGGGCCGGGAGCCGGCGCGGGACGGGTCTCTGCCGGCTTCGCCGGGGACTTGGGGGCGGCTGCGGGGGCTTCGGACTTCGAAGCGGCGGCAGCCGGGAACGCGTTGCGGAGTTTCCGCACCACGGGGGCCTCAATGGTGGAAGAGGCGGAGCGAACGAATTCGCCCAGTTCCTGCAGTTTGGTTACTGCATCTTTGGAAGTAATACCGAGCTCTTTTGCAAGCTCATGTACGCGGACCTTGGCCACATTTCTCCTGTCTCGGTCCGCACCGAGCCAGGCACGAACCGTCTACTTCTTACTGCGGGCCCCCGCTGCTGTTACAGCTGAAAGGCCCATTGCAGAGCGCAACAAAGTTGTCATCGTTACGCACTCATCGCTGGGAACTCATCGGGTTTCCATCAGATTTCTGACCCGCTTTCAGGTTGGACGGTTGGTACTGCAGACGCCGGGACGTCCGCAGCGTGCACTCCTGCCGTTATCCGGCGTTCGACGGCGGCGGTTCCGGTTGACCCGTTGAGGGCCCTTCCGAAGGCTCGCCGCTTGACCGCCAGGGCCAGGCACGCTTCGCTGGGGTGCAGCCATGCACCCCGGCCAGCCATCCGGCGTCGTTCATCCACCACGACGGCGGACGAACCGCCGGTGTCGGAGACGAGCCGGAGCAACTCTGACCGCGGCCCCTTTTTCCGGCATCCGATGCAGGTACGCAGCGGCTGATTCCCGAGTTGTTGCACGTGTGCCACTGCCGAGTATCTTCCTGCCTGTACCTATCTGCCTGCCCGGCCGCCCGTCACTGCCTTGCAGCAGGACCCGGCGCTCAAACACGCTGATGCCGGCCGCTAGGCGCGGCCAAGTTCTATTCTAGCCCCTCACGGGGCCCATACCCGAAACCGCAAACCGAAACTGCCCGCCGAAGGGCGGGCAGTTCGGTCAGGTTGCGAGCCTTTGCCGGACGGTTTTTCCGCGGTCCAGCCGGCGCTTTTAACCGCGGGGAGCGGCGGCGTCCGAGACGATATCGATCCGCCAGCCCGTCAGCTTGGCGGCGAGGCGGGCGTTCTGCCCTTCCTTGCCGATGGCGAGGGAGAGCTGGTAATCCGGCACCACGACGCGTGCCGAACGGGTGGCCTCGTCGGTGATGGTGACTGAATTCACACGCGACGGCGACAGTGCGCTGGCGATGAAGGTGGCCGGATCCTCGCTGAAGTCAACGATGTCGATCTTTTCGTCGTTCAGTTCGGTCATGACCGCCCGCACGCGCGAGCCCATTTCCCCGATGCACGCACCCTTCGCGTTGATGCCCGGGGTGTTTGCCTTGACCGCGATCTTGGTACGGTGCCCGGCCTCGCGGGCCAGGGCCACAATCTCCACCGAGCGGTCGGCGATCTCCGGGACCTCCAGCTCGAAAAGCTTCCGAACCAGGCCCGGGTGTGAACGGGAAAGGGTAATGGAAGGGCCCTTCGTGCCGCGGTGCACGTCGATCACGTACGCACGAAGCCGGTTCCCGTGGATGTACTTCTCCCCCGGCACCTGTTCCGGCGGCGGAAGCAGGGCTTCCACGGTGCCGAGGTTGACCTGGATCATGTGGGGGTTGTTGCCCTGCTGGATCAGCCCGGCAACAAGTTCACCCTCACGGCCCTTGAACTCACCCAGGACGTTGTCGTCCTCAACGTCGCGCAGCCGCTGCAGGATGATCTGCCGGGCGGTGCTGGCGGCGATGCGCCCGAACCCGGCCGGCGTGTGCTCGAACTCGCCGATGGGTGCGCCGTCGTCGTCGATTTCCGTGGCCCAGATGGTCACGTGGCCGCTCTTGCGGTCCAGCTCCGCCCGGGCCTTCTCGAAGGCGCCCGGCGACTTGTGGTAGGCAACAAGCAGTGCCTGCTCGATCGTGGGGATGAGGAGATCCAGCGGGATTTCGCGCTCACGCTCCAGGAGTCTCAGCGCGCTCATGTCAATATCCATCAGGCCTCCTCAGAAGGTCCATTGTGCTCAGTTTCCAGACCGGCCTCGTCGAGGCGGCTGAACTCAATTTCGACTTTTCCGCTGCGGATCTTGTCGAAAGGAAGTTTTACGGGGTCGCCCTGCCGGGGCTTCATGCCCTTTTTCACGGCAATTTCGGGAACGAGGGTCACGCCGGCGTCGTCAACCGACTGGATCCGGCCGGTGACGTTCTCGCCCTGGATCACGTTGACGCTGACCATGCGGCCGCGGGCGCGGTGCCAGTGCCGGGGTTCGGTCAGCGGCCGCCCCACGCCGGGCGATGAAACCTCAAGATCGTACGGGCGGCTGTCCGTGCTCGGGTCACTGTCCAGAATGTCGGAAAGTTCCTTGGAGATGTCAGCGATGACGTCAAGGCTTACCCCGCCGGTTTCTTCCTGCGGCAGATCCACCACTACGTGGACCACGCGGTTGGAGCCTGCGATGTGGATGGCAACATCCTCCAGGTAAAGCCGGTGCGACTGGACCGCGGGTTCCAGCAGCGCCCGGAGGCGTTCAGCCTCGGGATTGTGGACAGCCGCGGGTTCAGCCTTTCCCGCGTCGGTCCGGTCTGATGAAGTCGTGGCTTCTGCATTGCTCACGATGCCGGCCGCCTCCCGTTAGATGATGTTGTGACTACTAGCCTAGCGATTTTCCGGGCAGCTTGGTGCACGGACTTCCCGTCGGCCGTGACAACATGGTCTGTTGTGAACGACGACAGCGGGCGAAAAAGAGGGCCGGCCAGCTATCTCCGGTACGGCCTGCTGGCACTCTCCGCGCTCCTGGTGCTGAGCCTGGGCTTTGCGCTGGTTCCGCGGGAATCCCCGGCCCCGCCAGCCCCGCCCTTCTCCGAGCAGGCGCGCGCCGCCGCCCTCGCCGAAACCCTGGATCTGAGGACTGCCAGCCAGCAGCTCGCGGACGGTTCGTCCGGAGCCCGGCGGCAGCTGTTTTCGCACACTGTGACATTGCTGACTACGCAGGCAAGGGCACTCCTTCCGGGCGGTGCCGCCAGTTCTGTGGCGGGCACAACTCCGGCCGGCGCGTCGGGAACCGCACGCCCGTCCGCCACCGCATCATCAGGGACAGCATCCGCGGGCACGGCAACGCTGCCAACACTGGTGGCCGCGCTCTCCCAGAGCGGCAAGTCGCGTCTCGTGGATGCCGAGAAGGCCTACGGCGGGATGGCCCGCCTGCTCGCAGCGGTAGGGGCTGCTCAGCTGCTTCAGGCGACGGGGCTGGCGCAGGCTGCCGGGACGCCGCCACCTGCGCTTGAGGCACCGAGGGCGACCCGGGGCAACGCAGCCACGGCGTGCCCGGTCACCGGCCCTTCGAACAGCAGCACTGAGACGCAGGGCAGCCCCGAAACGAGCACCGGTGACCGGTCCACCCAGGCGGCCGAGCCGTCTGGTGCCACGCTGGCTGCAGCCCTGAACCGGGTGGTTCGGACCGAAGTTGAGACGGTGTATGGCTATCAGGTGGCGCTGACCCGCCTGAACGGGTCCGCCGCGGACCAGGCTGCCTCCCTGCTGGCCACGCACGAGTCCCTGGTTGGCCAGGCAGAGGCGTACACCCGCGTTCACTGTGTGTCCGTTCCTCCCCGGGAACCGGGCTACACCCTGGGCACCTCGTTCCTGCAGAAACCCGCTGCGGGACTGGCCAGCCTGGAAGCCGGAACATTGCCGGTCTACGGCGACCTTGTGGCCCTGAGCGAAGGTGAGACCCGGCGCTGGGCCGTCGCCTCGCTGGTCGCGGCCGCCCAGCGGACCATGCGCTGGGGGTCCGATCCGGGGCCCGTGCCTGGCATTGTGCTGGACACCACGCTCCTGCCGGAGCTTCCGGAACCGGCTGCGACCCCGTCACGCCAGACCACCGGCGGCGCAGTGGTGACTCCCGCCGCCCCCTAAGCGCGGGGCCGGTGACATTCCACTGGCAGCCGGCTGCCTCCAGGTGGTTTGCTGGAGCCATGGATCCAGCGGACAAGCAGGCGTTGCCCCCTGCGGGGCAGCATGCCAATGAGCCCCACGGCAACGACATCGTGCACCGCCTGAACTGGCTGCGTGCCGGTGTCCTCGGCGCCAACGACGGGATCGTATCGGTCGCCGCCATTGTGGTGGGCGTGGCCGGAGCGACCAGCGAGAACGGCCCCATCCTCGCCGCCGGTGCTGCCGGCCTCGTGGGTGGCGCCGTGTCCATGGCCCTGGGCGAGTACGTCTCCGTGAGCAGCCAGAGCGACAGCCAGAAGGCGCTGATCGAGAAGGAACGGCGTGAACTGGCCGAGGAACCGGAAGAGGAACTGCTGGAACTCGCCGAGATCTACAGAAGCAAGGGCCTAAGCGAGGAGACAGCACGGAGAGTGGCCCGGGAACTCACCGAGCACGACGCCCTGGCTGCCCATCTTTCCGCCGAGCTCAATATTGACGAAGAGGACATCGTGAGCCCTTGGCATGCCGCCTTCGCATCGGCCATCGCCTTCACGCTGGGGGCCGTGCTGCCGATGCTCGCCATCCTGCTGCCTCCGGAAAGCATTCGTGTTGCCGTGACTTTTGGCGCAGTACTGCTTGCCCTGGCCGTGACTGGGGCCGTCGGAGCGTGGATCGGCGGAGGCTCGAAAATCCGGGCTGCTGCACGGGTGGTGGTGGGGGGCGGCCTCGCCCTGGCGGCGACATTCACCATCGGCAACCTGCTGGGGGCCAGCGGCATCGTGTAGGAGCCAGCGCATCGGGCCGGAAGCCGCTGTCCGGCCTGCCCGTCTGGTTGGGCCGCCTCTATTACGCTGGAGCTGTGAGCCGGTCAGCAGATGTTCCCATTCCCCCGGACCTGGCGCGCCGCTATTCCCGCAGCAGCGCCGGCAGGGCCTGGCTGGCCTCCCTCCCGGACATGATCCGCGGCCGGCTGGAGCAATGGCAGCTTGAGCTTGACCTGGAACCGGGAGCGCTCCCCTGGAGCGGGCACGGCGGGGTTGTGGTGCCGGTCCGCGTCGCAGGATCGGCCGCAGCGTTGAAGGTCGCCTTTCCGCACGATGAAGCGCTGGTGGAACGCCACGCGCTGGCGCTGTGGAACGGCCATGGTGCGGTGAAGCTGCTGGCCTCCGATGCCGGAACGTGTTCCATGCTCCTTGAGCGTCTTGATGCCGGCAGGTCGCTCCGGACAGAGCCGATGGATACCGCCCGTGAGGTGTGGGGCGGTCTGATGCGGCAGCTGAGCCTGGTGCCCGACGGCAGGCCGCAGTGGCTGGAATTTGTGCACGTGGCCGCGCGGGCGGAACAGTGGAGCGATGACCTGCCCGCCGACTGGGAACAGCTGGGCCGGCCGTTTCCCCGGTGGCTGCTGGAGGCCGCGCTCGAGGTTTGCCAGACGCGCGGCGCCGTGGGCCGCCGCTCGTCCGAGGACGTCCTGGTCAATACGGACTTCCACTACCTCAACATCCTGGCCAGGCCGGGAGCGCCAGGGCCTGCCTCCGGGAGCCCAACGGCCGCCAATGTCGCCGACGGCTTTGCCGCCATCGATCCCCAGCCGATGGTGGGTGAGGCGGAGTTCGCCGTGGCTCCCGTGCTCTGGAACCGTATTTCGGACCTGCCCGCAACGGATACAGCCGCGGGCCTGCTTGCCAGGTGCCATGACTTCAGTGTCACGGCAGGGCTGGACCCGGAGGTGGCCCGGCAATGGAGCCTGGTCCGGGAGGTGGACAACGCCCTCCACTACACCTCGAGGCCGGGCCACGCCGGTGATATGGCACGGTCGCTGTGGGTGGCCAGCACACTTGCCGGGCGGACCCTGGACGGGCTTCCGGCGGCCCACGACTTGCCCGAACCGGGCGCGGACGCCATGGATACCCCGCCGTCATAGGACCGTCAGGACCGGCCCGGCCGGACGGCTTCGACAGCCGACCGCACTGCTTCCACCGCAGTGGCGACGTCGGCGGCGTCGGTGGTCCAGTTGCTGACGGATATCCGCACCACATCCCTGCCGTGCCAGCGGGACCCTGA
The DNA here is from genome assembly GCF_059090205.1 of Arthrobacter sp. CMU6. Taxonomy (NCBI): domain Bacteria; kingdom Bacillati; phylum Actinomycetota; class Actinomycetes; order Micrococcales; family Micrococcaceae; genus Arthrobacter; species Arthrobacter sp. CMU6. Next base: position 101,214 of record NZ_JBNHFL010000008.1, read on the forward strand.
CATCCACACCTTGCCGTCGGCGATGAGCCGGTCCGCCACGCGCCGGGTTGTGCCGTCGTCGCCGAAAGCCACCGTGATCTGCGTGTAGCCGACGTCGTTGAGCACTTCCACCCCGTCAACCGCGGTGAGGTTTTCCGCGAGCTGGGCGGCGGCGGAAGCCAGACGGCGAATCTGCTCGGCGACGCCGGCCCTGCCCAGCGACCTCAGCGCTGCCCAGACGGGCACTCCCCTGGCCCTGCGGGAGAGCTCCGGCACCCGGTGGCTGGGATCACCGGAGCCGTCGGGATCTTGGAGGAGGTAGCTGGCATTCAGCCCCATGGCACTGCGCAGCGCCTGGGCGTCCCGAACCGCGACGACCCCGCAGTCGTATGGGACGTTAAGGCTTTTGTGGGCGTCCGTGGCCCACGAGTCGGCCAGTTCCACACCTGCGGTCAGCCCTGCGAGTTCCGGGACGGCCGCAGCCCAGAGCCCGAAGGCACCGTCAACATGAACCCAGGCGCCGTGTGCTTTGGACACCGCGGTGGCCGCGGTGAAGGGGTCAAAGGCTCCGGAGTGGAGGTTTCCGGCCTGCAGGCACACCAGCACCAGGGCTCGGCCGGCACCCTGGGCTCCGCCGGGTTGGTCCGCGGAAGTATGTTCCAGCGCGATCCGGTCCAGGGCACAGTCCAGCTCCGCCGCGTCGATGCGTCCCTGGCTGTCGGCCGGAACCACGGTGGGGCTGCCCATGCCCAGGTAACGCAGCGCGAGGTCCACCGAGTCGTGACGTTCCTCCCCCACCAGGCAATGGATCCGCGGCGCCCCGAAGAGTCCGTCGCGTTCCAGGTCCCAGCCGGCATTCCTGAGGAGCCGCCACCTGGCGGCGGCCAGCCCGGTGAAGTTGGCCATGGTGGCTCCGGTGACAAAGCCGACGTCGGACTCCTTGGGCAGGCCGAGCAGCTGCAGCAGCCAGTGGCCGGCGGCATCCTCGATGGCGGCAATGGCAGGTGTGGCATAGCGGAGCACCGAGTTCTGGTCCCAGGCGCTGACGAGCCAGTCCGCCGCCATGGCTGCCGGGAGGGTACCCCCGATGACCCAGCCGAAAAAGCGTCCGGACGGCATGGCCATGAGGCCCGGTTCGGCGTGGCTGGCCAGGTAGTCCACCACGTCGGCAGGGGCCATACCCGACTGTGGCAGCGCCCCATCGAATGCTGCGGCAAGTTCCCTGGCTGCCTGCTGCGGACCTACCCGCCGGCTGGGCTGGCTTTCCAGCCATTGCGCGGCGTGCCGGACGGCGGCAGCCAAGGCATCCAGGTACGGTTCTGCGCCGGCTGACATAGGGGCATGTTACGCCGTCACTGAGCCGCCCGCGAGGAGAAAGCCCGGCCGGGAGCCAGGCTCAGGCGAAGTTCTCCTGCCAGACGTCGAAGGCGAGCTTGATGATCAGGGCGAAAACCACCGCAAGGAACACCACGCGCACGAACTTGCTCCCCTGCTTCACAGCGGTGCGCGCGCCGAGGTAGCCACCGGCCATGTTCGCCGCGCCCAGCAGCAGGCCGACACCCCAGAGCAGGGAGCCGTGCGGGAGGAAAAATATGAGTGCCCCGGCGTTCGTGGCCACATTGACGATTTTTGCCTTGGCGCTGGCCTCGAGGAAGGCATAGCCCATCGCCGAGACCAGCGCGATGACCAGGAACGATCCGGTGCCGGGCCCGATCAGGCCGTCGTAGAACCCGATCACGGCGCCGATGGCGCAGGCCACGACATAGTGCGTATGGCCATCGTGCCGGAGGACGGTGATGTGGCCGGCGTCGGGCTTAAGGGCCGTGAACACCGCGACGGCGACAAGGGCCACCACGATGATCGGCTTAAACACCTCCGCCGGCAGCCGGGTGGCCAGCAGCGCACCGCCGAAGCTGCCCGCCAGTGCGATCACGGCCATCGGCACGGCCGTCCGCAGGTCGGGCCGCACGCGGCCGTAGTAGGTCACGGCGCTGGTGGTGGTGCCGAAAATGGAGCCCATCTTGTTGGTGCCCAGTGCCTGCACCGGGGTGATGCCCGGCACGAGCAGCAGCGCAGGCAACTGCAGCAGGCCGCCGCCGCCCACGACGGCGTCCACCCAGCCTGCGGAGAACCCAGCCACCACTATCAGGACGATAGTGGCGAGCTGGATCGACTCGAACCCCGAAACCACTTTGTGGATCGGCGTCAGTTGCTGCGGACGGCGTTGACCACGTAGTCAACGGCCTTGTCCACTGCCACGTTTTCAGCCTCGCCGCTGCGGCGGTCCTTGATCTCGACGACGCCGTCCGCCAGTCCGCGGCCGACCGCAAGGATGGTGGGCACGCCGACAAGCTCGGCGTCACCGAACTTGACGCCCGGGGAAACCTTGGGCCGGTCATCATAGATAACTTCCAGGCCCGCGCCTTCAAGCTCGAGGGCTAGCTGCTCAGCGGCGGCGAAGATCTCCTCGCCGCGGCCGACGGCCACGACGTGCACATCGGCCGGAGCCACGGAGCGGGGCCAGACGAGGCCCTTGGCGTCGTGGTTGGATTCGGCCAGCGCGGCCACGGCCCGGGTAACACCCACGCCGTAGGAGCCCATGGTGACCACCACCTGCTTGCCGTTCTGGTCCAGGACTTTCAGTTCCAACGCTTCGGCGTACTTGCGGCCCAGCTGGAAGATGTGTCCCATCTCGATGCCGCGGGCCGTTTCGAGGGGCCCGGAGCCGTCCGGGGCTTCGTCACCGGCGCGCACTTCGGTGCACTCGATGACGCCATCCCAGGTGAAGTCGCGGCCCGCGACGAGCCCGAAGACGTGCTTGCCGGCCATGTTGGCGCCGGTAACCCAGGCGGTGCCGCTGACGACGCGGGGATCCACCAGGTACAGGAGCTTGGCGGCGCCCTCCAGGCCGAGGAGGGGTTCGCTCAGGGACATGCCCGGGCCGAGGTAACCGCGCACGATGAGCGGATTTTTGGCCAGGTCCTCCTCGCCCGCGGCTTCCACGGCAATCTCGCCGGCCACCGGGAGGTAGGCACCGATGTTGGCCTCGACGCGCTTGAGGTCGACGCCCCGGTCGCCGGGGACACCGAGGACGACGATCTGGCGCTCTCCGGTAGGCAGGGTGACGGCGAGGACAACGTTCTTGAGCGTGTCAGCGGCAGTCCAGGGACCGCCGTCGGCCTCGCTGCGCGGCACGAGCTCGTTCGAGGCGGCCACGAGCGTTTCGATCGTGGGAGTGTTCGGGGTATCGCGGATTTCCGCGGCCGGGGCGTTGGTGTAGTCGATCTCGGCGGGAACCACCGTGGTCACCGCTTCGACGTTGGCGGCGTAGCCGCCGGCGGAGCGCACGAAGGTGTCCTCGCCGACGTCGGTCGGGTGCAGGAACTCCTCGCTCCTGGAGCCGCCCATCGCGCCGGCCGTGGCTGTCACGGGAATGACTTCCAAGCCCAGCCGCTCGAAGATCTTCAGGTAGGCCGCCCGATGGGCGGAGTAGCTGGCGTCCAGCCCGGCGTCGTCGACGTCGAACGAGTAGGAGTCCTTCATGATGAATTCGCGGCCGCGGAGGAGTCCGGCGCGGGGACGTGCCTCGTCGCGGTACTTGTTCTGGATCTGGTAGATGCTCAGCGGCAGGTCCTTGTACGAGGAGTACAGGTCCTTCACCAGGAGGGTGAACATCTCCTCATGCGTCGGGGCCAGCAGGTAGTCGCCGCCCTTGCGGTCCCTCAGCCGGAACAGCCCTTCGCCATACTCGGTCCAGCGGTTGGTCGCCTCGTAGGGCTCCTTCGGGAGCAGCGCGGGAAAGTGGACTTCCTGTGCGCCGATGGCGGCCATCTCTTCCCGGATGATCTGTTCCACCTTGCGGAGCACGCTCAGTCCCAGCGGCAGCCAGGTGTAGATGCCCGGAGCCGCGCGGCGGATGTATCCCGCGCGCACGAGCAGCCGGTGGCTGGCCACCTCGGCGTCGGCGGGGTCTTCACGCAGGGTGCGCAGGAAAAGCTTGGAGAGTCGAAGAACCACGGGTAGATGTCCGTTTCTGGGGAAAGTGCTGATTGTCTGGGTACTAATCTACCGGCTGGGCAGCAGTACAGGTTTCCAGGCCCTGCGGCAGCTGAAAGGAAAAGCCACGCCCCGCAGAAGAAGCCCCTGGCCGTTTCCGGCTGGTCATCCCTGTGGTGGCGTGGCTCCGCGGCCGGTCATGCCGCAAATTCCCGAAAGACCACCCGAGCCCGAAAACGCGGTTAGAACGAACCTATGTGATAGCCGTCACCGATTCCAAATCAGCTTGGCGGGGGCAGATTGGGTCACAGGCTAGAAGAGAACCGTGGCGAAGGTGCCTACCTGCCGGAAGCCTACGCGTTCGTACGTTGCCCGGGCCCGGGAGTTGTAGTCATTGACGTACAGGCTGGTGACAGGTGCCATTTTCTGGGCCAGCAGCACCACGGCCGCCATGTAGCCGGCGCTCAGCCCGAGTCCCCGGTGGCTGGGATTCATCCATACGCCCTGCACCTGTGTGACCTCGGCCGTGACCGCGCCGAGTTCAGCTTTGAACACGACTTCGCCGTCCTTCAAATGGACCAGGGAGTGCCCCTGGCGGATCAGGCCCGCCACCCGGCGGCTGTAGAAGTCGCGGCCGCCGAGGTACGGCGAGTAGCCAACCTCTTCCTCGAACATCGCCGCACATGCGGGGAGGATGGCGTCAAAGTCGGCGTACTGCCCGTATCCCAACTGCCAGTTCGGCTCGACGGTGGGAGGGCCGGTGATGGTCATGAGCGGCTGGTCGGGCCGTACCTCGTGGGCCAGGTGGCCCAGCTCCTCCAGGTGGCGGTGCAGGGCAAGGACCGTGGCCGCCGGTCCGAAGATTGACGCGTACCGGCGCCCGGAGCGGTGGGCCGCGGCAGCCACCGCTCCGGCCTGCTCCGGATCCAGCTGGACGGGGACCAGGTTGGCGCCTGCCCAGCAGGCGCCAACCAGCACGTCGTCGTCGAAAACACCCAGGACGTTCGCGCCCCCCGGGGTTGGCGCGGCGGAGTCCGTTGACTCCAGGTGCGCCAGAATGAACACGTTGGCGACGGGATCCGTCCCAGCCAGTTCGCGCAGTTGCTGGGTGTCCGCAACACCCAGTACCCGGACGGTGGCACCGTCCGGCGCGGCGCCGTCCTTATGAGACGCTAACCACGGGGCTACCCTTGACAGCATCTTCGCCATCGGCCTCCCCCATCTCTTCCGCGATACGCATGGCCTCTTCGATCAGTGTCTCAACAATCTGGCTCTCGGGGACAGTCTTGATGACCTCCCCCTTCACAAATATCTGGCCCTTGCCGTTGCCGGAGGCGACGCCGAGGTCAGCTTCGCGCGCTTCGCCCGGACCGTTGACAACGCAGCCCATGACGGCGACGCGCAGCGGGATCTCCATTCCCTCGAGCCCGGCGGTGACCTGCTCGGCGAGGGTGTAGACATCCACCTGGGCGCGGCCGCAGGAGGGGCAGGAGACGATTTCGAGCTTGCGGGGCCGCAGGTTCAGCGACTGCAGGATCTGGTTGCCCACCTTGATTTCCTCCACCGGAGGCGCGGAGAGGGACACGCGGATAGTGTCGCCGATGCCGCGCGAGAGGAGGGCGCCGAAGGCTGTGGCCGACTTGATGGTTCCCTGGAACGCGGGTCCGGCCTCCGTCACGCCAAGGTGCAACGGCCAGTCGCCCTTCTCGGCGAGCATTTCGTAGGCCGCCACCATGACCACCGGGTCATTGTGCTTGACGGAGATCTTGAAGTCGTGGAAGCCGTGCTCCTCGAACAGTGAGGCTTCCCAGACAGCCGACTCGACCAGGGCCTCCGGGGTGGCCTTGCCGTACTTCTTCAGGATGCCCGGTTCCAGTGACCCGGCGTTGACGCCAATGCGGATGGACGTGCCGTGGTCCTTGGCCGCCTTGGCGATCTCCTTGACCTGGTCGTCGAACTTGCGGATGTTGCCCGGGTTGACGCGCACTGCCGCGCAGCCGGCCTCGATTGCGGCGAAGACGTACTTCGGCTGGAAGTGGATGTCGGCGATGACCGGGATCTGCGACTTCCGGGCGATGATCGGAAGGGCTTCAGCGTCGTCTGCGGACGGGCACGCCACCCGGACGATGTCGCAGCCGGACGCAGTCAGCTCGGCAATCTGCTGCAGCGTGGCATTGATGTCCGTGGTGGGCGTGGTGGTCATCGACTGCACGCTGATGGGGAAATCTGAACCGACGCCGACGGAGCCCACTTTGATCTGGCGCGTCTTGCGGCGCGGGGCAAGGACGGGCGGCGGTGCGGATGGCATTCCCAGGCTGACCGAGGTCACGTGGACTCCTTGAATTCGAAAATCGGTAGTGCGGCGGCGGCTAGGCTGCGTGCTCAGCCAGGAGGCCGGTCACGGGGGCCCATTCAGTGGTCCGGATGCCGGAAATGACACCCGCACCGGCGAAGGGATCCTGCCGGAGGATCTCGTTGAGTGCGGCTTCGTCGGCCGCCTTGAAGATGAGCAAAGCGCCTGCACCGTCGCCGTAGGGTCCGCTGGCAAGAAGAGTGCCGTCCTGCGCCAGTCCTGCAGTCCATTCGCGGTGGGCGGGGCGGGTGGCCGCGCGCGTTTCGGAGGATTCGGCGTCGTATACGTACTCAACAGCAAAAACAGTCATAGAGATACCCTATCCCGCGGCCGGGCTAGCCGAGGAGCACGACCTTCGTGAAGGCGGCAACTCCCGCCGCCCACAGCATGGAGGCCAGGGTGCCGATGATGAACCGCTCCGCAGCCACGGGCGTTTCCTTGAGTTCCGCGAACCGGCCCAGGCCCTTGATAGCCACCACGTAGGCGATGGCCACGGGCTGCCCGGCCAGGATGGCGAGGCAGACAGCCAGCCGCTCGAGCACGCCGATGATGGCCCCGCCCCGGAGAATCCGGGTGCCCGGGGCACCGCCTCCGGGTGCCAGCGTGGCACCCTGGCCGGCGTCCACCGTGATGTCGCCGTTCACGGTATTGGCCCTGTCCCCCGCATTGTCCCTGTCCCCTGTGGCGGGGCTGTCCACGGTCACATCCGCCGAGGGGTCGTCTGCACTGTCCCGGCCGGCGCCGGCGGCGGCATCGGCTTTGTCGTCGATGGTACGGGCCAGCCGGAAAACCAGGGCCGTGACGGGCCAGCCCACGAATCCGGCTGTCAGCAGGGCGGCTGCGATCCAGACAGCGTTCACGGTTCTCCTCGGTTGTTGTCGCCGTCCCGGGCCCCCGGGGTGGGGTTCTCAAGGGCAAGGCGGTGGGCGGTCGCCAGCAGCATCTCCACCGCCGGCCTTGCGGCCCATTCTTCCTGCCAGCCCGACCGGAAGACGGCCCGGCTCACCGACTGTTCGCTGATTCCCAGATCCCGTGCAACCTGCTTCTGGAGTCCGTGACGTCCGGGTCCCCGCTCCGTTGGGGCTCCGCTTTTCACACGGAGGGCATCCACCACGCGCCACTGGGCATCGGTCCGGTCCTGCACCAGCCTCCCGACCAGGCGCAGCACCGCCTCCGCGTTGGCGCAGGCCGCGGCGGCCCTTGGTTCCCGGCTCCCCGCAACCACTGCCGCGGGAACATGGCTCGCGGCTGACTTGGCCCGCTCCACCGCCCGGCGCGCGGCAACAAAGGCGGGTCCGGACCCTTCGCGGGGGCTGGCGTCCGGCGCCAGGGTTCCCGGGCCGACGCCTATCCCCACGTACCATCGCCCGCTCCGCAGCGCTAGCAGCGCCACGTCGACCACCAGGGCAGGGTCCTGCAGAACCCCCTGCACTTCGTCGCCGACAGAGCGTTCAAAGCGAACACCGGGATGGCTGCCGAGGGCTTCGAGGAGCTCGGGCACCCGGTCCGTGTCATTGGTGCTGCCACGCTGGTCGATGGTCAGAACGTACATTTCTAAACCGTATCCGGTTTATTTATCTAAATCAATCATTTGGAGCTGATAACTAGTTATCAGCCGATATAGGATGATAAGTAAAGATCAGCCGAAGAGATTAACGGGCTTAACGATGTCCGCGTAGATCAGCAGCGCACCCATCCCCATGAGAAGCGCGGCAACCACGTAGGTCACAGGCAGCAGCTTCGCAATGTCGAAGGCACCCGGATCGGGTTTGCCGAGCAGCTTCGCCACCCGCCGCCGCACGGCCTCGTAGAGTGCGCCGGCCACATGGCCGCCGTCGAGCGGGAGCAGCGGTATGAGGTTGAAAACGGCCAGGGCGAAGTTCAGTCCGGCGAGGAGCCCCACCAGGGCGGCGAGCCGGGCCTGGGCGGGCACTTCCTCCATGGCGGCCACCTCGCCAGCCACGCGGCCCACGCCCACCACGCTGATGGGGCCATTGGGGTCGCGGGGTTCTTCGCTGAACGCCGCCTTGGCGACGCCGGCAACCCGGGCCGGCAGATTAAGCACCACCCCGGCCACCTGTTTGATGTTCTCCCCTGCCATGGGCAGGACGGACGACGCCGGCTGGGGAACCAGGGCGGTCTGCGCGCCGATGCCCAGGAAGCCGACGTCCTGGTAGAGGAGCTTTCCGGCGTCATCCTTTGCCTGGCGTCCGTCCGCTCCGACGACCGGGCGGGCGGACAGGACGGGGGTGACGGTGCTGGTCACCGGGGAGCCGTTGCGCTCCACGGTGATGGACACTTCCTTGCCGGCAGAAGCACGGATCCAGCCCGTCAACTGGTCCCAGCTGGTGACGGTTTTTCCGTCGAAGGCGGTGATGACGTCGTTGGGCTTGAGCTGGGCTGCAGCTGCCGGTGTCGGCTTGCACTCGGCGGAGTCCGGGTCAACGGTCTCGCCCGCCTTCACCTGGCACTTGGAAACATCCGCGATGGTGGTGGTGGGCTCCGAGATGCCGAAGCCCATGAGCAGAACCGCGGTGAGCACGAGGCCGATGAGCAGGTTCATTGCCGGCCCGCCGAGCATGATGATGATCTTCTTCCAGACCGGGAGCCGGTAGAACACGCGGTTCTCATCCCCGGGTCCCACATCTTCATGGGCCAGGGAGCGGGCCTCGCTGGCCAGCGTCTGGAACATGCCGGTGCTGGACGGGCGCACCGAGCCGTCCTGGCTGTTGGGCGGGTACATGCCGATCATCGAGACATAGCCGCCAAGCGGCAACGCCTTGAAGCCGTACTCGGTCTCACCTTTTTTGGTCGACCAGATGGTGGGGCCGAAGCCGATCATGTACTTGGTGACGCGCACCTTGAACAGCTTGGCGGGCACCAGGTGGCCCACCTCGTGCAGCGCGATCGATACTGCGATGCCGACCGCCACAAAGACGACACCAAGAATAAAGAGGATGACGGGACTCATGCTTCAGATCTGCTGCTTCCTAGAGACTGCTCACTGCTAAACGTTCGTGGGTGCGCGCACGTGCCCATTTCTCAGCATCGAGCACGGATCCGACCGTTAGCCCGGAGGAACCCGAGTGTTCGCTGAGGACGGCCTCGATGGTGTCCACGATGCGCGTGAACCGGATGTGTCCGGCGTGGAAAGCCGTGACGGCTTCCTCGTTGGCGGCGTTGAACACAGCCGGGTAGGTGCTTCCCTGCCTCGCCGCGTCCTTGGCCAGCTGGACGGCTGGGAACGCGACGGAGTCCAGCGGCTCGAACGTCCAGTTGGTGGCGCGGGTCCAGTCGCAGGGGGTTGCGGCGTTGGGCACCCGGTCCGGCCAGCCCAGGCCGAGCGCAATCGGCAGGCGCATGTCCGGCGGCGACGCCTGGGCGATGGTGGAACCGTCCACGAACTGCACCATCGAGTGGATCACGGACTGCGGGTGGACCACCACATCGATCCGGTCCAGCGGAATGTCGAACAGCAGGTGCGCCTCAATGACTTCGAGGCCCTTGTTCACCAGGCTGGCGGAATTGGTGGTGACCATCAGGCCCATATCCCAGGTGGGGTGGGCCAGGGCCTCCTCCGGCGTCACCGCGAAGAGCTCTTCGCGGGTACGGCCGCGGAACGGCCCGCCGGAGGCGGTCAGGATGAGCTTGTCCACCTCCGCGGCGGTGCCCGAGCGCAGGCACTGGGCGATGGCGGAGTGCTCGGAGTCCACCGGCACGATCTGTCCCTCCGCGGCGGCGGCTTTGACCAGCGAACCGCCAACGATCAGGGATTCCTTGTTGGCGAGCGCCAGCGTGGCACCGGATTCCAGCGCGGCCAGCGTGGGCGCCAGCCCGATCGAACCCGTGATGCCGTTGAGCACCACGTCCGCCTTCATGGCGGCGATCGTGGTTGAGGCGTCGTGGCCGGCGATGATCTCGGGACGGTACTGACGGACCCCTGCCTGGCGGGCGGCGTCGTTGATCAGGTCCCGGAGCCGCCCGGGATTTCCTTCGGCGATGCCGACGGCCGCGGCCCGGGTGTGCACGGCCTGCCGGGCGAGGAGTTCGAGGTTGCCGCCCCCGGCGCTCAGCGCCACAACCTCGAAAAGATGGGGGGCGCCGTCGACGACGTCAATCGCCTGGGTGCCGATGGAACCGGTGGATCCGAGGATGACGATGGTGCGCGGCTGGCTGGCTGGTCGGCTGGGGCCGGAAGTCTGCATGGCTTAAGTATCCCGCACCGCCAGTGGCCGAAGGACGTCCCGGGGATCGGCGCAGGCTGGCTGCACGGTGCGATCCGCAGCACCTTGACGCGCTTCCGCGCGGGGGTAACGTGGTGCCCGTGGACTGGGCCGCGTGGTTCGATGCGCCGGACTATGAATTCGCCCGGCAGGTGCTGCAGCGCGGTGTTGCCGCACTCTACCTCGTTGCGTTCCTCTCCTCCCTCAACCAGTTCCCCGCCCTGCTCGGCGAGCGCGGGCTCCTTCCGGTTCCGGACTACCTGAAATCCTTCAGCCGGATGCGCCGGCCCACGCTGTTCCGCTGGCGTTATTCGGACCGGCTGTTCCGGGCTGTCTGCGCTGCGGGTCTGCTCATTTCCGGCGTCCTGGTCCTCGGCCTCCCCCAGTTAGGGCCGCCCTGGGTACCGCTGATCTCATTCCTTGCACTGTGGCTGCTGTACATGTCAGTGGTCAATGTAGGGCAGACGTTCTACGGCTTCGGCTGGGAAATGCTGCTCCTGGAGGCCGGCTTCACGGTGGCCTTCCTGGGATCGGACCAGACCGATCCGCCCCGGACCATCCTGATCCTCGTGGCCTGGCTGGTGTTCCGGCTGGAATTCGGGGCCGGCATGATCAAGATCCGCGGCGGCCGGGAGTGGCGCGACCTCACCGCCCTGTACTACCACCACGAGACCCAGCCCATGCCAGGACCCTTAAGCCGGCAGGCGCATCTGCTGCCGAAGCCCTTCCACCGGCTGGAGGTGGTGGGCAACCACTTCGCCCAGCTGGTGGTGCCGTTCTTCCTCTTCGCGCCCCAGCCGCTGGGCAGCATCGCGGCGGGCATCATCATTTTCACGCAGCTGTGGCTGGTGGCCAGCGGCAACTTTGCGTGGCTGAACTGGATAGCGATCGTGCTGGCGTTCGCCGGCGTCAGCGATCCCGTGGCGCACGCGGTTCTGCCGGTCATTCCGCTGGACTGGCACACCACTGGGGAGACGCCGCTGTGGTGGCTTCTCATCACGCTGGCCGCGTCCCTGCTCCTGGTGGTCCTCAGCTACTGGCCCATCCGCAACCTGTTCTCCCACTACCAGCTGATGAACGCCAGCTTCAACCGCTGGCAGCTGGTGAACACCTACGGCGCGTTCGGCACGGTGACCAAGCAGCGCATTGAGGTGGCGGTGGAGGGCACCCTTGCCGAGGAGCCGGACGAGGCGGCCGACTGGCGCGAGTACGGTTTCAAGGGAAAACCAGGCGAGGTGCACCGGCTCCCCCGCCAGTGGGCTCCCTACCACCTGCGCCTGGACTGGCTCATGTGGTTCCTGCCCCTGCGCACGGTCCACGAGGAATGGTTCTACGCCTTCCTCGGCAAGCTGCTCGAGGCTGACGCAGCCATGCTGCGGCTGCTGCGCCACGACCCGTTCGACGGCGAACGCCCCCGCTGGGTGCGCGCCCGCACCTACCTGTACCGGTTCGCCACCCGGGCTGAGTTCCGGGAGACCGGCCAGCGCTGGATCCGGACGCCCCTCTACGAGGCGATCCCGCCCATTTCCCTGCGGGCCAGGAAGTGATGGCGTCCGGAAAACAGGAGGCCGACGGGCGGGTGACGGGGGCCGTGCGGAACCTACCGCGGCCGTGCGGAACCTACCGTGCCCTGCGGAGCACCGACTCCGCGTGCCGAAGAATGGGTCCGTCGATCATCCGGCCCTGGTACTGGAACACGCCGCTCCCGGCTTCCCTTGCTGCCTCCAGCAGGTGCGTGGCAGCAGCCACGTCCTCGCCCGAGGGTGCGTAGGCGGCCCGGACGGCGGCCACCTGGCTGGGGTGGATGCAGGCCTTGGAGCCGAACCCGGAGGCAGCGGCGTCGCGTGCCTCCGCGGCGAGCCCGTCAAGGTCGGGGATGTTGACGTAGACCGCGTCCACGGCCTGCTTGCCGGCTGCGCCCGCCGCCAGGAGCACGGATGAGCGGGCGTGCAGGGCAACCGCGCGGTAGCCGCCGTCGTCATTCCTGCTGGAAGTGCCGCCGAGGGAGGCCAGCAGGTCCTCCGCCCCCCACATCATGGCCACCACGTTCGGTTCGGCCGCAATGGCTGGTGCGTGGACCACGCCCGCGGCCGTTTCGCACAGGGCAATCACGTGGAAGTCCGGGAGGGCCCGGAGCTGGTTGGCGCTCTCCGCCTTGGCGAGCATGACGGTGCGGTAGGGCGTGTGGGCCAGGCAGTGCAGGTCCTTTTCGAAGTCCTCGGTGCCGGCCGGGTTGATCCTGATGATGGTCCGGCTGGGGTCGAGCTCCGGCCCTTCGCCGGAGCCGCCGAGCTGGGCCAGGATGGCGCCCCGTGCCCGTTGCTTGTCCGGCGCCGCCACGGCATCCTCGAGGTCCAGGATGACGGCATCGGAGCGCTCGGCGGCCTTCTGGAACCGTTCGGGGCGGTCGGCAGGGCAGAAAAGCAGGGCAGGGCCCATCACAAACGTCATACAGACATTGTCCGATTATTTGGCCCGCTGCGCCTCTATGTGCGCCTCGCGCGTCCACATCAGGCAGCTCCGCGTGGCCAGTGCCACCACAGTGCCGTCCTGGTTGCGGCCGGTGTGCTGCATGGTGACGACGCCCTGCCCCGGCCGTGAGCCGGAGAGCCGCTTGCCGGTGATGACGGTCTCCGTGTAGAGCGTGTCGCCGTGGTAGAGCGGGTGCGGGAAGGAGACGTCAGTCAGCCCCAGTTGCGCGATGATGGTGCCCTGGGTCAGCTGGCCCACGGACTGGCCGACCACGGTGGCCAGCGTGAACATGGAGTTGACCAGCCGCTGGCCGAAGGGCTGGCCCGCGCTCCACGCGGCGTCCAGGTGCAGCCCCTGCGTGTTCATGGTCATGGTAGTGAACAGCACGTTGTCCGTTTCCGTGACAGTCCGGCCGGGGCGGTGGGCGTAAACGACGCCTTCCTCGAGTTCCTCAAAGTAAAGTCCGCGCTGCTCGATGACGCGGGCGCTGCCGCTGCCGGAACTGCCTGTGCCTGTGCCCCCGGCTGCGCTCATACCGTGAGTTCCTGGTCTTCCTCGAACAGCTCCGCACCGGTGGCCGCGGCAACGTCCTCGGCCGAGACGTTCGGGGCGAGTTCGCGGAGGATCAGCCCGTCAGGCGTGACATCGAGGACGGCAAGGTCGGTGATGATGCGGTCCACGCAGGCCTTGCCCGTCAAAGGCAGCGAGCAGCGATCCACGATCTTCGGTTTCCCGCTGCGGTCCACGTGCTCCATCATGACAATCACTTTTTTGGCGCCGAAGACCAGGTCCATAGCGCCGCCCATGCCCTTGACCATCTTTCCGGGGATCATCCAGTTGGCGAGGTCGCCGTTGGCGGCCACCTCCATGGCTCCGAGCACGGCCACGTCCACATGCCCGCCGCGGATCATGCCGAAGGACTGGGCGGAGTCGAAGAACGCCGCGCCTTTGTTGACGGTGACGGTCTCCTTGCCGGCATTGATCAGGTCCGGATCCACCTCGTCCTCCCCCGGGTAGGGGCCGACGCCGAGGATGCCGTTCTCGGAGTGCAGGACCACTTCCACGCCGGCCGGGATGTAGTTGGGAATCAGCGTGGGCATGCCGATGCCGAGGTTCACGTACTGGCCGTTGCTGAGTTCCTGCGCCACCCGCGCCGCGAGTTCGTTGCGCGTCCAGCCCTTGCCTTCCGGGTGGGATGTGGCAGCGCGGCGGTACTCGTGGCGGACGGCCTCGGGCCGGGGTGGGGCCTCCTGCGGGCTGTTCGACTCCATGGCTATGCTCCTGCCTGTTCGGTGGTGCCTGTGGTTCCTGCCGCTCCGGTGCTTACTGGCTGGGTTGCCGACGCCGCGGACAGTGCCACCGTCCGCTTTTCAATGCGTTTCTCGGACTCGAGCACCACGACTACGCGCTGGACGAAGATGCCGGGCAGGTGGACGTGTTCGGGATCCAGCTCGCCCGGCTCCACGAGTTCCTCCACCTCCGCGATGGTGATCCGTCCTGCCATGGCGCAGAGTGGATTGAAGTTCATGGCCGTGGCGTGGAACACCAGGTTCCCGTGGCGGTCGCCCTTCCAGGCGTGGACCAGCCCGTAGTCGGGGGTCAGTGATTCCTCCAGGACGTAGTCCACGCCGTTGAAGCTGCGCACTTCCTTTGGTGGTGACGCGATGGCGATGCCGCCGTCGGCGTCGTATTTCTGCGGCAGGCCGCCGTCGGATACTTGGGTCCCCACCCCCGCCTTGGTATAGAAGGCGGGTATGCCGGCGCCGCCGGCGCGCAGCTTTTCGGCCAGGGTGCCCTGCGGGGTCAGGACCACCTCCAGTTCGCCGGCGAGGTACTGCCGGGCGAACTCCTTGTTCTCCCCCACGTACGAGCTGACAGTCCGGCGGATCCGGCCGTCCCTGAGGAGGATTCCCAGGCCCCAGTCGTCCACGCCGCAGTTGTTGCTGACCGTCTCCAGGTCCCTGGTGCCATGGCGGTGAAGGGCATCGATGAGCGCCACCGGGATCCCGCACAGTCCAAAACCCCCGACGGCGAGCGACGCGCCGTCGGGTATGTCGGCGACCGCTTCGTCAGCGCTGGCAACAACCTTGTCAATCATCGTTGATCCTTTCGGCCTCTCCACAGACTTTCGACAGACACGGCCACCGGGGCCTGCTACAGCCCGAGTTCCCGGGCGATCAGCATAAGCTGGACCTCCGTGGTGCCCTCCCCGACCTCCAGGATCTTGGAGTCCCGGTAGTGGCGCGCCACAGTGAACTCGTTGATGAAGCCATAGCCGCCGAATACCTGGGTGGCATCCCGCGCATTGTCCATGGCCGCCTCGCCTGCGACCATCTTAGCTATGGCCGCCTGGGTCTTGAACGGCCTGCCGGCGAGCATCCGGGCGGCCGCATCGTAGTAGGCAAGACGGGCCGTGTGGGCGCGTGTTTCCATGCGGGCGATCTTGAAGGCGACCGCCTGGTGCTTGCCGATATTGGTCCCGAAGGCCCTGCGGTCCCTGGCATAGCGGACGGAGAGATCCACGCAGCCCTGCGCGGCGCCGGTGGCCAGGGCGGCGATGGCGATCCTGCCCTCGTCCAGGATGGACAGGAAGTTGGCGTAGCCCCGGCCGCGCTCCCCCAGCAGGTTTGCTTCGGGGACGGTGACGTCACGCAGCGTCAGGGGGTGGGTGTCCGAGGCGTTCCAGCCCACCTTGTTGTATGCCTTTTCCGCCTTGAAGCCTGGCGTGTCGGTGGGCACCAGGATGGTGGAGATCTCCTTCTTGATGCTGCCGTCCTTGCGCTCCTGCTGGCCCGTGACGGCGGTGACGGTCACCAGCTTGCTGATGTCCGTTCCCGAGTTGGTGATGAATTCCTTGGTGCCGTTGATGACCCAGTTTTTTGCCCCTCCGCCGCCTTCCAGCCGTGCCGTGGTCTTCGTGCCGCCGGCGTCCGAGCCGGCCTCCGGCTCGGTCAGGCCGAAGCCTGCGAGCGCCTTCCCGGATGCGAGCAGCGGCAGCCACTCCTGCTTCTGGGCCTCGGTGCCGAAACGGTACACGGGCATGGCGCCAAGGGACACCCCTGCCTCCAGCGTGATGGCGACGGACTGGTCCACCCGCCCCAGCTGTTCCAGCGCAAGGGCCAGCGCGAAGTAGTCGCCGCCCATGCCGCCGTACTCTTCCGGGAATGGCAAGCCGAACAGCCCCATGTCCGCCATTTGCGACACCACTTCGTAGGGAAAACTGTGTTCCTCGTCGTGCTTGGCGGAGACGGGAGCCACCACCTCGTCGGCGAATTCGCGGACGGTCTTGCTGAGGTCCTGGTATTCCTCGCTGAGGTCAAAATCGGCCATGGCTAGGCCTCCTTACGTTCTTCTGCTGGATCCTGTGTTGCGGTGCCGGCCGCGTGAATGGTGGCTAAGACCTGGTCGGCCTTGACCAGGCCCCCTGCGGCGACGGTGATATGGACGGTGCCGGAGACCTCGGCCACGAGCTGGTGCTCCATCTTCATGGCCTCCACGGACAGCAGCACCTGGCCCGCTGTCACCGGATCGCCGTCGCGCACCGCAACGGAGACGACGGTCCCGGGCATGGGTGACCGGACTTCCGGATCGGCGGCGCCCTCTTCACGCTCGACGGCGGCCAGTACCCGCTCCAGGCGGGACTCGCGGGTGAGGACCTCGAGCCCGCAGGACCAGCCGCCGCTGCCCACGTAGACACGCCCCGCCCGCGCTGCCCGGCCAGGGCCGCCGCCGGCATGTTTTTCGCGGGATACGCCAATGGCGAAGGTGTGCTGCTGGTCCTCCCTCTCGAAGGTGAAGACGTTCGGCGGGGTGGCATTAAGTCCGACGGCGTCAAGTCCGACGGCGTCCGGCGCCGGGCCAGGGACCCGCACCATCCGCTCCGGTCCGTCGTCGACCCGGACCAGGGCGGGGACCGCGCCGGCGGTTTCGGCGCCGGCGCCGCCCTGCCAAGTGATGGCCACGGTGGCCATGGCACCGCCGGGAAGGCCGAAGCTGATCCGCCACGGTGCGGGGGCGCCGAGGCGCCAGCCCCGGGCGCTGTCCCAGGGCGGGAGGATCGAGGTCCCTCCTCCACCCGGTTCAACCGCACCCACTTCGCTGAGCCAGAACCACAGGGCGGCCGCCGTGAGCTCAGCGTCGCCGACGTGCCGGAACTCCAGGTCCGGCATCCTGCGGTCTATGAGCGTGGTGTCGAGGCGGCCGGCGCGGACGTCGTCGTCGTTTATCAGCAGACGCAGGTACTCAATGTTGGTGTCGATGCCAAGGACTGTGTACCGCTCCAGCGCCGCGTCCAGCCTGTCCAGGGCGGCCTTGCGGTCCGCGCCCCAGGCGATGACCTTGGACAGCAGGGGGTCGTAGTCGCTGGAGATTTCCAGCCCCGGCAGCAGCGATGAGTCGATGCGCACGCCCTCGCTTTGCGGGTCAGTCTGCCCCCGCGGCGGAAGGAGGCCGCCGCGTTCGTCGAGGAGCACTACCTCGCCCGAGGACGGCAGGAAATTCCGGTGCGGGGTTTCGGCGTAAACGCGGGCCTCCGCGGCATGGCCGTTAAGTTCGACGTCGTCCTGCCCGACGGTCAGCACCTCACCGGCGGCGATGCGCACCTGCCACTCGACGAGGTCGATTCCGGTGACCATTTCCGTCACCGGATGTTCCACCTGAAGCCGGGTGTTCATTTCCATGAAGAAGAACTCGTCCGGGGAGTCGTCCGACACGAGGAACTCCACTGTGCCGGCGCCGGTGTAGTGGACGCTGCGGGCGGCCTGGCATGCGGCCTCACCGATCTTCGCGCGGACGGCCTCGCCGTCGGAGAGCGATTCCAGCAGCGGTGACGGCGCCTCCTCGATGACCTTCTGGTGCCGCCGCTGCAGGGAGCATTCGCGCTCCCCCAGGTGGATGACGTTGCCGTGGGTATCGGCCAGGACCTGCACCTCGATGTGCCGCGGGGACGTCACTAGGCGTTCCAGGAAGAGGGTGTCGTCTCCAAACGCGCCCGCAGCCACGCGCCGTGCGGTTGCCAGGGCTGCCGGCAGGTCCGCCGGCCGCCCGACAGCATGCATTCCCTTGCCGCCGCCGCCCGCCGAGGGCTTGATCAGCAGGGGGAACCCCACGGCCGGGGCGGCGGCGATGAGTTCCTCATCCGTCATGCCGGGCTCGGCGATGCCCGGGACCACCGGAACGCCGTACCCGGCCACATGGTTCTTGGAGCGGATCTTGTCCCCCATGACATCCAGGGCTTCGGCCCCGGGGCCGATGAAGGCGATGCCGGCTGCATCCAGCGCCCGGGCGAAGTCCGCATTCTCACTGAGGAATCCGTAGCCGGGGTGCACCGCCTGGGCGCCGGTGTCCTGGCAGGCCCTGACGATGGCCTCGATGCTGAGGTAGCTCTGGGCCGCCGCTGCGGGGCCGATCCGGACGGCGGCGTCGGCTTCGCGCACGTGGCGGGCACCGGCGTCGGCATCGCTGTACACCGCGACCGAGCGGATGCCCATGGCGCGCAGGGTCCTGATCACCCGGCAGGCAATCTCGCCGCGGTTGGCCACCAGGACGGTGCGGAACATGTTTTCGGTGGTCATGTCTGGCTCACATTCGGAAGAGGCCGAAGGAGGTCTCCGGCAGCGGAACGCGGGACACGACGTCGAGAGCCAGGCCCAGCACGGTGCGGGTGTCCGCGGGGTCGATCACGCCGTCGTCCCACAGCCGGGCCGTCGAGTAGTAGGGGCTGCCCTGGTCCTCATACTGCTGCCGGATGGGCGCCTTGAACGCCTCTTCGTCCTCGGCGGACCACTCCTGACCGGCCGCCTCGAACTGGTCGCGCTTGACGGTCGCCAGGACGCTTGAGGCCTGGTTGCCGCCCATGACGGAGATCCGGCTGGCCGGCCACATCCACAGGAAGCGCGGTGAATAGGCGCGGCCGCACATCGAGTAGTTCCCGGCGCCGAACGACCCGCCGATCACCACGGTCAGCTTGGGAACGCGCGTGGTGGCCACGGCGGTGACCATCTTGGCGCCGTTCTTGGCGATCCCGCCCTGCTCGTAGTCCTTGCCCACCATGAAGCCGGAGATGTTCTGCAGGAAGACCAGCGGAATGCCCCGCTGGTCACACAGCTCAATGAAGTGGGCACCCTTGAGTGCCGACTCGCTGAACAGCACGCCGTTGTTGGCCACGATGCCCACCGGGTGTCCGTGGAGCCTGGCGAATCCCGTCACGAGGGTGGCGCCATAGTTCTTCTTGAACTCGTGGAAACGGCTGCCGTCCACCAGCCGGGCGATCACTTCGCGGACGTCGTACTGCGCGTTGACGTCCGTGGGGACGGCGCCGTAGAGCTGGCCTGGCTCGGCAACAGGTTCGGCGGCGGTGTCCACGTCCCAGACGGGCGCCGCGGGCCGGGGCAGCGTGGCGACGATGTCACGGACAACCTGCAGGGCATGCTCGTCGTTTTCGGCGAGATGGTCCGTCACGCCGGAGATCCGGGAGTGCACCCCGCCGCCTCCGAGCTCTTCAGCGCTGACGATCTCTCCGATGGCGGCTTTCACGAGGGGCGGCCCGCCCAGGAAGATGGTGCCCTGGTTGCGGACAATCACCGTTTCATCGCTCATCGCGGGAACGTACGCGCCGCCTGCGGTGCAGGAGCCCATGACGGAAGCGATCTGGGGAATCCCGGCGGCGGACATCCGGGCCTGGTTGTAGAAGATCCGGCCGAAGTGGTCCCGGTCCGGAAAGACCTCGTCCTGCTTGGGAAGGAAGGCGCCGCCGGAATCCACGAGGTAGATGCACGGAAGCCGGTTCTCAAGCGCGATCTCCTGGGCCCGGAGGTGCTTCTTCACCGTCATGGGATAGTAGGTGCCGCCCTTGACGGTGGCGTCGTTGGAAATCACCAGCACGTGGCGGCCGTGCACTCTGCCGATGCCCGCGATGATGCCGGCGCCCGGTGAATCGTCGTTGTACATGCCGTTCGCGGCCAGCGGGGCGATCTCGAGGAAGGGGCTGCCGTCATCGAGCAGGCGGTCGATCCGCTCCCGGGGAAGCAGCTTGCCGCGGGCCATGTGCCGCTCGCGGGATTTCTCCGGCCCGCCGGCAGCCGCCGTCGCAAGCTTTTTCCGTAGCTCATCGGCGAGCGCGCGCTGCGCAAGGCTGTTGGCCTCGAATGCGCTGCCGGCGGTATCCAGCCGGCTGGCGAGTGTCTCCATTGACCGCTTCCATTCCCGGGCACTTCCGGCAGCAGTCCTGCCGCATTCTCGGTTAGTGCCTCGTAACTGAGTTTAGGTTAGTCTCTAGTAACTGTGATGTCCAACACAGGATGTTGGTAGAGTTCTTGGGTTCCGAGGAGGAAATGTGCCCACCACAGATCACGGAGAGCTCATCGCTCCCGGCCAGGCTGCCAGCCATGAGGCATCCGGCCATGAGGCATCCGGCCCCACACAGCGCAGCCGGGCGAAGGAGTCCCGCCGGCAGGCGCTCCTCTCCGCTGCGGCCACGCTGTTCGCCGTCAATGGGTTCAACCGGGTCTCCCTGGAGGACCTTGGCGCCGCGGCCGGCGTGAGCGGACCCGCCGTGTACCGCCATTTCCCCGGAAAGCAGGCTGTGCTGGGTGCGCTGCTGCTTACCGTCAGCCAGGACCTGCTCGACGGCGGCCGCCATGTGGTTGCCGACGCCGCCGATCCTTCTGCCGCCCTGGCCCGGCTGGTGCAGTTCCACGTGGACTTTGCCCTCAGCAACCCCGACGTGATCCGGGTGCAGGACAGGGACTTCAGCAACCTGACCGGCGAGGACCAGGCCCAGGTGCGTGCCCTGCAGCGCAGCTACGTGGAAGTGTGGGTGGACGTGCTGGCCGGCATCCACGGTACAACGGATACGGCAGACCTTCGCATGCGCGCCCACGCGACGTTCGGCCTGATCAACTCGACGCCGCACTCTGTGCGGAGCCACGGCCGGAGGATGGCCATCAAGTCGGCGCGGCCGCTCCTGGAGAACATGGCCCTGGCGGCCCTGCTGGTGACGGCCCGCCCGCTGGCCGACTGACGCCGTTGGCCAATAGGCCCCTTCGTCCGGCAGGCCCTGCCGGCAAGAGGCCTTTGCTTCCAGGCTGCCTGCCGCGCCAGTCCGGGCGGCAGGCAGCCGGTACAACCAGCTAGGCCATCGCGAAGGCCATGCCCGGATCCGCGAGGAGGGCGCCGACGTCGGCCAGGAACCTGGATCCCTGCTCGCCGTCCACCAGCCGGTGGTCGAAGGAGAGGCTCAGGGTCATGACCTGCCGCAGCGCGACCTGGTCCTGGTACTCCCACGGCGTTTTGCGCACGGCACCCACGGCGA
This sequence comes from Arthrobacter sp. CMU6, assembly GCF_059090205.1. Lineage (NCBI taxonomy): Bacteria > Bacillati > Actinomycetota > Actinomycetes > Micrococcales > Micrococcaceae > Arthrobacter > Arthrobacter sp. CMU6. The sequence goes on from NZ_JBNHFL010000008.1 coordinate 122,548, forward strand.
GGATAGCGGCCTCCCCCGGGTTCAGGATGGGTGTGCCGGCGTCGATTCCGAAGACACCGATGTTGGTGATGGAGATGGTGCCGCCGGAGAGGTCCTCCGGGCTGCTCTTGCCAGCCCGGGCGGTGTCCGTCAGTTCTGCGAGCGCCGCGGACAGGTCGACGAGCGTCAGGCGGTCGGCATCCTTGATGTTGGGAACCGTGAGGCCGCGCGGGGTTGCGGCCGCGATGCCGAGGTTCACGTAGTTGAACTGAACGATCTCCTGGTTGGCCTCGTCCCACCTGGCGTTCAGGCCAGGACTGCGCCGCAGTGCGATCAGGACGGCCCTTGCCACGAGGGTCAGCGGTGTGAGCTTGTGGCCGGCAAAAGGTTTGCTTTCCTTGAGCCTGGCGAGCAGGTCCATGGCCGCAGTGACGTCTACCGTCAGGAACTCCGTCACATGCGGCGCGGTGAAGGCGCTGCTGACCATGGCAGCCGCAGTGAATTTGCGGACACCCTTGATGGGCGTACGCACCTCACGATCACCCTCGGCCGTCGCGGACCGGGGTACGGATTCCGGTGCCGCCAGTTCCTGGGCGGCCGCGGGAAGGTCCCCGCCGCCCACGAAATTCCGCACGTCGTCGCGCGTGATCAGCCCGCTGGGGCCGGTCCCCGCCACCTTCTCCAGATCCACGCCCAGGTCCCTGGCAAGCTTCCGGACGGGCGGCGTGGAACGGGGCCGCTCGGCAGAACGGGCGCCGGCAGGTCCGGTCTCCACAGGTTTGGTTTCGACAGGCTCAGCCACCGGGGCGGCGGTTTTGGCAGGCTCAACCGGCGGGGCGGCGGTTTTGGCAGGCTCAACCGGCGGGGCGGCCTCAGGCAGCGTGCGCTGCCGGCGGACGGGACGGCCGGTGCTTTCGACGACGGCGCCGTACCCGACAAGGTTGGGTTCCCTCTTGGGGACCGGCGCCTCAGCCGGAGCAGCAGCGCCAGGCTGGTTACCGGCGTCGTCCTTTACCTCGAATGAGACAATCGGCTTGCCCACCTCCACCACGGTTCCCGGCTGTTCATGCAGGGCCGTGATCACGCCCGCGAACGGTGAAGGCAGCTCCACCACTGCTTTGGCGGTCTCCACCTCTGCGATGACCTGGTTCAGGCTGACGGTGTCCCCGACCCCCACCTTCCAGCTGACGATTTCGGATTCGGTCAGTCCTTCGCCGAGATCGGGCAGCCGGAATTCCTTGATCATGGTGGCGGTCATCCTTCCAGCCCGCTCAGCGAATTCGGCCGGCCCAGAGCGCGGTCGACGCCGTCGAGGATCCGGTCAAGATTCGGAAGGTGGTGCATCTCCACCTTCGAATACGGATACGGCACGTCAAAGCCGGTGATGCGGACCGGCGCCGCCTCCAAGTGGTAGAAGCATCGCTCGGTAATGCTGGCCGCAACCTCCGCACCGAGCCCGCCGGACTGCCCGGCCTCGTGGGTGACCACCAGCCTGCCCGTCTTGCGGACCGAGGCCTCCACCGTGGCAAAATCCACGGGGGCCAGGGACCGCAGGTCGATGACTTCAACCGACACACCCTCGTCCGCGGCCGCAGTGGCTGCATCGCGGGCCGTCTTCACCAGCGGCCCGTAGGCCACGAGCGTGACGTCGCTGCCATCCGCGACCACCCGTGCCTGGCCCATCGGCGGAGCGGAAGTGGGATCGAGGGACTCGTCCACCTCGCCTTTGTCGTGGTACCTGCGCTTGGGTTCAAAGAAGATCACGGGGTCATCACAGGAGATGGCCTGCTGGATCATTGTGTGCGCGTCCTGCGGGCTGGCCGGGGTTATCACCCGAAGGCCTGCCGTATGGGTGAAGTAGGCCTCCGGCGACTCGGAGTGGTGCTCCGGAGATCCGATGCCGCCGCCATAGGGGATGCGGATGGTGATGGGCATTTTCACGGCGCCGCGCGTGCGGTAATGCATCTTCGCCACCTGCGAGACGATCTGGTCGAAGGCGGAATAGACAAAGCCGTCGAACTGGATTTCCACCACCGGCCGGTAGCCGCGGTAGGCCAGGCCCACCGCCGTGCCGACAATCCCGGATTCGGCGAGCGGTGTGTCGATGACGCGGTGCTTGCCAAAGTCTTTCTGCAGCCCGTCCGTCACGCGGAAAACACCGCCCAGGGTGCCAATGTCCTCGCCCATGAGGACCACTTTGGGATCGTTCTCGAGTGATTTGCGAAGGCCGGAGTTTATTGCCCGCGCAAAGGTCAGCTGCGTCATCAGCGTGCACCTTCTTCAGTAGTGGCCCCTGCGGGATCGCCGAAGCTGGCCAGGTAACGGGAGTAGTGGTCCTGCTGGCGGTCCAGCCAGGAGTTGGGAGTGCTGTACACATGCTTGAAGACGTCCAGGGGTTCGGGATCCGGCATGCCGACGCAACCTGAACGCAGCTCGCTGGCGACCGAATCCGCCTTGTTCCGTACGGACGATTCGAACTCTTCGGTGAACAGGCCCTTCCGGTCCAGCAGGGCATGGACCCGGCCGATCGGATCCTTTGCCGCCCAGTCCTCGAGTTCGTTGGCGTCTCGGTACCGGGTGGGGTCATCGGCCGTGGTGTGCGGGCCCATCCTGTAGGTGACGGCCTCAATAAAGGAGGGACCGCCGCCCCGGCGGGCCCGGTCAAGTGCCACGCGCGTGGCAGCCATGACCGCCAGCACATCATTGCCGTCAACGCGCATGCTGGGCATCCCGAAGCCGGTCCCCCGATCCGCGAGGTGCGTGTGGGACTGGAGACGCACGGGCTCGGAAATAGCCCAGTGGTTGTTCTGGCAGAAAAACACCAGCGGCACCTGGTAACTGGCCGCGAAGACCATGGCCTCGTTGACATCGCCCTTGCTGGTGGCACCGTCACCGAAGTACACAATCGCCGCGGAGTCGGCACCGTCGTTCTGAATTCCCATGGCGTACCCGGTTGCATGCAGCGTCTGCGCGCCGATCACGATCTGTGGAATAGCCATGTTGACCGTGTACGGGTCCCAGCCGCCGGAGGCAGCGCCGCGCCAGACACGCAGGATGTCCGCCAGGTCCACCCCGCGACAGTAGGCCACGCCGTTCTCGCGGTAACTGGGAAAAATAAAGTCGTCATCCCGCAGTGCCCGCACGGATCCCACCTGCGAAGCTTCTTGGCCCAGCAGCGGCGGCCAAAGGCCAAGTTCGCCCTGGCGCTGCAGTGCGGTTGCCTCTTTGTCGATCCGCCGGATCACCACCAGGTCCTCGTAGAGCGAGCACAGCTGCTCGTCTGATACGTCCCTGACCCATGGGTCGTACTCCGGATGGCTGACGCGCTCCCCCGCGGGGGTGATCAGCTGGACCATGCTGTGGCTTGCGCCACCCTGGTGCCCTGTCTTGTTGTCCCGGCCGGCGGCTGTTCCGCCCTGGCCCGCATCGTCTGTCACCACTGTTGCCGCAACCTTCTGACGTCGTGTAACCATCCCGCGGCAGGACTCGTGATACCGCCGCATTCCGGCCATCCGGGCGCCTTTGCCCCGGTTAATTGTGACCATACTCACAATGCTCAGGTGGTACAACCACTGCGGTTGAAACTGAGCACAATGCACTGTCTGGCGGCCTCAGACCGTGCTAGCCTTGCGCATTATGCAAGCTTTGGATGGCACTGATACCCGGCTGCTCTCCGCCCTGGCACAGGACCCGCGCCGCACTGTGGTTGCCCTGGCCCAGAAACTCGGCCTCTCGCGCAATACCGTCCAGGCGCGGATGGCCCAGCTCGAGAAGAAGCACGCTTTCCTGTCGTTCGAGCGGCGCATCAACCCGGTGTCCCTTGGCTATCCGCTGATGGCTTTCATCTCTGTGCATGTCCAGCAGCAAAAGCTCGGTTCCCTTGCCGAGGAACTGGCAGCCGTGCCGGAGATCCTCGAGGGCTACGGCCTGACCGGCTCGGCAGACCTGCTGCTGCGCGTGGTGGCACTGGACGCCGAAGACCTCTTCCGGATCAACGGGAAGATCCTGGCCTGCGACGGTGTCGAGAGGACCGATACCGCCCTGGCCATGGGTGAGCTGATCCCGTTCCGGATCCAGCCGTTGCTTGAGCGCAATTCCGCGGAAGACTGACCGCAATAGACGGCCGTAACCACGGGCAAACATGGCTGTTCCCGGCTGCCGGCGCTATAGGCTATTCCACAAAGTGACCGGGCGCCGGCTGTGCCCCGTTAGTTGGGGCACCGCTGGTGCGGTGCCGGAAAGGCCCACCGTTGAGCAATCCCCCGCTCCCCCCGCAGCAGCCCGGTTCCTACCAGCCGGGCCAGCCCGGCGCATACCAGCCAGGTCCGCAGCCCGGCCCCTACCAGCCGGGCCAGCAGCCCGGCACCGAGCAGCTTCGCCGGCGGCCGCTCCCGCCTTCCCCGTTCGGATTGCCCGGCATGCCTCCGGCCAGGAGCCGCAAAGGCCTCTGGATCGTCCTGGGGATCGTGGCAGGCGTGCTGCTTCTGGTCGGCGTCGGGGTGCTGCTTCTGGTGAACCTCGTGGGCGGGGCCACGCGGCAGGCAGGGGACCTCGCGGACAGCTTCACCAGTCTGGTCATCGCCGGAGACACGGACAAGGCGTACAACGACTACATGGACCCGAGCCTCAAGGAGCGGCTGACGCGGGAGGAATTCGCTTCCGGGGTCAGGAGCCTCCAGCTGGATCCGTCCTGCACCACGGCCTACGACGACCTCAAAGTCAGCACGCAGGACGGCAACAACATTGCGGACGTGGCAGGGCTCATCAAATGCGAGGGCAAGGACATCGACCTCGTGTACCGTTTCGCCGGCAAGGACGATCTGAAGCTGGTCACCATCCGGCTCCGGCCAAAGCCCTGACCCTTCTCTGGCCGTCCACCCATCCAAGCGCCGACCTGACCCGAATTGCTTCCGGGAGTCCCGACCGGGGCTCCGTAAATCCGGCCGCGGCACCTGCCCGGGCCGGCAACCGAAAGGAATTTGGGCCATGCGCAATTCACCGAATCGTCTTATCGCCACGGTTTTTGGGGCCGTCTACCTCCTGGTGGGACTCGTCGGCTTCGCCGTGACGTCGGGAGTCGGCTTCTTCGCCACCGAAGGCGCCAACCTCATCATCTTCGAGGTCAACCCGCTGCACAACGTGATCCACCTGGCCATCGGCGCCGCCCTGCTCTACGCGGGGGTCAAGGACACCCAGCTGGCGCGCACCGTCAACACGGCAGTGGGTGCGGTATATCTGCTGGTCGGTATCCTCGGCCTGTTCCTGCTGAGCTCGCCGCTGAACATCATTGCCCTCAACGGCGCGGACAACGTTCTCCACCTGGCGAGCGCCGTCCTGCTGCTCGGCGTCGGCCTGTCCCTGGACAAGGTCCCCGCCACGGCCCGTGCCTAGATGACGATGACCGGCCAGGCCATCGCGGCAGCCCCGGCAACGCAGGGAACGTCCCGTTCCGATGCCGTGCGGCTCTTTGCCGGCTTTGCCGGCCTCGGCGCCGCCGCAGTGAATTTCGCCGTCGCCTCCAGCCTGTTTGCCGCTGCCGGTCCTGCCCTCCCCGTGAGGGCGGCCGGCGGGGCAGCCGCCCTGCTCTGGGGAGCGGCCCTGCTGGGGTGGACGGTTGCCGGACTGAGCAGGGCCCGCTTTCCGCTGCCGCGGACCTCCGCCCTGCTGCTGACTGCGGCTGCCGCCGTGCATGTGGCGGCCATTGTTCTGGGCGCCCGGAGCGGCATGGCTGGCCTGGGCATCAGCCATCTCGCCGCCCTGCTGCTGACCCTCATGATCCTCGCGGCCACCTCGTGGCTCGGCCGCAGGTCCCCCGCCCTTTCCGGTGAACCGGGCCGGAACACATCGGACCGCCTGGGCGCGGGAACACTGCTCGCCGCCGCCTTCGCCGGAGCGCTGCTGGTTGCCGCCATCACGACGCCGGGCCTCGCCGCGTCGACGGCGGGCCAGTTCGCGGTGCCGCATGGTGAACACACCGGAGGCCACCACGCGCCTTGAGTCACCGGCTTACCCCAGACGGCGCCCGGCCCGACGGCAGCAAACGCAAACTGGAGCCCCCGCGCGGTGCGCGGGGGCTCCAGCCTGTATGGGTACGGCTAGTGTTCCACGGCCTTTTCGGCCCCAATCCCGGTCAGCGACCGGACTTCCATCTCGGCCTGCTTGCCGCGGTCCTCCTGCCTCTTGTCCAGGACCGTGCCGAGCCAGCCCAGCAGGAAGGCCAGCGGGATGGACACAATCCCCGGGTTGCTCAGCGGGAAGACGGCGAAGTTGGCGCCCTTGATCATGGAAGTCGCCCCGCCCGACACCACCGGTGAGAGCGCAATCAGGATGATGGCCGATGCGAGGCCGCCGTACATGCTCCAGATGGCACCCTGCGTGGTGAACCGGCGCCAGAACAGGGAGTAGATGATGGTGGGCAGGTTGGCGGAGGCCGCCACGGCGAACGCCAGGGCCACCAGGAACGCCACGTTCTGGCCGTTGGCGAAGATCCCGCCCAGGATGGCGAGGATGCCAATCACAATCACAGTGCGGCGGGCCACCTTAACTTCAGTGTCGGCGTCGGCCTTTCCCTTCGCGATGACGTTGGCATAGATGTCATGGGCGAACGAGGCGGCGGCGGTGATGGTGAGGCCGGCAACCACGGCGAGGATCGTGGCGAAAGCCACGGCCGAGATGAAGCCCAGCAGCAGCGGGCCGCCCAGGTGGAAGGCCAGCAGCGGCGCCGCGGAGTTGACGCCGCCCGGGGCGCCCTTGATGGTGTCCGCCCCCACCAGCGCGGCGGCGCCGTAGCCGAGCACCAGGGTGAAGATGTAAAACAGCCCGATCAGCCAGATGGACCATACGACCGATTTGCGGGCTTCCTTGGCGGTGGGCACCGTGTAAAAGCGCATCAGCACGTGCGGCAGGGCGGCCGTTCCCAGCACCAGGGCAAGGGCCAGTGACATGAAGTCCAGCTTGGACGTTTCGGTCTTGCCGTACTGCAGGCCCGGGTTGAGCACAGCCGGGTTGTTGGCCGCGTCCACGGCGCCGCCCAGCAGGCTGGAAAGGTTGAACCCGTAGATGGCAAGAACCCAGAGCGTCATGACGGCGGCACCGGCGATGAGCAGGATGGCCTTGATGATCTGCACCCAAGTGGTGCCTTTCATGCCGCCGATCAGCACGTACATGATCATCAGCGCACCGACGACGATGATCACCAGGGCCTGTCCGCCCCAGTCCCCGATGCCGAGCAGGAGCGAGATCAGGCTTCCGGCGCCGGCCATCTGGGCCAGGAGGTAGAAGAAGCAGACGGCCAGCGTGGAGATGGCGGCCGCGATGCGCACCGGGCGCTGCCGGAGGCGGAACGAAAGGACGTCGGCCATGGTGAACTTGCCGGTGTTCCGGAGCAGCTCAGCCACCAGCAGGAGCGCCACCAGCCAGGCGACCAGGAAGCCGATGGAGTACATGAAGCCGTCGTAGCCGTTGATGGCGATGGCGCCGGTGATGCCCAGGAAGGAGGCCGCGGACAGGTAGTCGCCCGCGATGGCGGTGCCGTTCTGCGAGCCGGTGAAGGAGCGGCCGGCGGCATAGTAGTCGGCGGCCGTCTTGTTGTTGCGGCTGGCCCGGAGCACGATGACCATGGTGACGGCGACGAACAGGGCGAAGATACCCATGTTCAGCAGCGTGGTGTCCTTGAGTGCGGCGACGTCAACCGCAGCGGGAATGGTGATCATTTTGTCCCTCCACCCGGTGCGGTGCTGCCGGCCTTGTCATATGCGTGGCCTTCAATGCCGTGCCGGATGTCTGCGGCGACCGGGTCCAGGCGCCGGTTCGAGTAGCTCACGTACCAGCCGGTGATGGCGAACGTGGTGACGAACTGCAGCAGCCCCATGATGATGCCGACGTTGATGTTGCCCCACACCTTGGTGGACATGAAGTCCACGGCGTAGGCGGCGAGGATGACGTACGCGAAGTACCAGAGCAGAAAGGCTATGGCCATCGGAAACACAAAACTGCGGTGGCGCTTACGCAGGTCCTTGAATTGCTGCGTGGCCTGGACTTCCTCGAAGTCCGGGGACGCCGCCGCGTCCTTGGTTCGGGCATCGTTACCCATCGTTCCTCCTCATTGAGACTGACTCCCACACGGCCGCACCCCGCCAGCCAATGTGACTACCATCACTGTGCTTCGCGGTGCCGGTGAAAGGCCAGTGGTTGCGCGCTCCGGGTCGGCCAACGGCGGCGATGCTGCGCCAAACGGCACGCGCTACGCTGGGCAGCATGCCGGATTCCCCTCTCTATTCCGCAGCCGCCGTGGCAGTCATCGCGCTCGCGGTGGCCGTCGTCGTCGCCGTCGGACTCAAAGTGCTTCGCTCCTTCCGCGAGCTGGGCACCGATGCCGAGCGGGCCACCTACAACACCCTCCACACCGCCTCGAAAGCCGGCCGGCATCTGCGGACCGGATTGAACCCCGCGGGCGCCGCCAAGGCCAGCCGCCAGCTGCGCACCCTGCTTGGCTGTGACGCGCTGGCCATCCTGGATGTGTCCGGAGTGCTGGCCTGGGACGGGACCGCGGAGGAACTGCGCCCCGGGCTGATGGCGCTCGCCGCGGACGTGCTCTCCAATGGCAGGACCCAGGTTTTCAACGCCGCCGAGCTGCAGCTCCACTCCCCCAAGTCCGGGTCCGTCGCGGCCGCCGTCGTGGCTCCGGTCCGGGCCGGCACGCGCGTGGTGGGAGCGGTTGCCGCCTTCGCTCCGCAGGCGGGGGCCGGCCTGGTGCGCGCCACCACGGAAGTGGCCGACTGGGTGGCCGCACAGGTCGAGCTGGCCGAGCTGGATGCCTCCCGGACGCTCCTGATGGAGGCGGAGGTGCGGGCCCTCCGCGCCCAGATCAGCCCGCACTTCATCTACAACTCGTTGAACGCCATCGCCTCCTTTATCAACACCGATCCGGCCCGGGCGCGGGAACTGGTGGTGGAGTTCGCCGACTTCACCCGGTACTCGTTCCGGCGGCACGGGGACTTCACCACGCTCGCCGAGGAGCTGCGCTGCATCGACAGGTACCTGCTGCTGGAGCGGGCCCGGTTCGGCGAGCGGGTGCAGGTCAGCCTGCGGATCGCGCCGGAAGTGCTGAGCACGGTGATCCCGTTCCTGAGCCTGCAGCCGCTCGTGGAGAATGCGGTCCGGCATGGTCTGGAGGCGAAGGAGGGTCCCGGCCACATCACCATCGCCGCCAACGATTCCGGCGCGTTCGCCGAGGTCACCATCGAGGACGACGGCGTGGGGATGGACCCGGTGCAGCTGCAGTCCATGCTGGCCGGCCACGTGGACGGCGAGCACGTGGGCCTGCGGAACGTCGATGCCCGGCTCCGGCAGGTGTACGGAGACGAGCACGGGCTGGTGATCGAGACTGCTCCCGGCGAGGGCACGCTCATCACCATGCGGGTGCCCAAGTCCCAGCCGGACCACGACGCATGAAACTGCCGGCGCCGGAGGTCCAAAGCCCGAAGCGGCGGGCCCGAAAGATACCCTAGGACCATGATTAACGTTCTCGTCGCCGACGACGAGCTGCCCGCGGTCGAGGAGCTTGCCTTCCTCCTGGGCAGTGACGAGAGGATCGGCACCATCCTCCGCGCCTCCTCCGGCGCCGAGGCCCTCCGGGTCCTCGAAGCCGAGGCCGTGGACGCCGTGTTCCTCGACATCCACATGCCGGCGGTATCCGGCCTGGACATCGCACGGGCCATATCCCGCAGCAGCCGGCCGCCCGCCGTCGTCTTCGTGACGGCGGACGAGGACTGTGCCCTGGAGGCGTTCGAGCTTGCCGCCGTGGACTACCTGCTGAAGCCCGTCCGGGCCGAGCGGCTGGCCCGCTCCGTGGGCCGGATCAGCGAACTGATCCGCGACGGCGGTACCGCGCCGGAGATGATCACCGTGGACCAAGGCGGCACCACCAGGATGATCCGGCGCGACGACGTCACGTATGTCCAGGCGCAGGGTGACTACGCCCGGCTCCACACCGTTGACGCCAGCTACCTGATCCGGGTACCCCTTGCCGACCTGGAGCAGCAGTGGGCGGACGCGGGCTTCATCCGAACCCACCGGTCCTACCTGGTGGCACTCGCCCACGTCTCCCACCTCAAGCTCGCCGCCGGCCGCCCCAGCGTGTCCGTCGAGGACGCTGAACTGCCGATCAGCCGCCGGCACCTGCCGGCCGTCCGCGAAAAGCTTGGGGCAACCAGGATCCGGCCGCAGGCATGACGCGCGTCAGGGTCACGGCTCCCCGTTCGGCCGCCAGGCCGGCGGCCGAACCCCGGGAGTCCGCCGAGGAGTCGGCAGTCGGCCAGGTGTTCGTCCGCTCGCTGATCCGCTCCCAGCTCCGGCTTGCCCTGGTGGTGGCCGGCGGATTCCTGCTGATCCTCGGCGCCTTTCCGCTGCTGCTTGCCGCCATACCGGCCCTGGCACAGACCCGGATTGCCGGGATTCCGTTGGACTGGCTCCTGCTGGGCGCCGGGATCTACCCTGTGACCGGCATCAGCGCCTGGCTGTACATCCGCAGCGCGGCACGGAACGAAGCCCGTTACCGCGACCTCGCAGGGGACAGATGATGCACCGTCAGGTAGTGCACCGGTGAATCCGGCAGTGGGCATCGCGGCGGTAGCGGCCGTTTCCGTGGCGACGGCGGTGATCGGCTTCTACGGGCTGCGGATCTCCCGCACCACCGGCGACTTCTATGTCGCCTCCCGAACCGTGCCGCCGTGGTGGAACGCGTCGGCAATCGGCGGGGAGTATCTGTCCGCCGCCAGCTTCCTGGGCGTGGCCGGCCTGATCCTGCTGTCCGGCACGGATGCCCTGTGGTATCCCGTGGGCTATACCGCCGGGTACCTGATGCTGCTGTTGTTCGTGGCCGCGCCCCTGCGGCGTTCCGGAGCCTACACCATCCCCGATTTCACCGAGGCCAGGCTCGATTCATTGTCCGTACGCCGCGTCACCAGCCTGGCCGTGGTCATTGTGGGCTGGCTCTACATCGTCCCGCAGCTGCACGGCGCCGCCCTGACCATCCGGACCACTACCGGCCTGCCGGCCTGGGCCGGCTCAACCGCCGTCGTGGTGGTGGTGTGCCTCACCGTGGTGGCCGGCGGCATGCGTTCGATCACTTTCGTCCAGGCTTTCCAGTACTGGCTGAAACTCACGGCCCTTGCCGTGCCCCTCATCTTCATCCTGCTGGTGCTGGCAGACCACGGCTCGCCGGCGCCGGGGGCAGCTGCCACGAACCCGGGCGGGGCGGGCCCGGCCAGCCCCTACCAGAGCATCTCTCTCCTCGTTGCCCTGCTGTTCGGAACGCTGGGACTGCCGCACGTCCTGGTCCGCTTCTACACCAACCCGGACGGGCACTCGGCGCGGCGGACCACGCTGATCGTGCTGGGCCTGCTGTCTGTGTTCTACCTCTTTCCCACGGCGTACGGCCTGGCCGGCAGGCTGTTCGCCCCGGATCTGGCAAGGGCGGGAACGGCGGATGCACTGGTGCTGCTGCTGCCGGGCCGCCTCGTTGGGGGCCCGGCCGGCGAATTGTTGTCTGCCCTCGTCGTGGCAGGGGCCTTCGCCGCGTTCCTGTCCACAACGTCGGGGCTCGTCGTCTCGCTGGCGGGTGTGATCAGCCAGGACGTCCTGGGCGGCAGTGTGCGCGGCTTCAGGGTGGCGGCGCTGGTCTCCATCACCGTTCCGCTGGGCCTGGCGCTCATGACGGACTCGCTGGCACTCGCCGGCAGCGTGGGCCTGGTCTTCGCCTTCACGGCGTCAACCATCTGCCCGGTCCTGCTGCTCGGCATCTGGTGGCGGGGCCTGACCGACGCCGGCGCCATCGCTGGCATGGTGACCGGCGGCCTCCTGTGCGGCGGCGCCATGGTGGCCGGGACGGTGCTCGGTGTGGCGGGAACGCCGCCGTGGCTAGCGCAGCCCGCGGCCTGGACAGTGCCGGCTGCCTTCACCGTGATGGTCCTGGCATCGCGCGCCACCAGTTCCAGGGTGCCGCGGACCACCACGCGGGTGATGACCAGGCTGCACACGCCCGAGCGGCCGCTGGCCACGGAACGCTGAGCGGCCAGGCGAACGCTGGGCCGCCGCTGAGCGGCCAGGCCGTCAGTCGATGGCGGCCATCAGCTCGACCACCCGGTCAAGGAAGGCGTCCACCTGCGTTTCCTCATAGCCGTCCGTGCCGACGGCGGGCCGGAAGACGGCCCGGCGCACGTTATCAACGCTGAGCGGCTTGTCCTGCTCCAGGTAACCGATCAGGTCCCGGCACAGGGCGTCCACGTCTTTGGTGTTGTAGCTGCGTGCCTTCTTCTTGACCGGGCGGCGGAACCTCTCGCCGTCGGGCCGGTGCAGGCGTCCGCGGAGCGTTCCGGAAAGCTGTCCGATCTGCCGGAGCCAGGCGTCCTCGCCCCGTTCGGCGATGAGATCGTCCCGCTCACGGCGGGCGAAGGCGTCTTCAAGCCGGTCCAGCGCGGCGTCCACGGCGGTGGCCGAATAGCCGCCCTTCACGGGGTCGAAGGAGACGGACCGGACGTCAGCGCTTTTGATGGGGTGGGCGGCAGCCTCAGGGGTCTCCAGTGATACGCGGGCCTGCTGGAGGAACTGGTCCACCTGTTTGGCGTTGTAGCCGTAGTCGGTCCGCGCCACCCGTTCGAACGACGCGGGAATCTGACGCTTGCTGTCCACTCTCACCATGTTTCCTTCGGTACTTCTTCGGCGGGTCGTAACCGCATTATTCTAGGGCGCGCGGAGAGCCGGGCGTCGGAGGCCGCCGGCAGAGATACCCAGGCCCTGGCGGGAAAGTAGGGCCGCGGAATACTCACGCCCCGGAGAACAGGACAAACAACATGAAGGCCACCGGGGAGGCGAAGACGATCGAGTCCAGCCGGTCCATCACCCCGCCGTGTCCCGGCAGGATGCTGCTCATGTCCTTGACGCCAAGTTCGCGTTTCACCATCGATTCGGCGAGGTCGCCTGCGGTGGCCGCCGCGACCATGCCAATCGCCAGCACAACCCCCACCCACCAGGGCTTGTCCAGCAGGAAGATGCTGGCCAGGACACCGACGAGCACGGCGCCCGCGATGGATCCGGCAAAACCCTCCCAGGACTTCTTCGGGCTGATCTTCGGCGCCATGGGGTGCTTGCCCAACCGGGCGCCCACGAGGTAGCCGAACGTGTCGTTGGCAACCACCAGGAGCAGCAGGATGACAATCTGCCACGCGCCCTCCGGCACTGTGCCGCCGGGCCAGGGACCCACCGGGGAGGCGCCGCCTTCGACGTGCAGCGGCAGTGCGGCAAAGCTGATCAGGAAGGGCACCCAGGCGAGGGTGAACACCCCGGCGAAAATGCTGCGGGCCGAGCCCGTAGCGCTTTCCACCGACCTCCAGAGCAGCACCGCCACGCTGCTGGCGGTCATTGCGAACAGCAGGCTTTCCAGGCCGCCAAAGTAGGCCGAGAACGGCATGGCCACCGTGCCCACCATGACCGGCACGATGGGCAGGCGGGTGCCGTTCGTTTCGAGGGCGCGGAAGACCTCCCACACGCCAAAGGCGGCAAAGGTGGTGACCACGGCCACGAAGCCCAGCGGCAGGAAGATCAGGCCGCCGAGCACTGCAAAGAGCATGGCCAGGCCCACGGTGATTGCGGCCGGCAGGTTGCGCCCAGCTCCCGGGGTGGGGTTGGGCCTTGGCTGACGGGTTCGGGCCCGCGCACCGGGGGCCTGCTGTGCCTGGCCCATCAGACCTCGAGCAGCTCAGCTTCCTTGCGCTTAAGGAGCTCGTCGATTCCGTCAACGTGCTGCTTGGTGATCACGTCGAGTTCCTTTTCACCGCGCGCGCCCTCGTCCTCGCCGGCTTCGCCATCCTTGACGAGCCGGTCCAGGGTTTCCTTGGCCTTGCGCCGGATGTTGCGGATGGACACCTTGGCGTCCTCGCCCTTGGACTTGACGATCTTGACGTACTCCTTGCGGCGTTCCTTCGTCAGCTCCGGGATGGTGATGCGGATGACGTTGCCGTCGTTGGACGGGTTGGCCCCAACCTCGGAATCGCTCAGCGCCCGTTCGATGTCGCGCAGGGCGGTCTTGTCGTAGGGCGTGATGAGGATGGTGCGGGCGTCGGGAACCGCGAAGGACGCCAGCTGCTGCAGCGGGGTGGGGGTTCCGTAGTACTCCACCATGACCTTGTTGTACAGGCCGGGGGTGGCGCGGCCGGTGCGGATCGAGGCGAAGTCTTCCTTGGCTACCTCAACAGCCTTGTCCATCTTGTCCCCGGCTTCGAGCAAGGTTTCTTCGATCACGATCTCTCCTCAGAAATTGGTTCCCGGTTAACCGGGGCATTTCACAATCCTGGTCCCGCCCAATGGGCGGAACCGTCCTAGAAATATCCTAGCTGTAACTAGGGTGTGACCAGCGTTCCCAGCTTTTCGCCGCGGATGGCGCGTGTGACATTGCCTTCGCCTTCCATGCCGAACACCACCATGGAGAGCTTATTGTCCTTGCACATGGTCATCGCGGTCTGGTCCATGACGCGGATGTCGCGGCGCAGGGCGTCGTCGTAGCTGAGGTTTTCCAGCTTCTCCGCCGTCGGGTCCTTCTTGGGGTCGGCGGTGTACACACCGTCAACACCGCTCTTGGCCATGAGCACGATGTCGGCGTGCACCTCGAGTGCGCGCTGGGCAGCCACGGTGTCCGTGGAGAAGTACGGCAGTCCTGCGCCGGCACCGAAGATGACCACGCGGTTCTTTTCCATGTGGCGGATGGCCCGGCGCGGAATGTAGGCCTCGGCCACCTGTCCCATGGTGATGGCGCTCTGGACGCGGGTCTCAACACCGGCCTGCTCCAGGAAGTCCTGCAGCGCGAGGCAGTTCATGACGGTGCCCAGCATGCCCATGTAGTCGGCACGCGAGCGGTCCATGCCGCTCTGGGACAGTTCGGCGCCGCGGAAGAAGTTGCCGCCGCCAACCACGATGGCCACCTCGACGTCGGGAACGGCTGCGGCGATCTGCTTGGCGACCGCGCGGACGGTGTCCGGGTCGACGCCCAGCTTGCCACCGCCGAAGACTTCACCGGACAGCTTCAGGAGAACCCGGCGCCTGCTCTTCTCTGACTGGACGGGAGTATTGACGGCTTCCATGGTGCCTTCCGGTTTGGTGAACTCTGAGCTAGGTTATCGCGCATCCGGCCAGCGCTCACATTCTTATGTGGCCGGTGCATGCAAAAGGGGCGGCCACCGAAGTGGCCACCCCCTTGCGTGTCAGACTAGGAGCCGACGCGGAAACGCGTGAACGCGGTTCCCTTGACGCCGGCCTCTTCGAGGACCTGCGCCACAGACTTCTTGGCGTCCTTGGCGAAAGCCTGGTCAACCAGGACCTCACCCTTGTAGAAGCCGGTAACGCGGCCTTCGACGATCTTGGTCATCGCAGCTTCGGGCTTGCCCTCGGCCTTTGCGGTTTCCTCGGCGATGCGGCGCTCGGATTCGACCAGGTCCGCCGGAACGTCCTCGCGGGAGAGGTAGTTCGGGGCCATAGCCGCAATGTGCACGGCGACGTCGTGTGCTGCGGTGGCAGCTGCTTCGCCTTCGCCGTCAACGGCGAACAGGACGCCGACCTGGGCCGGGAGGTCCTTCGAGGTCTTGTGCAGGTAAGCGTCAACCGTGGCACCCTCGATACGGGCGATGCGGCGGACAACAACCTTTTCGCCGAGGATGGCGCCCTCTTCGACAACAACCTCGGACAGCGGCTTGCCCTCAACATCGGTGGCGAGCAGGGTCTCGAGGTCGGCAGCGCCGGACTCGACGGCGATGGCCAGGACCTTGTCAGCCAGCTGGATGAACTTGTCAGCCTTGGCGACGAAGTCGGTCTCGCAGTTGACCTCGATCATTACGCCGACGCCGCCCTCGACCTTGGCAGCAACCAGGCCTTCAGCGGTGGAGCGGCCTTCGCGCTTGGTGGCGCCCTTCAGGCCCTTGATGCGGATGATCTCGATCGCCTTCTCGGCGTCGCCGTTGGCTTCGTCGAGAGCCTTCTTGACATCCATCATGCCGGCGCCGGTGCGCTCGCGCAGAGCCTTGATATCAGCGGCAGTGTAGTTCGCCATGTGAACCCCTCTGTCTAGAAAATTTTTGTGTGTACGGACCGACAGGACGGCAGCTCACTGAGTGAGCGGCCATCCTGTCAGTTGCCCGGGCGCTGGTGACAGTGCCCGGAAATCCCGATGAAGTTGTTACTTCGCGGAGTCGGTGCCCTCGGCCTCAGCCGGGGCTTCCTCAGCGGCGGGAGCAGCCTCGGCAGCCGGAGCTTCCTCGGCCTTGCTGCCTTCGAGGAGCTCGCGCTCCCACTCAGCCAGCGGCTCTTCCGGAGTCTCGGTGGTGCCGGTTGCGCGCTGGTTGCGGGCGATCAAACCCTCGGCAACGGCGTCAGCAACAACGCGGGTCAGGAGGTTCACGGAGCGGATGGCGTCGTCGTTGCCCGGGATCGGGAAGTCGACCTCGTCCGGATCGCAGTTGGTGTCCAGGATGGCCACAACCGGGATGTTGAGCTTCTTGGCCTCGTCAACAGCCAGGTGCTCCTTCTTGGTGTCAACAACCCAGAGCACGGACGGTGCCTTGGTCAGGTTGCGGATACCACCGAGGTTGGACTCGAGCTTGGTGAGCTCGCGGCGCAGAAGAAGCAGTTCCTTCTTGGTGTAAGCGGAGCCGGCGACGTCGTCGAAGTCAATCTCTTCGAGTTCCTTCATGCGCTGGATACGCTTGGCAACGGTCTGGAAGTTGGTGAGCATACCGCCGAGCCAACGCTGGTTGACGTACGGCTGGCCAACGCGGGTGGCCTGCTCGGCGATGGCTTCCTGAGCCTGCTTCTTGGTGCCGACGAAGAGCACAGTGCCGCCGTGGGCAACGGTGGCCTTGACGAACTCGTAGGCGCGGTCGATGTAGGACAGCGACTGCTGGAGGTCAATGATGTAGATGCCGTTGCGCTCGGTGAAGATGAAGCGCTTCATCTTCGGGTTCCAACGGCGGGTCTGGTGTCCAAAGTGGACGCCGCTGTCAAGCAGCTGGCGCATGGTTACGACGGGCATGCCGACGCTCCTTCCGACAGGTCATTCATGAGAGCGGCCGCAGCCGCTCTTACCCTGCCAATAGTTGACGGTTATTTAGCCTTGCCCAGGCGGGCACAGGTTCCTGGCATCCTTTGCACTTCTCCTCAGGACCGTTGCCGGGCCTGACCGCAAGAGGCGCAATCCTCCGCAGCAGCAAGCAACTGCTTACCGGTTGTGGAGGGCTGGATACGCGTAGTCAGCCGCTGCTCCCCCGCACTCCTGAATGGGGCGTGCTGACGCTACCCAGAAAATGGAATGCGTTGAGGGCACAGCAAACTGCTCCACCAAGTGTACTACAGCGGATCGCGGCAACTGCACCGAATCTGCAGCGCCCGGCGGCGTTTTCCACATAGGCCGAAGGCAGCGTTCCGGCAGGCGGATCGGGCGCCCATGCTGGGGATATGAAAGCTCAGGTGATGGCGGCGGTGCTCCTGCTCACGACGGCGGCCGCCGCACCTTCCGCTGGGTCAGCACCTTACGCCCCAGCAGTACTGTCCACTGCAGGAGCGCAGTCCACTGCAGGCGCGCCCTCCGGCATCCCGGCCGTGTCGCCTGGCGCCGCTACTGCGCCGGCGGGCTGGCGGTGGCCGCTTGCGCCGCGGCCGGCGGTCCTGCGTCCGTTTGATCCCCCGGACAAGCCCTGGCTAAGCGGGCACCGGGGCGTGGACCTGGGACCAGAGTCCGTCGGCGGTCCGGTCACCGCTCCGGAGTCCGGAACCGTCAGTTTTGTGGGCGTGGTGGTGGACCGGCCAGTCATCACCATTGACCACGGCAACGGCCTCCGCAGCAGCTTTGAACCGGTGCGGAGCACGCTCAAGAAGGGCGCTTCCGTGGCCAAGGGCGCCGTGGTGGGCACGCTGCTGGCCGGCCACTGCGGCCCCTCGCCGTGCGTGCACTGGGGTGTGCGCCGCGGAGAGGAGTACCTGAATCCGCTGTCTTTCATCCTGGACCTGCGGCCCTCGGTGCTGCTGCCGCTTAATCGGCTTGGATGATCATGTCTAGAGGGTCCCGCGCCTCCTGAACGGTCACGCCTGAGGACGGTCACGACTGCCAGGCGATCGCCTGCTAGACGATCGCGGAGACCCCGGTAATGGCCCGGCCGGCCACCAGGGTATTTACTTCGTGGGTGCCCTCGTAGGAGTAGATCGCCTCCGCGTCGGCGAAGATCTTGGCCATCTCGAAGTCCGTCACGATGCCGTTTCCGCCAAGGAGGCTGCGGCCCATGGCCACGCTCTCCCGCATCCGCGCGGTGGTGAAAGCCTTGGCGAGGGCGGACTGCTCATCCCTGGCCTCGCCGGCATCCTCGAGCCGGGAGAGCCGCACCATCATGCCCATGGAGCTGACCGCATTGCCCAGGATCTGGACCAGCTGGCTCTGCACCAGCTGGAAGGAGGCCAGCGGGCGCCCGAACTGGTGCCGCTCCACGGCGTAGCGCCGGGCCACGTCGAAGGCGGCCAACTGCTGGCCCACCGCCTGCCAGGCAACGGCAAGGCGGGTGACCTTCAGGACCTTGTTGGTGTCGCGGAAGCTGTTGGCGTTGGCCAGCTTGAAGAACTCCGGCACCGCCACATTCTCCAGGGTGATGTCGGCATTCTGCACCGTCCGCAGCGAAATCTTGTTCTCGATCTTCGTTGCGCTGAACCCCGGCAGCGCCGTGTCCACGAGGAAGGCCTTGACCTGGTTGTCGGCCACATCGCGCGCGTAAACCACCACCCAGTCGGAGAATGTTGCGTTGCCGATCCAGCGCTTGGCGCCGTTGAGGATCCAATGGTCGCCGTCGCGCCTGGCTGTGGTCCGTGTGCCGCCGGCGACGTCGGAACCGCCCAGGGGTTCCGTCAGCCCGAAGGCCCCGATCTTGCGCAGCGAGTAGATGTCCGGCAGCCAGGCCTCCTGCTGCTCCCGGGACGCCAGGGCTTCGATGGAGCCGGTGAAGAGCCCGTCGTGCACACCCATGAAGGTGGCGATGGACGTGTCCGCGCGGGTAACTTCCGCGTGCACGACGCCGGCGAACAGATTGGAATACCCCTGGCGCCGCACCGGGCTGACGAGGTCGAGCTCGGCCAGCTTGGGAATCAGGTCCAGTGGAAATTCGCCGCGGTTCCAGCAGTCCACCGCTATCGGCTTCACTTCACGGGCCAGGAAGGAACGGACCTCGGCCAGCCTGTCCTGCTCCTTGGAACTGAGGAGCTCCTCGAAGGCGAAGAAGTCGCCGTCGGCGTAGGGCAGTCGGTTGATGTCAGTTGCAGCGGCGGACATGGCGCTCCTTCACACTGGCCGGCGTGCGCGATGGAACAACACGGCGGCGGGATAGTTACTGGTCAGTAACATATCCCAGCACTGCGCAAAATGGAAAGAGCCCTGATCCGCGAATACGCAGACCAGGGCTCTGGAGGTAGGGCTACTCGGACTTGAACCGAGGACCTTAGGATTATGAGTCCCGCGCTCTAACCAGCTGAGCTATAGCCCCATGCACCAGCCCCGCATGCGGGAGGTGCGCCCGGGCCGGCGCCGGCCCGGAAAGGGCCCTTCGTCGGCGGGCAGATTCACTCTAGCAAACCGCCGAAGCGCTTCAGACCACTTCCGGCACCGCGGGGCCCTATGCCGGCCTGGGACTTAGACGGCCCGAACCCTAAACGACTTTGTCCTCGTAGTTCGCCCCGTAGTACAGGTCCTCGAACGTCTGCAGGGTCCCCTTGATGCTGTGCGGTTCCACCATGCACCGGCTGGCGTTGCCCATGGCTTTGCGTTGCTCGGCCGGCAGGCGGAAGATCCGGGTCATTTTCTCCGCGAGGTCCGCGCTGTCATTCGGCGTGAACAGGTAGCCGTTTTCGCCTTCGCGAACCAGGTGCGGGAGGGCCATGGCGTCCGCCAGCAGGACAGGTGTGGATGCGGACATGGCCTCCAGGGTCACCAGCGACTGCAATTCGGCAGTGCCGGGCATGCAGAACAGGTCGGCCCTGATATAGGCCTCGCGGAGTTCGTCATCGCTGGCCAGGCCCAGGAACTTCACCCGGTCCTGCAGTCCAAGCCGTTCCACCAAGGCCTCGAGCGCCGGGCGTACCTCGCCGCCGCCCACGATTTCCAGATGCACGTTCAGGTCGGCAGGGGTGTCGGCCACCGCCTTGATCAGCACGTCAACGTGCTTCTCTTCAGCCAGCCGCCCGGCAAACAGCACGGTGGGGTGTTCGTGCGGCTCAATGACCTCGCCGGGCTTGAGCTCGTACGCTGCGGAGTCGATGCCGTTGGACAGCGGCAGCACCTTGCGCAGGAAGGCATGCTGGTGCATCGCCTTGGCGGCCAGCGGGGTGGGGGTGGTGACGACGTCCGCCTTGCCCATGACCTTCCCCATGTCCCGCCACGAGATCTTCCCGATGATGTCCTTGAACCACTGCGGGAACGGCAGGAACGGGTTGAGGTTCTCCGGCATGAAGTGGTTGGTGGCGACGATACGGATGCCACGCTTTGCAGCCTCATACAGGACGTGCTCGCCGATCATGTAGTGGCTTTGGATGTGCACCACGTCCGGCTGGACCCTGTTGAACAGCAGGCTTATTTCCTTTTTGATCTCCCACGGGAAACAAATACGGAAGTACTCGTGCGTGAAAACTCCGTGCGAGCGGAGGCGGTGGACGGTGCCTTCGGTGCGGAACTCGGTAAAGCTCTTGCCCTTGTCCGGCCGGCAGGCCAGCACGTGGACGTCGTGTCCGCGCGCCGTCATGCCCTTGGCCAGCCGGTAGCCGAACTGGGCGGCTCCGTTAACGTGGGGCGGATACGTGTCCGCCGCGATGAGGATGGTCAGTGGACGTTGGGCGTCGGGCATGGTCACGTAGAAAGCTCCTGGTGGTCATGGTGGTCGGCTGCGGCTGACCACACTGGCCGGTGCCGGCACGTGATGCACCGGTACATTCTTGCCTGGTCCGCAGTAAAAATCGGCTAGTGGGACGCCCTGCCCGTGGCCTTCCGAACGTCCTTCTTGCGTTTGGTGACCTCGGGATGGTGTCGTGAAAGGGCGATTACCCCCACGATAGCAAGGGTTGCCGCCGTACCCATGGCAATTGCCAGGACGGCGTGGACATCGGGGCGGAGCTCGCCAAGGATCGTGATGCCGATCGCGATGCCCACAATGGGATCGACCACCGTGAGGCCGGCGATCACCAGATCCGGCGGACCGCCGGAGTATGCGCTCTGGACGAACCAGGATCCCAGTCCCCCGGCCGCGGCAATGGCCACCACCGAGTACCACGGCACGTTGAGAAGGAACAGGCCGTTCGGATCCAGCAGGTGTTTTCCAATGATCCGCGTCAGCACGGCCACGAAACCAAACAGGATGCCGGCCCCCAGGATGTAGATGAACGCGCTCATGCGGTGCTTGAACATGGCGGCCAGGCTGCCGAAAATGCCCACCGCCAGGGTAAGCAGCAGCACAATGGTGAGTTCGTCCTCAGGCGTGACGTGGTGACTTTCCTGGGTGACGTTGACGGCCAGCAGGACGAACAGCGCCGATCCCGTCACGCAAGCGGTGATTGCCACCACCGTGGCGCGGTTGATGCTCAGCCCCTGGTCCTTGGTGTTGACCACGGTGGTGATCACCAAGGCAACGGCGCCGATGGGCTGCACAACGGTGAGGGGTGCCGTGACCAGCGCTACGGCGTTCATCGCCATACCCATGCAGAGCAGGAGGAGGCCGAAGACCCACCGGGGGTTCCGCAGAAGGCGTAGAAAACCGTTGGAGCTCAGCGCCAGGCCGCCGGTGTCTGCCTTGACGGCACTGCCCTGGCGCTGGGCACCAAAGGCGAGGAAAAAGGCGCCCATGACCGCGAGCAAAACCGCAACCCAGACCATCAGCCGTTCCCCTCGTCGTCGGCCGCCTGCATTTTTCCTTTGCGCCGGATCGCCCAGAAATAGTTGTACGCGGCAATCCAATGGCCGGCGAGCCCCAGCCCCAGGACCACCCAGGCCGCGACGAACCATGCCCCGGCGAACGGAATGGGCGTCCTGGACAGCACCAGAAGCGGAGTTCCCAGCAGCAGCAGGCCGGTGCGGGCCTTGCCCACGAGGCTGACGGGCAGGTCCGGGTGTCCGCGGAAGTAGAACAGCGACATGCCCAGCAGGACGGCATCGGGAACAACCAGCGCCGCCAGGTACCACCACTGCACGACGCCGGCGATCACCAGGGTGACCGCAACGGCTATCAGGGCCAGCCGGTCGGCGATGGGATCCAGGACGCGCCCCAGTTTGGAGGTCTGGTTGAAGCGCCGGGCGACGTAACCATCCACCCAGTCGGTGCTGCCCATGATGGCCAGCACCAGCACGGCCAGCCCGTATTCTTTCTGGGCCAGCACCAGCCACATGAAGATGGGCACGCCCATGAAGCGGAGCACCGTGAGGAAATTCGGGACGGTGAAGACCAGGTCGCGATCGACATGCGGCTGGCCCGGGCGGGAACCAGCGCCGATGAATCTCATCAGGCCTCCCTCTCCACGGCCGGCGGCCTCGTACAGTCTTCGTTCAGGGCAAGGCTCAGCTCTTGAAGAGTTTCCGCAGCAGGGTGAGCAGGACGGCGGTGGAAGCTGCGAGGGCAAGCAGGGGCTTCCACCGGGCCTCCAGCTGGCCGGGCAGCGAGGCCTCCGAAGCGCCGGAACGGGCAGACGCCGCGACGGCGGCGAAGCGTTCGGCCACACGTCCGCGGGCCTCCTGGAACTTCTCGTTGCCTTCGGCAGCGCGGTGCCTCGCGACGCCGAGGAGAACCTGGGCCTGGGTCTTGACGTCCAGTTCCTCGCCAAGCTCATCCCGCACACCGGTCAGGTGTTCACGGCGCTGCTTCAGCCGGCGGCGGAGTTCAGGCTCGGTGGGCACAGGAACGTCCACGGTCTCGGCGGCCTTCTTGGCTTCCTTGTCCGCTTTCTCCCTGGCCTTCTCGGCGGCCTTTGCCTCCGCGGCGGCCTTGGCCTGGGGCGAGTTGGGATCGAGCACGGCGGCGTCGAAGTCAGAGCCCTCCTTAGCGATGCCAAGGTCGTGCTTGAGGCCCCGGACCGTGTCCTCGGGAATCAGCGGCATGACCTGCTTGAACTTCCGGAGGCCGATGAGCCCGCCAATCAGGGCAATGAGCAGGAAAACCGCGCTGACCAGCAGGGCCGCCAGCCAGGCCGGCATGATGGTGGCGAGGCCCATGATGGCCGCAACGATCAGCCCGGTGATGAGCAGGGCCAGGAAGACGGCGGCCACCCCGAAGAAGGCGCCGGCAACGCCGAGCTGCTTGCCTTTGCGCTTTGCTTCGATCTTGGCCAGCGCGATCTCATCGTTGAGCTGGCGTGGCGCCAGTTTGATGGCGAGGCGCAAGGTTTTTGGCAGCGCAGTGATACGCAGTCCTTGGTTGGCCCGCCCGGTGTGACGCCCGCTCATAGGTTCCGCCTAACTGATTCTGTCGTCGATTCTTCTTCGCTGCTTCGGGGGTTTCCGGTGCGCCCGGGCGCCCCCGCTGACAAAACTATCATTCAGGCTCAGCCGGAACTTCTGGAATTAGCCCCGGCGAGCCCTCCAACGCTGTAAAAGTCTGATCTTTCAGCCCTAGGAGGGTTCTCTGTGACCACCACCAACCCCGGCGATGCGCTCAGCCGCCGGCAGAAATTCCTTTACATCCTTCTCCTCGGCGCCCTCACCGCCCTCGGGCCTTTCACCGTGGACCTCTACCTGCCGGCGTTCCCCGCCCTTGAAGCGAGCCTCAACGTCTCGGAGGCTGCCGTCCAGCTGACCCTGACCGGCACCACTGTCGGCTTTGCCCTGGGCCAGCTGGTGGTTGGACCATTCAGCGACAAGTTCGGACGCCGGCTCCCGCTGATCCTGGCGACCGCCGTGCACATCGCCGCCTCGCTGGGAGCGGCGCTCTCCACCGACATCGCCACCTTGGGCATCTTCCGGGTCCTGATGGGCATCGGCGCTGCCGGCGGGGGCGTGGTGGCGATGGCCATGGTGCGCGACCTGTTCAGCGGGTACGCCATGGTCCGGATGTTTTCCCGGATGGCACTGGTCAACGGGCTCGCGCCCATCCTGGCGCCCGTCATTGGGTCCCAGCTGCTCCTGGTCATGCCGTGGCCGGGCATCTTCGTGTTCCTGGCCTGCTACGGCACGGCGGTGATCCTTGCCGCCATCGTGCTTGTCCGGGAGACGCTGCCTCGGGAAAAGCGGGGACTGTCTGGCCTGACGGCACGGCAGCGGTACGGCGTGCTCTTCTCCGACCGCATCTTCGTGGGCTTGCTGATGCTGGGCGGAATGAACTTCGGTGGCCTGTTTACCTACCTTTCGGCTTCCCCGTTCCTGTTCCAGGACGTCTTCGGGTTCTCACCCCAGCAGTACGGCCTGCTCTTCGGCATCAACTCGCTGGGCATCGTTGCGGGGGTCCAGACAAGTTCCCGGCTGATCAAGCGGGTCCCGCCGCAGTGGATCCTGGCCTGCTCCACCGCATGGATGTTCCTGATGGCCGTGCTGATCGTGGTGTTCGACCAGCTGGGGCTGGGCCTCTGGGGCGTCATGGTGCCGCTGTGGTTCTACATCCTGGGCACCGGGTTCACCTTCCCCTGCGTGCAGGTCCTGGCGCTGGCCAGCCACGGCGCACAGGCCGGCACGGCCGCGTCCCTGCTGGGCGCGTCCACGTTCCTGATGGCGGGCATCATTTCCCCGGTCGTGGGGTGGCTGGGAGGTAATTCCGCCACTCCCATGGGCGCGGTGCAGGCCTGCTGCATCTTCCTCGCGGCGGCCGCCCTGTGGCTCGTGGTCCGGCCCCGTACGGTGCCCTCCATCCACTGAGTCCCCGGCGGCTGCGGCCGGCGCTGCCGGTAGGCTGGCACCATGACCCGCAAACCCCACCGCAACGGCCGGGGACTGTTCCTCGGAGCCATCCTCGGCGCGGTAGCCGGCTTCTTCGCCGGCAGGATGATGGGCAACGCGGCGCTGGGCATCCTGGTGGGCGCCGTCGTCGGTTCTGCACTGCTGTACCGCGTCAATCCGGGGCCCTGGAACAGGCCCTGACCCGCCGCTCCCCTGGGCCACGCCATGCCTCCGGACAGGAGGCGATCGGCGCCGGGCCATCTGTTCGCTGGGGTACCTGCGCGATAAAGTTGTTACGTGCCCCACTGGCAGGATCATCCTCCACTTCCGGCCACGTGGCAGCGGTGCGACTCCGGCATTCTGCCGTTGTGGTGGGACCGGCTGTGCACCCAGACCAGTGCGCAGTCGGCAGCGCTCTATGCGGCGGGACTATTCACTGAGGACCGTCGCCGGCCCATTGCCCAGTGGTTCAACCCCGCGTTCAATGCTGCCCTGCTAGTGGCCCCCGAGACCTCTCCCGAATGGCCCGTACAGCGGTTCGGCATCTTTTATGCCCCGCCCGATGGCGGCTTCACGCGCGTGCATTCCTCGCCCCACGAGTGGCACCCCCGCGAACCTCGGAAATCCCCCACAGAGCGGGAGGCGTTTGAAGCCGCCATCGCCGAGGCCGAACGTTTCCTCCAGGTGGAGATGGATTTCGTCTGACCCCCGTCTGGGCGCACAGCATGGCGCAGCTGGCTCACAACGTGGCACAGAACTGACGGCACAAAAAAAGTCCCGCGGCCGGCTCTGGAGCCACCCGCGGGACTGTGCGCTCCTCCTGCTGGACTTGAACCAGCAACCCTTCGATTAACAGTCGAATGCTCTGCCAATTGAGCTAAGGAGGAATGAAGCAGGTATGACATTAGCAAACGTTCCGCCGCAATGCGAAATCGGCGCCAACACTGGGCTCAAATACCCCTCCGGGGTATAAAAAAGTCCCCGTTCCGGAACCCGGAACGGGGACTGTGCGCTCCTCCTGCTGGACTTGAACCAGCAACCCTTCGATTAACAGTCGAATGCTCTGCCAATTGAGCTAAGGAGGAATGAAGCGGGTACTAGCCTAGCAAACACCCGGCCCGGAAACGAAATCGGCGCCTTTCGGTCTCCGGAGACCCGGCCCTGAAGGCCGTCGCTGCTCCACGCTAGGCATCGGAACGCAGCGACCGGCGCTCCATCTCGAGCATCATGAGCTCCCGGTTCAGCTGCTGGAACTCCTCGGGGTGGGCAGCGGCATCCAGGCGCTGCAGCTGTCCCAGTTTGTCCGCCTTCACACGGGTAATCTGCAGCTCAAACAGCCGGGCGAGGATGTCCCGGCAGTACTTCTGCACCGCTTCGGCCGTATGGGCTGGCAGCGGCACCACGGCGAGCTCCGACACCAGCGGCTGCAGGGGCTCGGGAACCTCCTGCCGCAACGCCTCAACCCACTGCACCGCATCCCCCGAGAAGCCGGGAGCCGTGGCGCGGATGGCGTCGTGGATGGCCTGGTAGGCGGGCGTGGCGAACCGGGCGGTCGCGAACCGCTCCCAGGCCGTCCCGCCCAGCATCGCCGGCTCCTGCAGCGCCACTTCGAGGGCCTGCCGCTCCATGGACGCCACCGGGTCCCGGGGGTCAGGACGATGGAAGGACGGAAGAACGCCCGACGGCGGAAGCGCCGCTACGCCGGGCGCGTTCTGGCCGCTCCCCGGGGATGCGTTGTAGCCGGCTGGGTTGTAGCCGGCTGAGCTATATCCGGCTCCGGCTGGGTTGTGTCCGGATCCGCCGGGCCGGCCAGCTGCCCCGGCGGGGGCTCCGGTCCCTTGCGATCCCGGACCCTGCGCCCCGGGCGCCTGCGCTGCGCCGCGCTTCGCGGCGGCCGCCACGGCACGCGTGACGTCCTCAATGGGCATCCCCAGCCACCCCGCCAGCTCCCGGGCATAGCCAGGCCGGAGCCCGGCGTCGCGGATCTGGGCCACGACGGGGGCGGACTCGCGCAATGCGGCCACCCGCCCCTCCACGGTGTCCAGGTTGTGCCGGCGCAGGGTGGCGCGGATGGCAAATTCGAAAAGCGGGCGCCGCGAACTGATCAGCTCGCGGACGGCGGCATCTCCCCGCGTCTGGCGCAGGTCGCAGGGGTCTGCCCCGGTGGGTTCAACGGCCACGTAGGTCTGGGCCACGAAGCGCTGGTCCTCTTCAAAGGCCCGCAGGGCCGCCTTCTGGCCGGCGGCGTCGCCGTCGAAGGTGAAGATGACCTCTCCCCCGGTGCCGTCGTCGGACAGCAACCGGCGGGCAATCTTGATGTGGTCGGCAGCGAACGCCGTACCGCAGGTGGCCACAGCGGTCGTAATGCCCGCCAGGTGGCAGGCCATGACGTCCGTGTAGCCCTCCACCACCACCAGCTGCCGGTCCTTGGCAATGTTCCTTTTGGCGAGGTCGATCCCGTACAGCACCTGGGACTTCTTGTAGAGGGTGGTTTCCGGGGTGTTGAGGTACTTGGGGCCCTGGTCGTCCTCGTACAGCTTGCGCGCGCCGAAGCCGATGGTGTCGCCGGCGATGTCCCGGATGGGCCAGATCAGGCGGCCGCGGAAGCGGTCGTAGATGCCCCGGTTGCCTTCCGAGAACATCCCGGTCAGCTTCAGTTCGGCATCCGTGAAACCCCGGCCGCGCAGGTGTTTGAGCAGCGCGTCCCAGCCCTGGGGCGCGTAGCCGACACCGAAGTGGTCGGCCGCTGCCCGGTCGAAGCCGCGCTGCTGCAGGAATTTCCGGCCCTCTGCGGCGCCGGCGGTGAGCAGCTGGGCGCGGAAGAACTCATCTGCGATTTTGTGGGCGTCGAGGAGCCGCTGCCGCTTGCCCACTTCCTCGCGGCTGGGTCCGGTGCCGCCGTCCTCGTAGCGGAGCTCGTACCCGATCCGAGCGGCCAGCTTCTCCACGGCCTCGTGGAAGGAGGTGTGGTCCAGCTTCTGCACGAAGGAGATGACGTCGCCGTCCTCGCCGCAGCCGAAGCAGTGGTAACGGCCCACCTGCGGGCGGACGGTGAACGACGGCGAACGCTCGTCGTGGAAGGGGCACAGGCCCTTGTAGGAGCCGAGGCCGGCGCCCTTGAGCGTGACGTAGCCGTCGACGACTTCCTTGATGTCCGTGCGCTGGCGGACTTCATCGATGTCTTCGCGTTTAATCAGCCCAGCCACGAAGCAATCCTAGTCCCGGGGACGGACAGCGGTGAGCGGCCTATGGCGCTCATCACCACAGGGACGGCAGGCTGCCCACGAGCCGTTCATACATGGCCAGCGCCGAGCCGTCCGTCAGCGATGCCACCTGGTCGATGACCACGCGGAGCCGGGCACCGTCGTCGGGAGCTTCCCGCCAGTCCGCCGCGAACATGGGCTCGAGGTGGCGGTCGCCGGAGGCGTTCAGCGCCGTAACCAGGGCGTGGAGCACCTCGCGCTGGCGTTCGTAGATGGGCTGCCGGTGGTCCGTGGTCATCACGAAGGTGGTGGCCAGGCCCTTCATCACGGCAATCTCCATGACGGTCTCGTCCGGAACCATGAGCTCGGCGTTGTACCGGGTCAGGTTCGCCGGACCGTAGACCGCGCGGGTGGTTTCCAGTGCGCTCTGGCAGAAGCGGCCAATGAGCTGGCTGGTCATGTCCTTCAGCGCCGCCATGGACTTGCGGCTGCCGTCCGCTTCGCGCACCCAGACGTCGGTGGCTTCCAGCCGCGCCAGGGCGGCGTCGATGGCGGCAGGATCGTTGTGCGGCAGGTACCACTGCTTGGCGTAGCCCACCACGCGGGCGCGGTGATCCGGGTTGTCCATCCAGCGCAGCTGGAAGTGGCCGGCCACGATCGCGTCCTCGACGTCGTGCACCGAGTAGGAGATGTCGTCCGCGAGGTCCATGACCTGCGCCTCGAGGCAGGACCGCCGTTCGGGGGCGCCTTCCCGGATCCAATTGAATATGGGCAGGTCGTCCTCGTAGGCGCCGAATTTACTGGTGCGCTGACCGTGGATCACGGGGGCGTCCAGGGCGGACCACGGGTATTTTGCGGCCGCGTCAAGGCTGGCCCGGGTGAGGTTCAGGCCGGCCGGCCTGCCCTCGGGATCCAGGACCTTCGGCTCGAGCCGCGTGAGCAGGCGCAGGGTCTGGGCGTTGCCCTCGAACCCGCCGATGGCGTGGGCCATCTCGTTGAGGGCCGATTCCCCGTTGTGTCCGAATGGCGGGTGCCCGAGGTCGTGGCTGAGGCAGGCGGTGTCCACCACGTCGGGGTCGCAGCCGAGGGCGCGGCCAAGTTCCCGGCCCACCTGGGCCACCTCGAGGCTGTGCGTCAGCCGGGTGCGGACAAAGTCGTCGGTATCCGGGGCAACCACCTGCGTCTTGGCGCCGAGCCTGCGCAGGGCCGAGGAGTGCAGCACGCGGGCCCGGTCGCGTTCGAAGTCGGAGCGGTACGTGCTCTTGGGCGGTTCCTCCACCCAGCGGGCGGAATCGTGGGCCTCGTAGCCCGGCAGGGCCTGGGGCACGGTGCGGGCCTCCGCCAGCCGGCTTTCAGCCACCGGACACATCCAGTTCCGCCGCAGCGATGTCGCGCGACTGGTCCTCGTTCAGCTGGCGGCTCAGCAGCCAGTCCTTGGGCAGGGCCGGCTTCTTGGGTGAACCGGCACGCCCGCGGGGCCCTTCGGAATCGACGCCGGGGTACGGCAGGTCCATGTCCAGCTCGTCCAGCAGCTCGCGGAGCACTTCGAGCGTGGGCACGGTGGCCAGTTTCGCCCGGAGTTCCCCGCCCACCACGTAGCCCTTGAAGTACCAGGCCATGTGCTTGCGGATCTCGCGCAGCGCCTTGTATTCGTCGTTGCCGAAGGTTTCAACCATGAGTTCGGCGTGCCGGTAGACGCCCTCAGCCACCTCGCGGAGGCCGGGCCGGTGCCGTTGGTCGCTGCCTTCGAACGCCGCCTGCAGGTCGCCGAACAGCCAGGGCCGGCCCTGGCAGCCGCGGCCGATGACGACGCCGTCGACTCCGGTTTCGCGGACCATGCGGACGGCATCCTCGGCAGACCAGATGTCGCCGTTGCCCAGCACCGGTATGTCCGGCAACGCCTCGCGCAGGCGGGCGATGGCGGACCAGTCCGCCTGTCCGGAGTAGAACTGCGCAGCCGTGCGGCCGTGAAGGGCGACGGCGGCGACACCGGAATCGCGCGCGATCCGGCCGGCGTCGAGGTACGTCAGGTGGTCATCGTCGATGCCCTTGCGCATCTTGATGGTCAGGGGAATGCCGCCCTTGGACGCCTCACGGACGGCGGTCTGGACGATGGAGGTGAAAAGGTCGATCTTCCAGGGCAGGGCCGAGCCTCCACCGCGCCGGGTGACTTTGGGAACGGGGCAGCCGAAGTTGAGGTCGATGTGGTCTGCCCGGTCCTCCTCCACCAGCATGCGAACGGCCGCACCCACAGTGACGGGGTCCACGCCGTAGAGCTGGACGGAACGGACCTTCTCGTCGTCGTCGTGGGAGATAATGCGCAGCGATTCCGGCGTGCGCTCCACGAGCGCACGGGAGGTGACCATCTCCGCCACGTACATGCCGCCGCCGTATTCACGGCAGAGCCTGCGGAAGGCGGTGTTGGTGATTCCGGCCATGGGGGCGAGCACCACCGGGGTGTCCACGGTGATGGGGCCGAGTTTCAGCGGCGGAAGTTCCAGCCGGGGGGCGGGAGGCGTTGCTACAACAGTCACCCGTCCATTGTCTCAAAGCCGGGCAAATCCTCTCAAAGCCGGGCAGCTCCCCTGAGAAGCAAGGAAATGGGGCAGGACACCGACGGCGGGACCCACTCCCGCCGTATCTGGTCCGGCTGTATCTAGTCCCGCCGTATCCGGTCCGGCTGTATCTAGTCCCGCTGTTTAGGGTCCCGCTGGGCGGCACGCCGTCCCCGCCTGGTCGCCGGCGGCGCAGAGGCGTCGGCGTCTTCCCAGCCAGCCACCGCCGCGGCGGCGGCGAGCGCGCCGGTGTCGTCGACGTCGTCGGCTGTTACGGCGGCACGGCCGCCCGGCCGGTGACCGGCATCCGAGGGCTGCCGGTGCTGGTCAACCGGCCGGTCCTGGTCAGCCGGCCGGACGCCCGTGGCCTTGACCACCAGGACGGCGATCAGCGTGGTGACCGGGATCGCCAGCACCAGGCCTATTGAGCCGACCAGCGTGCGGATGACTTCCTCAGACAGTTCCGCGCTGGTCAGCGCCTCCCCCAGCGGACGGTTGTAGAGCATCACGATGATAAGGATGGGCAGGGCAGCGCCGGCGTAGGCGAATGCAATGGTGTACACGGTGGAGGCGATGTGGTCGCGGCCGATCCGCATAGCCGAGGAGAAGAGCTTCCGGGCGCTCGTGCCGGGCGCGAGTTCGTACAGTTCCCAGACCGCGGAGGACTGCGTGATGGTGACGTCGTTCAGCACGCCGAGCCCGGAGATGATGAGGCCGCACAGGATGATGCCGGAGATGGAGATGTTGTCCGAGATGTTCACGAGCGTGGCGGCGTCGTGGCTTCCCACGCCCGCGAGGTTCGCAGCGTCGGTGGCCCACGCCGCGAGCAGCGCGGTGATGCCCAGCCCGAAAATGGTGCCCAGCAGAGCCGTCGACGTCCGCGCCGAGAAGCCGTGGGCGAAGTACAGCACCCCGATCATGATCACCGTGGAGCCGACGAGGGCCAGCAGGAGCGGCGGCTTGCCCTCCACGAGGCCGGGGAGCATGAAGCTGCCCAGCACAAAGTAGGCGCCGACGAGGCCGATCAGGGCGCGCAGCCCGCGCCAGCGCGCCACGGCTACCACCACGACGGCGTAGAGGATGGCCAGCAGGATGATCGGCATGGTGCGGACAAAGTCCACAAAGATGTACGACGGCGACCCCTGGGCCGCCGGGGCATCGGCGCCTGTGGCGGCCGCCTGGGCGTTTGACAGGTTCAGATAGCGGATGTTGTCGCCCACCTTCACCCCGTGCGACTTGGCAATGTCCGGGTTGATCACCACCTTGACCGGGTTGCCGCCCTTGTCCGGCTCGGTGAACGCGAAGGTGCACTGCGAGCCGCCGTCCGTATTGCCCTGCTGGGCCGTGCCGTCCTGCGCTGAAGAGTCTCCGGCTGTCGCCGGCGTGCAGCTCTCGGTGACGACGCGCTGGATCCGGCCGGTGTCGAAGGTGACACCCGGGGCCGCGGCGTACGGGTTGGCCAAGGTCAGGCCTTCCTTGCTGCCCGAAGGCCACAGCGCCGCCATGGCCGCGAGGGTCAGCAGGGTCAGCGGGATCAGCACCGCGGCCAGAATCCTGTTTGCTTTCCTGCGGGCGGCCATCGCTTCCGCCGTCGGCTCCGAATGCCCTGTGTGACCGTGGGAGTGCCCTGCACCCATCAGCAGCTAAACCTCATGCTTGAACTCTACGGCGGCCGCCATAGGGTTGATAAATGAACGACGAAGTGTCGGAGGATCCAGCAGTGAACCAACGCCGAACTGACCACGAAGCGGTGCTGACGGTTCTGGCCCCGTCCGGCCCCACCCGCGGCGTGGCCCTGGTGCTGCACGGCGGCAAGTCGCACAGCTTCGAGCCCGTCCAGGCACGGCACCTGAGCCCAGCGCGGATGGTGCCGTTCGCCCGCCACCTGCACAGCGCCGGCCGGAAACACGGCCTGGCAGTGTGGATCCTGCGGAACAGTGTGCGCGGCTGGAACGGCCAGGACATGACCCCGCTGAAGGACGCACGCTGGGCGCTGGCCAGGATCCGCGCGGAGCACCCGGGCGTGCCCATCTACCTGCTGGGGCATTCGATGGGCGGCCTCACAGCTATCTGCGCCGCGGACGAACCGAACGTGGACGCCGTGGTTGCGCTGGCTCCGTGGCTCGATGATGCCACTCCCGTTTCCGTGGTCGCCGGGCGGAAAGTCCTGATCGTCCACGGGGACGAGGACCGGTGGACGAGTCCGTTGTCCTCACTGCGGTTCGCGCGGCGGGCGGCACCGGGAGCGGCGGAGATGCGGTACGTCTCGCTCCGCGGGGCGGGGCACTTTATGTTCAGGCGGGTCCGGCTGTGGCACCGGCTGGCCACCGGGTTCCTGGTGAAGGCCTTCATGGAACGGATCGGAGTTCGGGGGGCAGCGCCCTCCGCGTCCGCCGCAGCCCTGGACAGGGTGCTCCCTCCGTCCGGCGAGGCACTGCCGCTGGTCCTGTGAGAACCGGTCCTTTGAGAACCGGTCCTCTGGGAATGTGAGGCGAGCACTTTCATGAGCCTGTTTCCGCTGGAGGCATTCGTGGCCAGCCTGCCGTGGACGGCCCTGGGCGTGGTGCTGGTGCTCGCCGTCACCTATGCCGTGGCCGTCGGCCAGAAGCGGCATTCGGTGATGGACGTGGCGTGGGGTCCGGGTTTTGTGGTTGTCGCAATAATCTCCTTTGTCCTCTCCGCCGGGGAGGGCGACAGCGGCCGGCGGGTGCTCCTGCTGGTTCTGACGGGCCTCTGGGGGATCCGGCTTGGCACGCACATCGGCCGCCGGGCGCGTGGCGGCCATGAGGACCCCCGCTACGTGGCGCTGCTCCAGGGAGCACGCGGGTCCCGGAACGCCTACGCCCTCCGCCGCGTCTACCTGCCTCAGGGCCTGGTGATGTTCTTCGTCTCCCTGACCCTCCAGGTGGGCATGTTCGCCACCGGTCCGCTGGGACCACTCACCGTGGCGGGTTCGGCAGTGTGGCTGACCGGGTTCATCTTTGAGTCCGTGGGCGACCGGCAGCTGGAGCAGTTCAAGAGCGATCCGGCCCGCAGAGGTACCGTCCTGAACACCGGGCTGTGGCGCTACACGAGGCACCCCAACTATTTCGGCGACGCCGCCGCCTGGGCGGGCCTGTTCCTCATTGCGGCGGAGTCATGGCCCGGCGTGCTGACCGTCCTCTCCCCTGCGCTGATGATCTGGACGCTGGCCGCCAAGACCGGGAAGCCGCTCACGGAGAAGGCCATGTCAGGCCGCCCCGGCTACCGTGAATACGTGCAGTCCACCAGCGGATTTGTCCCCTGGCCGCCGCGGCGGCACTGAAGGCTTCGGAGGAACGTATGCCCTGGACCCCCGCCGCCAGCGACCGCTTCTACCGCTTCCTCGTCCGGATCGGGCTGTTCCTGCGGTGGCTGTTCCGGATCCGCCTGATCGTCACCGGACAGCAAAACCTGCCCGGCGAAAAAGCAAGAAGTGGCGACACGGCCGCGAGGGCGGTGCGGCCGGGCCGGGGTGCCGTCGTCGCCATCACCCATTTCAGCTATTTGGACTTCGCCGCTGCCGAACTGGTGTTATGGCGGCACAACCGCGGGCAGCTGCGGTTCATGATCCACCAGGGGGCCGCGGACCACTGGCTGGCGGGTCCTTTCATCAGCGCAGCGGGCCAGGTGGTGGTGCGCCGGGGTTCGGCAACGTCGGCCTACGACGACGCCGTGGCCAGGCTCCGGGCCGGTGAATACCTGGCAGTCATGCCCGAGGCCGGCGTGAGCCGCAGCTTCAAGGTCCGCGAATGCAAAACCGGGGCCGTGCGGATGGCAGCCGAGGCGGGCGTGCCGCTCATCCCGGTCTCCGTCTGGGGCGCCCACCGGATCCTGACCCGCGGCAACGGCCTTCCGCTGCACCGGATCCGCCGCGCGCCGGTGCGGGTGCATATCGGTGAGCCGGTGCACCTGGCTGCGGGTATCGACGCAGAGGCTGAAACGGCGCGGCTCCGCAGGACGCTGCAAGCGGGCATCGACGCCGCCATCGCCAGCTTTCCCGTGGCGGCGATGCCGGGCGAGTGGTGGATGCCGGCGGACCTCGGTGGCGGCGCCATCTCGGAGGCGGAGCGCCAAAGGCTCGATGCGGCCGATCTGGCGGGGGACCGCCGTCGTACTTCCCAAACAACAGCGGGTCCCGACGGGAACAGACCAGGTACGTAGCAGCACAGGGCGTTCCCAGGCCTGGGAACGCCCTGTGCTGCTACCCGGATGGGTCAGTCGGAGACGACGTACGTCTCGGAGCCCTGCCGGCGGGCCTTGCCCGCTTCCATCAGGGGCCCGACGACGGCGCGCAGCGCTGACATTGAATCGTCCACTTCCATGAGCACCGGATATTGGTACGCGATGAGGGCCAGGAGGTCACGGACCGCGGCCTCGGCCTCGTCGGCGTCCAGTTCCGGCTCGTGCCCAAGGAACACGTCGGAGGGGTGGTCAGAGTTGCCTTGCGCGTAGCTGATCGCGAAGGCCTGGATCCTGCCCTTACGGCTTGCCGGCACGCCGGCTCCAAATGCGCTGGCTTTCGGGGCGCGCAGCACGATGGCGCCGTGCGCGCCGCTGAGCTCATCCAGGAACAGCCGCTGCACTGTGCCGATGCCCAGTTCGCCAGGGCTGTCCCAGCCGTGGACGGACGAGTAGTACCGGCCCACGACATCGGACAGCTCCACCGAACCGGTGGCCAGGTCCTCGATACGTTCCGACGCCGCTTCCTCGGAACCGTCACCGAAGACCGGCAGCTTCAGGGCTGCCGGCTCCACCACGACGAGCCGGGTGTGCTGGATCGGGGTGAGCCCCGCCGCCTCCGCGAAGGCGGCGCCAGGGGTGCCCGGCTCCACCTTGCAGCGCAGCCGGGTAACGCCCGACGGCGAACCCTCGGCTTCGCGGCGCAGCATCATGAGCAGCGTGGAACCGACGCCTGAGCGGCGGTGGTCCCGGGCCACCTCGACGTACACCCAGAGCCGCTCCGGGTGCAGGCTGGCCTCGTGGACCACGCCGGCGGCAACCGGAATGGCCACGCCGTCGACGACGTCCTCGGCCACGATGCAGCGCCGCCACGGCGTGTTACTGGAGGGCGCGAGGGTGCCACGGAACTGCCCCGCCTGGACGGTTTCCGGGTCGCCCCAGACTTCCAGCAGGGCGAGGTCGTCTCCCTCGCGCCATTCGCGGTATTGGATCGCCACGGGCTAGGCGCCGATCAGCCGTGCGGCCAGGTAGCCCTCCACCTTGTCCAGGGACACGCGTTCCTGGCTCATGGTGTCGCGTTCGCGGATGGTGACAGCCTGGTCCTCGAGCGTGTCGAAGTCCACGGTGATGCAGAACGGGGTGCCGATCTCGTCCTGGCGGCGGTAGCGGCGGCCGATGGCGCCGGCGTCGTCGAAGTCGATGTTCCAGTTCTTGCGCAGCCGGGTGCCAAGTTCCTTCGCCTTCGGGGAGAGGTCCTCGTTGCGGCTGAGCGGAAGCACCGCGGCCTTGACCGGGGCGAGCCGCGGATCCAGCTTGAGCACGGTGCGGACGTCCACGCCGCCCTTGGCGTTCGGGGCCTCGTCCTCGGTGTAGGCGTCGATGAGGAAGGCCATGAAGGACCGGGTCAGGCCGGCGGCGGGCTCAATCACGTACGGGGTGTAGCGCTCGTTGGTGGCCTGGTTGAAGTAGCTGAGGTCGGTGCCGGAGGCCTTGGCGTGCGTGGAGAGGTCGAAGTCGGTGCGGTTGGCGATGCCTTCGAGCTCGCCCCATTCGGAGCCCTGGAAGCCGAAGCGGTACTCGATGTCCGTGGTGCCCTTGGAGTAGTGGCTGAGCTTGTCCAGCGGGTGCTCGAAGAAGCGCAGGTTCTCTTCGCGGATGCCCAGGTCCGTGTACCAGGACATGCGCTCCTTCATCCAGTACTGGTGCCACTCTTCATCCGTGCCCGGCTCCACGAAGAATTCCATTTCCATCTGCTCGAATTCACGGGTGCGGAAGATGAAGTTGCCGGGGGTGATCTCGTTGCGGAAGGACTTGCCGATCTGGCCGATGCCGAACGGGGGCTTCTTCCGGGACGTGGTGAGCACGTTGTTGAAGTTCACGAAGATGCCCTGGGCGGTTTCGGGACGCAGGTAGTGCAGGCCCTCGTCGCTGGCCACCGGCCCCAGGAACGTCTTCAGGAGGCCGGAGAATTCCTGCGGCTCGGTCCATTCACCGCGGGTTCCGCAGTTGGCGCAGGCGATGTCCTTGAGGCCGTTCTCGGCGGGGCGGCCCTTCTTCTCCTCGTATTCCTCTTCGAGGTGGTCCGCACGGTAGCGCTTGTGGCAGGAGAGGCATTCGACGAGGGGGTCGGAGAAGACCTCGACGTGGCCGGAGGCTTCCCATACCTGGCGGGGCAGGATCACGGAGGAGTCCAGGCCCACCACGTCCTCGCGACCGCGCACCACGGACTGCCACCACTGGCGCTTGATGTTTTCCTTCAGCTCGGCACCGAGGGGTCCGTAGTCCCACGCGGAACGCGAGCCTCCGTAGATCTCGCCGGCCTGGAAAACGAAACCTCTCCGCTTGGAAAGGGAAATGACCTGGTCGAGGACGGATTTTGCTGCCATGGGGAACTCCAATTTCTACAGGGCCGCTGGGTGCGGTCCGCGGTGTCTCTGGCCCTGGACCGCGGCTGGATGCCGGGCGGGGGCGTGTGAAAGGGAAAACTGTGCAGGAAGCTGCGAGTCCTAGCCTACCGGGAGCTTCCTCCGGAAGGCGCCCCTCACCTCCGGAAGGCGCCACGCGGCCAGGGCAGGGTGGCCACGACGATGGAGGCGAGGGTCAGCAGGGTTCCCAGGACAGTGGCGGCCTCCACCACGGTACCCGGCGTTGGCACCAGCAGGTCCAGGCCCAGCGAGCCCAGGAGCTGCCCGGCGATCATTCCCAGTCCGGTCACCAGCACGCCGAGGCTGCGAACCAGCAGCGCGCCCAGGCCGATGAACACGCAGCCCATGGGCCCGCCGAGGTAGTACCACCACTCCCCCGGCAGGGGGTTGGGCGGCCCGGCGACGGCCACCTTGATGGACCAGGCAACCCACAGCACGCAGGTGCCGGCGATGAAGTTCACCAGCGTGGCCGCGATCGGCGTCCCGTAGTGGACGGTGGCAGTGCCGTTCATGGCCTGCTGGAAGCTCATCAGGAACCCGGCGAGAACCGGCAGGATGACCGGCAGCAGGAGTGCTGTGGGATCGGCCGCCCCGCCGGCGGCCGCACTCCCGGCCGCGCCTGCAGCACCAGCCCCACCGCCTGCGAACCGGGGCGACACCGCCCAGGAGACAGCCGCGATGGTGAGGATGCAGCCGATGACGCGGATACCGGTCACTGACTTCTTGCCGGCCGGACCGATGCCCAGGCGGTCCACGAGCAGGCCGCTGAGTGTCTGTCCGGTGACGGTCGCCACGGTGAAGAGAGCGATGCCCAGCAACCCCACGGTGAATGACTGTGCGAAGACGAAGAAGGCGCCGATGCCGCCGGCGAGCGCATAGTACGGCGGGAAGCGGCGTTCGCGCAGGGCGGGCAGGATCTGGGCGAGGCCGGCGCGCCCGCGCGGAGCCAGCAGGGACACGATGACCATCACGATCAGTCCGGTGCTGAAACTGACGACGGCAGCGGAGATACCATCCCCGAGGCGGGCACCAAGGGCCCCGTTGATACGCCCCTGGACGGGGATGGCGAGGCCGGAGGCAACAGCCATCGGAAGGCCCACGGCAAGGGGCAGCCGGGGTGCATGGGTCATTCGTTTCACCTTACGTCAGGCATCATTACTGGTATGAGCAACCCGGAAATCGAAGAGATCCCCATCCGCGACGCCATGATCCGTTTGGGCCAGCTCCTGAAGCTCGCCAACCTCGTGGAGGACGGCGTGGAGGCAACGGAGCTGATCAAGAACGGCCTGGTCAAGGTCAACGGAGAGATCGATGACCGGCGCGGCCGGCAGCTTCACAACGGGGACACCGTGACGGTGAACGGCCAGACCGTCCGGATCAGCGCTCCCCAGGCGTAAAACCTATTTGCCGCAGGAGGACGCCTACTTGTTCAGCACCTCGTGGGTGAGGA
Organism: Arthrobacter sp. CMU6; assembly: GCF_059090205.1. Taxonomy (NCBI): domain Bacteria; kingdom Bacillati; phylum Actinomycetota; class Actinomycetes; order Micrococcales; family Micrococcaceae; genus Arthrobacter; species Arthrobacter sp. CMU6. The sequence goes on from NZ_JBNHFL010000008.1 coordinate 161,280, forward strand.
ACTCGGACACGTGCCCGATTTCCTGGGCGTTGATGCCGTGCCACATGCCGGTGTAGAGGACCTTGGTCAGCTTCACGTGCTTGCGAACCCAGCCCATCGTGTATTCGATCTTGTCCGGAGTGATGACCGGGTCCTGCTGGTCCCTGCCCCAGAACAGCGGCACCGTTCCGTCCAGTTCGGCGTCGCGGAACTCGCCGTCGGAATCCGCATTGACCACAAAGCCTGAAAGTCCGACGACGGCGGCAAAGTCAGCGGGCCGCTGCCGAAGCAGCGTGGTGGCCATGGCCATGCCCATCGAGAACCCGAGAAGGGTGACGGACGGGTGGTTGCCCTTGACCGTGTCCAGCCAGTCCAGGACGTACGCTGACGCAGCTTTGACGGCGTCGACTGAATATTCGATCGAGCCGGTCAGCGGGAACCAGGAAAAGCCCGGTCCCATGGCGATGGGTGCACGGACCGATGCCACCGCGAACTCGTCCGGGAGCATGTCGGCCAGGCTGAGGAGGTCCTGCTCGTTAGCGCCGTAGCCGTGCAGCAGGACGAGCAGTGGCTTGCCGGCCCTGGCTTCCTCAGGCTTGGACCACAGAACAACGGGGGCAGGAAAGGCGTCGGCTAAAGTCATGGCTCCATTCTTACAGTTACCCACCGGTAACAACCTACGGTGGCGTAGCCGGACGGTGACGGTACAGGATGGGAATGTGAGCACAACCGAACCCTTGCAGCAATCCCCAGAGCCCGTTGGGAAAAACCGGCCTGCGGGCCGCCACCCGTGGAGCAGGTATGTGGCCATGGGCGATTCCTTCACCGAAGGCATCGGCGACCCCGAACCAAACAGCCCGGGCGGCTACCGCGGCTGGGCGGACCGGGCGGCGGAAGAGCTGGGGCGCGGCCATGAGGATTTTGCCTACGCAAACCTTGCCGTGCGGGGGCGGCTGCTGCAGCAGATCATCGACCAGCAGCTGGCGCCCTGCCTGGCCCTCAAGCCCGACCTGGTGACGTTGTCCGCCGGCGGCAACGACCTCATCCGGCCCGGCGGGGATCCGGACGCCCTGGCCGAACGGCTCGACCCGGTGGTGCAGACCCTGGCGATGAGCGGCGCCACCGTGGTGCTGTTCAACGGTCCGGACACAGGATCATCCGTTCTGGGGCGGATCCGCAGCAAAGTGGCCATCTACAACGAAAACCTCCGCACCATCGCGGCCCGGAACGATGCGATCATCGCCGACATGTGGTCGCTCCGGCAGCTGAAAGACCCGCAGATGTGGAACGAGGACCGGCTGCACTTCTCGCCTCTGGGCCACCACACTATCGCCGCCATGGTGCTCGAAGCCCTGAACGTCCAGCACAGTCTGGAGCCGCTCGCGCCAAAACCCCTGCCGCTGCGAAGCTGGCGGGAGGCGCGCACCGAGGACCTGGTCTGGGCGCGGGAGTACTTTGTGCCGTGGGTGGTCCGGCGCCTGCGCAACCGGTCCTCCGGTGACGGCATCACGCCCAAACGGCCGACGCCGGGACCCGTGTTCGGCCCGGGTGTTCCGTTGGGTTCGGGTGAAGGACCGCTGGGTCTGGGTGAGCCGGTCCGGCACTAGCCACTGGGGTGCTGGGGCAAGCGGCTGGTTGGTGACTGAACTGCCAAAGGTGAGGAGCGGCGTCGGGCATGGAACCCCATGAGGTGCTGCGGACCCGGCTGGCCGGCCAGCAGCTGAGGGAGCCGCGGGCGGCCACGGCGGAGGATGCCCTGAAAAACCTGCTGGCGGTCCAGGCACAGGAGTATCCCTATGCGCGCTGGTCCCTGGCCCAGCGGACCACCGGCGCCACGGCGGCCGATGTGGAGCAGGCAGTTGCCGACGGACGGATCCTCAGGACTCACATCCTGCGGCCCACCTGGCACTTTGTGCACCGCGATGACCTGCCGTGGCTCCGGGCTTTGTCCGCACCACGGCTGCACCAGGCGAACGCAGGCACGTACCGCAGGACCGGGATCGACGCCGAGACCGCCGCCAGGAGCGCCGACATGCTGGCGGAAGCGGTGTCAGGCGGGGTGCACCTCACCCGTGAGCAGCTGGCTGCCAGGCTGCAGGGTGCCGGCTTCCCGGCCAAGGGACTCACCCTCGCGTATCTGATCATGCATGCCGAAGTCAGCGGGGTGCTGGTGAGCGGCGCTCCCGTCCGCAGTGCCGGGGGCGCGCTGCGGCAGACGTACGCCGCGTTCGATGAGCGCGTGGCAGGCGCCCCTGCCGCCGTGCTGTCGCGGGAGGAATCGTTGGCGGCGCTGGCACTGAGGTATTTCGGGAGCCGCGGGCCCGCCACTGTCCGGGACTGCGCGGATTGGTCCGGACTGACGATGACAGATGTGCGCAAGGGGTTGGCGCTGGCGGACGAGATCGCTCCGGGCGCGATCGTTGCCGCCGGCTTCGACGGCGCCGAATTCCATCTCCGACCGCCGGAGTCTGGCGGCGAGGGACCAGACCTGGGTGAGGCAGCATGGCCGGACGGGGAACCGGCGCAGGCGCCTGCCTGGGATGGGCGGCCGCAGATGGACCTGGTCCAGTGCTACGACGAATACATCATGGGCTATTCGGTCTCCCGGCATTATTTCGGCGGAACCGCACCGGCGTATCCCTTTGGCGACAATCCGATGCATGTGGTCCTGCTCGACGGGGTGCTGGCGGGCTCCTGGCGGCATTCCCTGGTCCGCCGGGGGTCCGCCGCGGAGCGCTGCGAACTGGACATCCGGCTCGCCCGGCCGCCCGGACAGGAGCAGGAAAACGCAATGGAGGCGGCAGTGGCAAGGTACGGGGACTTCCTCGGCATGCCCGCAGCCCGGATTTCGGCGGGCACCTGACTTCCAGTGCGGACCTCGTGCGGACCTCCGGTGACGCCGTGCGCTGTGGGCATAAGGATCCCGGCACGTTATCCGGCGGGACTAAGCTGGAATGGACACTCACCGAGAGGCCCCACCGTGTTCGACTTGTTTTTCTGGATCATCATTCTGGCCGTCCTGGTTCCCATGGGCATGCGGATGTACCGGCGGTCGGTCCAACAGCGGAACCAGGGGCCCGGCCTGCCCGGACAATACCCCGGCCAGTTTCCCAACCAGGGTGACGACCAGTTCGGCAACCAGCCGGGCAGCCCTTTCGGAGGCCCGTTCCAGGGCCGCCCGGACAACCGGCCCCGGGACGGCTACACGCAGCAGGACTACTTCAGCGGCGGACTTGGGTTTCCCCAGCGCGGTGGCCGGGAAGAGCTTCCTCCCCTGAATCAGCCCTACCCGGAGCAGCAGTATCCGCCGTACCCCCAGCCCGGCCCGAACCAGCCGTACCCCAACCCGCCGTCTCCGGGCCAGGCCGGTCCCAACCAGGCTGGTCCCGGCGGCACTGGTGCGCCGTCCTGGCAGCAGGGGCCTGTTCCCTATGAGGACAGTCCGGAGTACCGCACCAACCCTCCACAGCCTCAGCAGAATGCGGCCCCTCCCACCGGCCCTGCACCCTCGACTCCCCCGCCGCCTTCGGCCCCGCAGGGGTTCCGGGCACGGAAACTGGCTGAGCTGGACCAGCAGTACAGCGACGGCAAGATCTCCATGGAGGAGTACATGTCCCGGCGCAATGACATCATGAACGGCTAGGCGCAAAAGGCTAGTTCCGCTTCGGCCGGGCGTTGACCGATAGCTACCCGTTGACTGTCAGGGTGACCGGGGACGCCGTCGCCGGTCCGCCGCATCCGGTGTTCTTGCCGGTCGCCTGCCAGACGAGCGACAACCGTTTCTCCGCGAGGGTCTTGCCGGCAGAATCAAAAGCGCGAACCGTTACCGACCCGGGCGAGTCTTCGAATCCGAATCTCCAGGCATCGGCGCCGGTCCTCTCGACCGAGATGTGGCGTTCGACCGGGCCAAGTCCGCGCGGGAACCCCAGACCGTTGGCCCCGGTTGGACTTGGTGTTGCCGTTGGAAGTACCGGCTGCGGGGATGGGCGGGCCGTTACCCGGGAACATGCGTCCGGGGTGCAGACCTGAACCCAGGCGACGTTGGCGGTGTCCCCGTCCACGGTCACAGTGACAAAGTTGAGCCAGGCAATGGTCGGGCAAGTCCTGGCGCATCCCGTCACCTGCAGGACCACCGACAGCAGCAGTCCGAGGCATGCTGCGGTTCTCAGCCGGGACATGCGGCCAGCATAGATCCCGCCATGCCTGCAGGACAGGTGCCCGCAGCATAGGTGTCCGCCGGATAGATGCTACGCAGCGAGCGGATCCTGATTACCCTCACGCTTTACGGACTTGGCACGGTGAAGCAGCTCCCGTTTGCGGCCAAAGCGTGTGGCTATATTCGGGGTCCCAGCCGCGGGCGGCGGTGCAGTGGAGTGGCTGGTCCGGGTGGTAATTCCGGGGTTTTCGGGCAGGCCGGGGTTTTCGGGCAGGCCGGGGTTTTCGGGCAGGCCGGGGTTAAGGCCGTTGAGTATGGCTTGGATTTGTGGTGGCCAGTGGGGTGGTTCCCAGTCGGGTTGTTCGCTGGGATAGTGGCGGCCGGTGGGTGAGGTCCAGCCGGGCGGGTCGGTGGCGGTGGCGGCGGTGGGTGCCCAGGCGGAGCCGTGTTTGAGGCGGTGGTGTTTGGGGCAGGGTTGGCCGAGGTTGCTGATGCCGGTGGGTCCGCCGCGTGCCCAGGCCAGGAGGTGGTCGGCGTCGTTGTCCAGGGAATGGTTGTTGCAGGCCGGGAACGTGCATTTGGCGTCCCTGAGCCGGAGCCATTGCCGCAGTGGTTTGGGGATGCGGTAGCTGGTCCGCCCGATCTCCAGGGGTGCGCCGTCGCGGGGGTCGGTGAGCACCCTGCGGAATGACGGTGCCTCGGCGACGAGTGCACGGGCCATGGAGGGCGGGATCGGCCCGTACCCGTCGAGCAGGGCCGGTTCCTCGGTCAAGCCGAGCAGGGAGAACGCCGGAACCGTGACCAGGACCTGGGCCACCGGGGAGGGCACGCCCCCGGCCGGCACCAGGCCTTCCCGTGCCTTGTCAACAGTACCGCCGCCGGTGCGGCCGCTCCCCGGGCCACCCGCTACGTCGCCGGACCCGGTACCGTCCGGCGCCCCCTCGACGATTTCACCGGTGATACTGACCGGCGTGGGTTCCAGGCCCGCGGTGAGAAGCCAGGTTGCTGCGATGTCGGCGCGGAGCTGGGTGAGGGTCCTGGCCTCGGCCGGTCCCTGCATGGCCCGGGCGGCGGCGGTGGTGCGGTCCCAGATCCCGGCCGCCTGCGCCGCAGGCAGGTAGGCCGAGAACCAGGCCATCCCGTCCCGATCCGGGGCGTACTCCACCCGCCGGTCCGCCGCCGAGCGGGTGTGGCGTGTTTCGATGCTGACCCGGTGGTGCCGCTCCCGCCAGGAACGGACCTTCG
>NZ_JBNHFL010000009.1:0-163712 GCF_059090205.1 Arthrobacter sp. CMU6
CGGGGCGCTGGCACTCACGGTCCAGGAAGGCGGACCCGCAGACAAGGCCGGTATCAGGCCCGGTGACGTCCTCACCAGGCTCGACGGCGCCGAGCTCACATCCCCCGAGGACCTGCTCGCCGCACTGAGAAGCAAGAGTCCCGGCCAGACTGTCACCGTCGAATTCCGCAGAGGAACGACTCAACAGGAGGTCAAGGTTCCGCTGGCTGCACGCCCAGCCTCATGAGGTACACGCCCTGCCTTATTACGATGCGCCGCGGGCGACGCAGGATGACGAGGCCACCGAACCGCTCGAGGAGCTGAAAACCGGCTTCCTCGTCCACCACAAAAGCCAACTGGCCCGTGAAGAAGCGGTAAGAAGTACTGCACGGAATGTGAAGGCTGACGCACCGGGCCGGTGTGGCCCGGCCACCGGACGCACAGGCGTGACAGGTCCGTCCCGGAAGTCTTCCCCGCCTGCGCCCCTCAGTCCCCGTCCCGGGGACAGATTTTCACGGGCCCAACCCCTTGCGAGAGGTTAACCGGCGTGGTAAAAAATCTGTATCAGCGGTTATAGATTCCGCCCCGTAAACAGTGATCAAGGAGGTATGTGATGTTGATGATGAGCGATCCCTTCCGCCAGCTGGACCGGCTTGCCCAGCAGGTGTTCGGCACGGCCGCGCACCCGGCCGCCATGCCGTTGGATGCCTGGCGGGAGGACTCGGAGTTTGTGATCGCGGTCGACCTGCCCGGCGTGGATGTTGACTCGATCGACGTCGATGTCGAGCGGAACGTCCTGACCATGAAGGCTGAGCGGAAGAACACCGCCCCGGAAGGGGCCGAGCTGTTGGCCGCTGAGCGGCCACAGGGCGTCTTCAGCCGGCAACTGGTTCTCGGCGACGCGTTGGATGCCGACAACGTGAAGGCAGGGTACGACGGCGGGGTGCTGACCCTACGGATCCCGGTCGCTCCCAAGGCGCAGCCGCGGAAGATCGAGATCACCAGCGGCCAGGGCGCCCAGCAGCAGATCAGCGCTTAGCCGGCAGGGAGGGACACCGAACCCACGCTGCCTTAGGCAGTTGGCCTTCAGCGACGAAGGCCAATGCATCTTTCGCACAAGGGCAGCGCCAGTGGGCCAGGCGCCACTCCCAGACGCGGTCCCCGGTACCGGTGACCCGGGGACCGCGCCACACGAGACAACGAGGGGGCAAGACCCCCAGATCACAAGGAGGACGGGACCCACTGCAATGCCAGTCACACGCAATGTTGCCTGGGACAGGCGTTTGGAATCCTTCAAGGGCAGGGACACGACACAATACGTGCTCACGGCTGCCTCCTTGGCCAGCGCATGCGCTGCCTGCCGGGCGCCTCTTGAACCCGGTGAGCCGCTCTCACTTTTGGTCAACATCACGGAAAGCACCGCACCGGACGGAACGAGTTACGTCACCTTCACCGACTGCGTCTGCCACCGCCGCTGCAGCGGTCCCGGCCTGAGTGTCCAGCGGAGCCAGTGGGCGCCAAACGAGCTCACCCCCATGGCCGCCCGAATGGTCCTCAGCCAACAGTCCGGCGACGGCCCGGAACGATTGGTACCGACGCTGGTTTACACACTCGTCCCGGTCGTTGCTTTTCGGGAGAACGACGGCGACCTGACCTCCGCCCTCGTCTCGATCCTGCTCTTCCACGGCTTCCAGTTGGCCATGAGCCCGGATTACGGTGGCATCCTGGAAGACGCCGCCGAAACGTCAGCCAGCTGCACCTTCACGGTGACACCGCAGGGCCTGATCAATTTCAGCATCGGCGGCAGAACCCTATTTGGGGAACAGCTCCACCCAGATGAACCCGACGACGCCCTGTGGCTCGAAGCCGCCCGCGGCGGCCACGTCCTGGTCATCAGCGGGGACAACCTCAGCATCACAACCAATGGCCTCGACATCCGCCACGCCGCGGCCCAGGGAACACTCGTTATCGGCACGGTCCCCGTCCGCGCGTAGGCACGGCCCGGCGCCCGGCCCAGTGCATGCCGGACTGCAAGGACGCTAGTCCACGAGCGGAGGAGGGCCGAAGAGGAATTCGTTGGCGTGGGCCACGGCTTTGCGGAACGCATCATTCCGAAGCGCCACCAGGTGTTCAGTGTCATCCACGCCAGGCTCAAGGAAGCCGGTAAAGCCCGGGCGAAGCACCCAGATGTCCCCCGCTGGCGGCAGGTAGAACACACCGAAGGAACGGTGCTGGCTGTCGTCGTCGGACCAGATGGGCACCACAGCCAGGGCGGCACCCGTTGCGGGATTGATCCACTGTGCACGGGGCAGCGGCTCCTCATGGGTTTCGGGGTCCAGGAACGGAGCCGTGCCCTTGCCCCAACGCTGCTCGAACCGCTCATGGAAGGCCGGGATCAGGTGCGAGTCATAGCGGCGCCAGTCACTCATCGTTGTAGTTCTCCTCTGGGTCTGATTCAGGTTCGGTTAAGCCCACGGTCCGCTCTCCCACCTGACGGGAGTGACGCGCAGTGGGGGCTCCCGGTGCCGGACCACCCGGACCGGAATAGCCTGCGGACCGCCGTTGCGCCCTTTGGCGCCCTGCCGGGCGTCTTGGCCGTTCGCCTCCGGACGTTCCCGCGGCCGGTTGTGCTCGGCGGATGGAGCAGCGGGCCCGGCATGGAAGGCTTCCCGGTCGTAGGCGTGGCGGCGCTTGGGGTCACGGAGCACGGAGAAGGCCTGCATGATGAGCTCCAGCTCGGCGGGCGCGGCCCCTCCGCCGGCGGCAACATCCGGGTGGTGCCGGCGCATCAGCGCGCGATAGGCGCGCGCGATTTCCTGTGGCGAGGCGCCACGGGAAACGTGCAGGACCGCGTAGTAGTCCGGGACAGGTCTGTTCATCATGAAGCCCGTTGCTGCAGGATTGTGCTGGTAGTTGCCACTGCCGGTGGCAGCGGTCCGGGGCGGCCTCCGGCAGACGCCCGAAGGCGGGAATCCGGACACCGCCCCGTGAGGCGCATCGAACGGCTACGTCTCAATCTGGTGCTGTTGGCCTTTGCTTTCGATTTGGATCTTCCGCGCCTTAGCCTGTTCCGCCACGGGGATACGCAGTGTCAGCACGCCGACGTCGTAGCTGGCCTTGATGTTGTCGGCGTCCAGGGTGTCGCCCAGGATGAGCTGGCGGCTGAAGACGCCGCGTGGCCGCTCCGATACCACCAGCTCGACGTTGGGCTGGGTGGCGTCCCTGCGCTCTGCCCGGACGGTAAGGACGTTCCGTTCAACGTTCAGATCCACGTCGTCGGGTGAAATCCCGGGCAGGTCAAACGCCACGACAAATTCCCCGTCCTCCTGCCACGCGTCCATCGGCATGGCCGCCGGGCGGGCTGCTGTTCCGAAGACCTGCTGGGTGAGCCGGTCCAGCTCACGGAACGGGTCAGTACGGATAAGCATCATTTCCCACTCCCTTCAGCATCTTGGTTCCATGGCTACCCACCACCACGTATCTGTGACAGTGGATATAGATTTCTTATAGCACTGGTGACAAACTGGTGCAAGAGGAATATCCAATTCGATTGACGGGAAACTCATGGCAAACCAGCGCAGCAGCGGGCGGGGCCTGTACGCCATTTCGGTGGTGGCAGAACTCCTGGGGACTGGCCAGCAAAACATCCGGCTCTATGAGCGCCGCGGCCTGCTCACCCCGGAACGGACAGAGGGCGGCACCCGCCAGTACAGTGAATCCGACCTGGCGGTCCTCCGCCGGATTGGAGAACTCCTGGACGAAGGCCTAAACCTGGCCGGCGTGGCCAAGGTGCTGGAATTGGAAATGGACAACGCCCGACTGCGGCGCCAGCTGAAGCGCGCCCGCACCGCCCGGCCGGACGACGACAGCATGTAAGGCAGCCGCTACCCGTTCGTGCGCCTTAAGGCGGGCACCCAACTTCACCCCCGCGGCCCCCGGCCTCTTCCTCCTCCCTAGGACAGGCCTGCAATCCCCGGTTGCTTCCAGGACGGTTCCCGTCCGGGAATGTTCCGGCTGAGCAGATCCAGCAGGTCGCCCTGGTCCAGGCCGGTCGCCTCGCTAACCTCGGCAAGGGTGGCGTCCCCGGCCCGCAGCAGCGCCGCGGCGGATTCGCGCAGCGTCCGGTATGCCACGCTCAGGGTGGTTTCGGCGGTTGCTATGACCGCAGCCAATGCCTGAAGCCTTTCGAGTTCTGGGTTCATTTCATATCACCGCCCTTTCGTTGGGATCCCGCGCGGTCCAGGAGTCCGTCGGAATATGCCGGCGTGCACCCGGTGGGGCTCGAACCCACGACCCGAGGATTAAAAGTCCCCTGCTCTCCCGGCTGAGCTACGGGTGCCTGCTCCCTGCAGCATGCGTCCGCTTCTCTTTTCGTTCGCTTATCGTAGATCGATCTATATCAACCACCATAGGTTTTTTAGCACTGCTGAAACACGGGCGCAAGAGTCATCGCACTCGACCTGCCCGGCGTCGAGTTCTACTCCGTTGACCGTGGCATTGACAAGAACGTCCTAACCGTCCGAGGAGATTTACTTGTGATCCTCCGTTGAGCTCATACGCGACGGGCGCGGACTATCCAGCGATTTCACACTCCGCGCAGGCGAAACGCTGACCATGGTCCTGAACTGTTCAGGACGGTTGTGCTTCGGCACCGTCCTGACTCCTAGAAATTCCTCCCGGCGCTCCGGCGAAATTGTCATCGGAAAACCGTCAGGCGCGACGTCGGTGCTCAGCTCGGTGCGGGGAACTGTTCGGCAATGATGGATGTTGCTGGTATCCAGCGCAATTTTCAACGGCGTGGTGCCCTTGGCACCGGGCTCGTCCACCGGGCCTGTCTTCTTGCCCTGGTACCGCGGGAGCCGTCCAGAAGCTGCGAAATCGTAGTACCGATCAGTTCCACATGGCGGATCTCCTCGGTCCCCACACCCTGGAGAAGATCCTTGTAGGGCTTCGCCGCTGCGTCTCCACGGAAGTTCATGCCCTGGAAGAGGTGCTGCATCAGGGTGCGCATCTCATTCAGGTTCCAGAAATGCTCGATGCCAATCACACGCGGCTCTGATATATTAGTTTTGTCCTCTGATATATATTAGCCTTGTATAAGATGTGAGTCGTTTGAGGATCGATCGTCAACTCGATGAGGAGTGAAACAGTATGCAGCAACTCGCGCACCGGCTCGAACGCCTAGGCACCGAAACCGCCTTCAGCGTCGCCCAAGCAGCCGCCGCCTGGAAGGCGAAGGGGAACCTGGTCTACCCCTTCCATCTCGGCGATATCAACATCCCCACCGCCCCGAACATCGTCGAAGCGATGAACCGGGCGATCGCCGATGGCTACACGGGCTACTGCCCCGGCCCCGGCATCCCCCAACTGCGTGAAGCCCTAGCCGAAGACATTGGCTCCCGCCGCGGCATCCAGTTCTCCCCCGAAAACGTGGTCGTGATGACCGGCGGCAAGCCCGTCATCACGAAATTCCTGCAGGCGGTCATGAACCCCGGCCAGGAAGTGCTCTACCCCAACCCCGGCTTCCCGATCTATGAATCGCAGATCGAGTACCTTGGCGGCACCGCCGTGCCGTACCGCTATGTGCCCACGAGCACCGGCTTCGCGATCGACCTCGAGCAGATCCGTGCGTCGATCACCCCGAACACCGTCGCCATCATCTACAACGACCTGCAGAACCCGATCTCAGCCGAGTCGACTGCGGCCGAGCGTGAGGCCATCGCACAGCTCGCGATCGAACATGACCTGTGGGTACTCTCCGATGAGGCGTACTTCGAGACACGCTATGAGGGCGTCTCGAGCTCGATCACATCGATTCCAGGCATGGCCGAGCGTACCGTCATCCTCTACACGTTCAGCAAGAAGTTCGCCATGACCGGCTCGCGCCTTGGCTGCGCCGTCGCCCCGCGTGAGATTGCCCAGGTGCTCAGCACGCTCAACACCAACGATGAGTCCTGCACCACGCACTATGTGCAGTGGGCCGGCGTCGAAGCGCTCCGCGGACCCCAGGATTCCGTGCAGCAGATGCTTGACATCCTGCAGACGCGTCGGGACACCGCATGCGAGCTCGTGAATTCCATCCCCGGCATGCACGTCGCTGTGCCGCAGTCGACCTTCTACCTGTTCCCCGACGTCACGGAAGTCATGGAGCGCATGGGTTACACGGCTGTCGGCGACTTCGCCACTGACGCCCTGTACAAGACCGGCGTCTCCTTCTGCACCCGGGAGCACTTCGGCCGGCGGCTGCCCGGCGAGGAGCGGCAGTACATCCGGCTCGCCTACTCGGGCATCGAGGCGGCAGACATCCGCGAAGGCCTCGGACGTCTGCGTGAATGGATCGTGACGGCATGAGCCGGGTAGTCGTCACAGGGCGGGTACCTGACGCAGCGCTCGAAAAGCTTCGTGCCGAGCACGAGGTCGATGCCTGGACCGGTCAAGAGTCGATTAGCCGCGAGGAGCTCCTGCGCCGCGTAGCTGGGGCCGACGCCATCGTGAGCCTGCTCACCGAACGCATCGACGGCGAGTTGCTCGACGCCGCCGGCCCGCAGCTCAAGGTCGTCTCCAACGTAGCCGTCGGCTATGACAACATCGACGTGCCCGCCTGCACCGGACGGGGTATCGTCGCCACCAACACACCAGGGGTGCTCACCGAAGCGACCGCCGACATCGCGTTCGGTCTCATCCTCATGGCAACCCGCCGGCTCGGTGAGGGCGAACGGCTCATCCGCGCCGGCCAGCCGTGGAAGTGGGGCATGTTCTTCCTGCTCGGCAGCAGCCTGCAGGGCAAGACCCTCGGCGTCGTCGGCATGGGCGGCATCGGCCAGGCAACAGCCCGCCGGGCCAAGGCCTTCGGCATGGACATCGTCTACCAGTCGCGCAGCGAGATCGACCCCGCTATCGCCGCGGAGCTGGGCGCACGGCGGGTGGATCTCGACGAGCTGCTGACTGTTTCCGATGTCATTTCGCTGCACTGCCCATACGGACCCGCCACGCACCATCTGATCGGCGCCGAACAGCTCGCAGCGATGAAGAGCTCCACATACCTCGTCAACACCGCACGTGGACCCATCGTGGACGAGGCGGCCCTCGCCGCCGCGCTGCGCGAGGGGGTCATCGCGGGTGCCGGGCTGGACGTCTTCGAAAACGAGCCTCAAGTCCATCCCGAGTTGCTGGACCTGGAAAATGTGACACTCGTGCCGCACCTCGGCTCGGCCACCGTCGAGACGCGCACCGCCATGGCGGTCCTCGCCGCCGACAACACGCTCGCCGTACTCCGCGGCGAGCAGCCGCCCACCCCGATCTCTTAGCAACCGCAGGCACGACCTGCGCTAAAACGAGTACGAGCCCCATCCCGAAGGATGGGGCTCGTACTCGTTCTCCCCCGGGAACGGCCCGTCGATTTGGCTGACGGGCCGCTCGGGGGGTATCTACTTCGCCACGCGGGAAGACTACATGATGCCCGTGGGTACCAGAAGGGCCCATGTCAGCGCCGGCGCAACCAGCACCACGCCCCCGGCGTAGATCATCAACTGCTTGTAGACGCGCTGCCGGTCGTTCTCGCGGGCGTTGGCGACGACCAGGGCACCGTCGGTGGAGAAGGGCGAGACATCAACGACTGTGGCAGCGATGGCCAGTGCCGCGACGGTTCCGGAGGCGCTCAGCGAGGTGGTGGCCAGCAGCGGCCCGGCCAAGGGGATGAACGCGGTCAGCAAGGCTGTGGAGGAGGCGAAGGCCGACCCGACGCCGATCACGTAGCACAGGACGAGCGCGATCAGCAGAGGCGCACCGAGTGCCAGGGCTTGCTCGGCAAGGGTGTCGATGACGCCTACGTGCTGGAGAAGTGAGACATAGGTGATCATGCCGGCCACCAGCAGGACCGTGGACCAGGAGACGCCGCCGATAAACGTTTGGTGCTCCTTGATGTTGATCAGCGCCAGCAGCAGTCCGGCCGAGAGGGCAACAAAGCCGATCGGCATGTGGAAGCCCAGGGTGCACACCAGCATCACTGCGATCAGAACCAGCGTGAGGATCTGCTGGCCGTGAGGGCGTCCCGTGCTGGGGGTATCAAGGTCGGCATGCTGGACCCCTTCGCCGTCGCGCAGTTTGCCCAGGAGGGCGAACAGCACGACGGTCAGGGCCGAAAGGATGAGATTGAGGGCGAAGCTGGCGGCAAAGAGCCCGCTCTGGGAGATGGGGAAGCCATTTTTCAAGGCGATGTCATGTACCAGTACCCCGGCCACGGACAGCGGGGAGAAGCCGCCGGCGTGGGCCCCGTTGATGATGAACGCCCCCATGAGTACGGGGTGGATACGGGACTCGTAAGCGAACCCGATGGCCGCTGGCGCCAGCAGGGCGACGGCGGCGGGGGAAAAGGTGCCCAGTGAAGTCAGCGCGGCAGCCATGAGGAAAAACACCCAGGGCAGCAGCAGCGTCTTCCCCCTGACGAGGCGCACACAGGTCTGCACGATGATGTCGATGGTGCCGTTCCGCTGTGCCATGCTGAAGAAGTAGGTGACTCCAATGATCGTCAGAACGATGCTGGCCGGGAACTCCTCCAGGATCTCTTTGTCGGTCATGCCAAGCATGAAGTAGCCGACGCCGAACGATGCAACCAGCCCCATCACGCCGATGTTCAATGGCCATTTCGTAGCTACGACGAACATCACGACAAGTATGACGAGCGGGATGATCTGGATTGCGGTCATGGTGTGCTCCGAATCCGAGGCGGCCGCGGGGTTAAATATGGCACCCCCGAACACTAGGGCAATCAGACCCAGGATCGCGATACCAGCCAGCGATAGCAGCAGGATACGGCGGCGGTTGGGACGCTTGGAATGCTCGTCGCGGATTTGGCTCTCTGCCTCGGGAGCGGGTTGGTAAATGGTTTTAGTCATGATCATGGCTCCTCATTGAGTGGCTGATGCTAGTGAGGCTTCGACTACGCTGCCGAGAGCCTCCGGGAGGTGGATGATGGTGGTGGCGATCGTGCGGGCCGTGCGGTCGACGCCCACAAGCAGGTTCCCGTCGCGCTCCTCGGTCCATGTCTCGATTACCCCGGCGGGGGTGCGGAGCCGAAGCGTGGTTCCCAGCGTTGCGCCCGTGACTGTGTGCAGCACGGTGCCCGGTGTACGGGCGGCCAGGGTCAGGGCGATGCTGCCGGTGATGGCCAGGGCCGGGTGGGGCTTGCCCATGGAGAGCATCATGACGTTGGCATCGCAGCCCGCATCAGTCGCGCCGGGACCGGCCACGATCGCGAGCTTGGGGATTGCCCGGGCCGCTTCGGCCATTGTGGAGGCCAACCCCATCCGAACCGCTGCCTGCCGGCGGATCTGTTCCAGGGTTTCCAATTGCAACTCAACTCCGGGCCGCCAGCTGTCGTACCGGGCCGGGTCCAGGCCCAACTCCTCGGCACGGACCATCACAACTGGAGCTCCGGCGTCGACCATCGACACCCTCCAGCGGGTTCCCCCGGCGGTGATGGTGTCGGTAGCGGCGCCGGTGGGCAGCAGCGCACCTGTGGTCTTGCCGGCGGGATCCTGGAAGCCGAGCCCCACCGCGTAGCCGGGAAAGGGGACGCCGGGCATCTGCGCGTCCAAAACGGTGGGCAGGGCGCCTGCGGGCGTGGGTACGCGCTGGATGATGATTTGGTTGGTATTGGTATTGCGGGTGACAATCCGGGTCACGTCGCCGTGAGGGATGACCCACCCCTTTTCGATGGCGTAAAGGCCGACGACGGCGGAGCCGTTTCCGCAGTTGCTGCCCCAGTCAACGGCCGCCTCCTCGATGCCTACCTGGGCGAACGTGTACTCGACGTCAACATCGCCGTCGGCGGGCCGGTGCAGGATCACCGCCTTGCTGGTGGTCGAGGTCGCCCCACCGACGCCGTCAATCTGCCGTGGGTCCGGGCTGCCGAACAGCCGCGGCAGCAGCACGTCCAGGCTGACGCCGGCTTCGCTCAGATGCCCGGCCTCAAACACCCAGCACTTGCTCGTACCGCCACGCATCCAGTCAGCTTCGATCTTCATCGTTTTCCCGCTTCTCCTTGTGCCTCAACTTCGTTCAGGGCCTGAAACGAGATTGAGCCACATCACACTTTTAGACAATGTTGGGTTTCTCTATGGGGATGTAGAATTGCTTAAGTCACTGATACTGCGGCGCTACTGGCACCCCGCATCGTTCCTCATCGCGGAAAAACTGACCCAGTTTGTGGCGGGAACACACGCGCTCACAGGAAATGAACCGAACGTACAGAAGGGGGAGGCATTGCTTAACGACGAAAGCCAGGATTTATTCGACATTCGGCGGCTGGCACTATTGCTCGAGGTAGTGGAACAGGGATCGATCACAGCAGCAGCGGAGCTGATGATGTACACCCCGTCGGCCGTTTCCCAGCAACTGCGCAAGCTGGAACAGGAGGTCGGGCAGCCTCTGCTTAACCGCCGTTCCCGGGGGGTCGTGCCGACCGAGGCCGGCCAGGTGCTGGCCGGACACGCACGCAAGATTGTCTGGCAGATGCAGGCAGCCCGGTCCGACCTGGGTCAGATCGCCGGCCTCAAGCGCGGGTCCCTGACCGTGGGCACTTTCCCCACGCTTGCCGGGTCCTTCCTGCCCATCGCCATCCGGACGTTCAAGAAGCGCTACCCGGCCATCAGCCTCTCCCTGCGCAGTGCCCGGTTCGATGACCTCGTGGCAGACCTCCAGTCCGGAGTCACGGGTCTGTGCCTGCTTTGGGATTATCCATGGAATCGTTTCCATGACGATTCCATCCGGATAACGGAGGTCTTTCAGGAGAGCACCGTCATCCTGGTGGCCAAGGGTCACCCTCTCGCCGGCCAGGATGAGGTGAGGATGGAGGATCTGCGAAAGGAGTCGTGGATAGTCCGTGCGGAAGCCCACCCCGCAGTGGAGGTCCTGCAACGCTCAGCCCACTCCGCCGGGTTCGAGCCGACCATTGGCTTCCTGGCCAACGATTACCAAGAGGCGCAGGCCATGGTCAGCGTCGGGATGGGTGTGGCCATGGTGCCAAAGACTGCCGTGGCTCTCCAGCACCCGGACGTGAAGGTCCTGAGCTTGGGATCAGATGCTCCCCTACGGCGCGTGCTGCTCGCGCAGCGCGAGGACAAGGTCTATGCCCCGGCCGAAGTGGCCTTCCACTCCACCCTGCTGGAAATTGCCCGGGAACGTGCGGGCGACTATCTCTAGGCTGCACACAAGCACGGCGCTCCGACTCCTTTGCAGATCATGGCATGGAACGTCTCGCTTGTCTTTCTGCCCGTAAAGGCGATTCGCCTAGGCTGGCTCCATGAGTATCGAGTCTTTGACGGCCCAGTTGCG
This sequence comes from Arthrobacter sp. CMU6, assembly GCF_059090205.1. Taxonomy (NCBI): domain Bacteria; kingdom Bacillati; phylum Actinomycetota; class Actinomycetes; order Micrococcales; family Micrococcaceae; genus Arthrobacter; species Arthrobacter sp. CMU6. The sequence continues at coordinate 11,314 of NZ_JBNHFL010000009.1, forward strand.
CGACTTTGCCCGGGACCGCGATTGGGAGCAGTTCCACACGCCCAAGAACCTGACCATGGCCCTGAGCGGCGAGGCAGGCGAGCTACTGTCTCTTTTCCAGTGGCTGCAGGACGCGCAGGTCGGTGAATGGCTCGACGACCCAGCCAACAGGACTGCGGTGGAGCATGAGATGGCCGATGTTTTCGGGTACCTCCTGCGGCTCGCTGACGTGCTGGACGTCGACCTCGAAACCTCACTCCGGGCCAAAATAGACGTCAACGCCAAGAAATATCCCGTCGAACTCGCCCGCGGCAACGCCCTGAAATACACGGTTCTGGCCGCAAGGCGTGCCGCGGAAAGCTAGGCACGAGGCCCTCGGCGAGAATGCCACCACGTGCTAGGATCCCCAGAATCCCCACACGACCGCATGCAAGTCGCAATCGCTCAGGAGGTTCGCGGTGCCGGACACCACTTGCCACATGTCGATCTCGCTGGACGGCTTCGTTGCCGGGCCGGACCAGAGCCGCGAGAACCCCCTGGGCGTGCGGGGGCTGGAGCTGCACGGCTGGCACATCGGCGACCCGCGAGCCAACGACGCCGACAAGGTTGCGAACGAGTGGCTCATGCGCCCGCGGGGAGCATATGTGATGGGTCGGAACATGTTCGGTCCGGTCCGCGGGGACTGGCATGAGGAATGGACCGGGTGGTGGGGCCCCGAACCGCCCTACCACGCGCCAGTGTTCGTGCTGACCCATCACGGACATGACCCGATCCAGATGGACGGCGGAACGACCTTCCACTTCGTCACCGAGGGCTTCGACGCGGCCTACTCTGCAGCACGCCAGGCCGCCGGAGACAACGGCGTGGACATCGCCGGTGGGGCCTCGACCGTCCGGCAGGCACTGATCGCAGGGGTGATCGACGAGCTCACCCTCGACATCGCACCGGTCCTGCTCGGCTCAGGCGAGCGCATCTTCGACGGGGTTGAGTCCTTCGGCTTCGAGCCCGCCGAAGTGCTTCACTCACCACTGGCCACGCACATCCGCTACCGCCGCGTCAGCTAACCCGGGGCAGGCGCTGGCTCTGGACAGTAACGCTCAGCATACTTAGCCGTGCAGGATCACCAAGTCCGCCGGCTTCCCGTCATTGACGGCCATGACCTGATCGGCATCATCAGCCAGGCAGACATTGCCAGGAACTACCCGGAGGACCGGATCAGGGAACTCGTAGAGCTTACTTCCTTCTACTGATCTGGAATGATCCGCCTGGCCCCGGCGTCAAGGGAGCGGTGCTAGCGGCTGAGCTGCCTAGCTGTGGTGGCTGCCCAGAGCTTGTCCGGGTTTCGGACCAGGTAAAGGCCGGTTACGTGGTCATTGTCGGACTCCACGAGGACTGCGAGGTCGACAATGTCTCCGCTGTAAATCAGGATGGCGGGCATCCCGTTCAGTGATGACGTCTCGACCCGCATGTCGGGTATGGGCTTCTTCGCGATACCGAGAAGGAAGCGGGCGATGTGGTCCGCACCGACGACCGGCCTGCGGGCAGCCGAAACCTTTCCGCCACCGTCCGACAGGAGCACGGCTCCGGGTGCAAGGACATCCATGAGCGACTGAAGGTCGCCGCCAAGAGTGGCTGCGATAAACCGGTCAGTGACCGCCTTCTGCCGCTGTGCATCAACGTCGAAGCGTGGTTGCCGCGCCTGCACGTGCGCCTTCGCCCTACTGGCCAGCTGGCGGACGGCCGCCGGCGACTTGCCCGTCGCCTCGGCAATCTCGGAGTACGGGAAATCGAAGACCTCGCGGAGGACGAAGACGGCCCGCTCATCCGGGGACAGGCTCTCGAGAACGACGAGCATGGCAAAGGACAGCGAATCAGCCAGCACGGCATCCTCGGCAACATCGGGGAGTGTCACCACAGGCTCCGGCAGCCAGGGGCCGATGTAGTTCTCCCGCCGCCGCTGGACGGATCGAAGGAAGTTCAGCGCCTGCCGGGTCACGGTTTTGGCCAGGTAGGCCCGCTGATTCCCGATTCCGTCGGTGTCCACTGCCGACCATCTCAGATAGCTTTCCTGGAGGACGTCTTCGGCGTCGGTGGCGGTTCCGGTGATTTCGTAGGCGATGGTGAACAGCAGGGAACGGTGCTCTTCGAAGACGGTTGCGGAGCCCACGGCCTTACCTGGCTTCCGCGGGCACTGCGATTTCGGCCGGCAGTGGGCCCTTCGGCCACGTGAACGAGCCGCTCCGGCGACGCTCACCCCTGATCCACGACAGCGTCATGCGGCATACCTGTTCTTTCACCAATCCGGCAACGCGACCCCGGACAACGAACGGCCGTGCCCGGTCATCGGCGGTGACGGTCTGGATGAGCCCGGACCTGCGGCCCAGGCTGATGCACCGGAACATGTATCCGGCCGATACCGGGGCCGGGAGCCGGTTCTGCAGCCGGGCGATGATGTTGTCCGCTGCGTGTGCGCCCAGCGGCAAGGCCGATGCGCAGCTCATGCGCAGGTGGCCGCCAACCGATTCCGGAATCCGTACGGCGTCGCCAGCCCCCAAGATGTCCGGGTGGTCCGGGCAGGACAATGCGTCGTCGACGATGAGCCTGCCCTCCGAGTCGGTTGGCAGCCCGCTGTCCCGCGCCAGGTTCGGCACGCGGAATCCGGCAGCCCAGACGGTGCAGTCGGAGGTCAGAGTGTCTCCGCTGGAGGTTGTCAGTGTCGAGTCAACGCAGCGTTGCACGTCGGTATTCTCCAGCATTTCAATGCCAAGCGCCGCAAGCCGGTTCCGCACCGCGTGCTGGCCCGAATCGGAAAGGTCGCTGCCGATGATCCCTCGGGAAATGAGGCGGACCCGCAGCTGCGGATACTGCTCGGCTATTTCCGCAGAGAGTTCGATCCCGGTCAGGCCGGCGCCGACAATGCTGACGGCAGCGCCCGCATCCAGCTGCGCAAGCCTCGCCCGCAACCGGCCCGCGGATTCTGCGTCGCCGAACCCATAGGCACCGGCCGGCACCTGGAGTGTTGCCTGGCCACTGCCGACGGCGTAGAGCAACACGTCGTAGCCAAGCGGGGCGCGGCCGCTGGAGAAGTGCACCTCGCGGTTGACCGGGTCGATCCGCGATGCGCTGTCCTCGATGAGTTCGGCCCGGCCGCTCAGGACCGATCGGAGCGGCACCGCCGCCGTGGCCCTGCTCCCGGCGGCAACCTCGTGCAGCCGGATTCGCTCAACGAAGTGGGCAACAGGGTTGACAACAGTGAGACTCAGGCCGTCCAACTGCCGGCTTCCAGCGAGCCTGTTTGCCGCCATGGCCCCGGCGTACCCGGCTCCAATAATGACGACGCGATGTGCGGACATTTTCAACTCCCATCAATAGATCCGGTGTTGAACATAGGACACCGCGGCGCTCCGGAATGTGACAGCAGGCTCTTCGCGTCATGAGCGAATCTTAGAAAGACCTGTTTATATTCACCATTTAGGGCGCGTTTTCTGCGTCACGGGCTTTTTCGGCCTCGTACGATCACAACCCATGCTTCACACCGAGGCGAATGATCCAATAGAGCAGTAGTGCGACAAATGCCGCGGGCAAGACGAACGTCGCCACGGCGATAACCGCAAGGATGTCCAAAAGCGTTTCCCCCTATGAGCTTTGAGGGAACAGCTTCTCACGGGGCTTGTATAAGGGGACATCTCCCTGCGGATCGATAGCCATTGTGTCGCCATCGCAGGCCGCTAAGAGAATGACTTGCCATTCACTGCACGGACCGTAGACTCAGCCCATGCCTGAACTTGGGGGAACCAGGACGGTCCGTTGTGGTGCGGCAATGACTCTTGCCCTGCTGCTCGTTCCCGTTGTTGCTGCCTGCACCTACGAGGGGGACGTCGATGCACAGCCGGCGCCGGCCGAGGCCAGCAGGCGGCCCTCGCCTTCCTTGCCCACGAAGGACCGTGAAATCCTAAGCACGGAGAGGAGCAACTACGCCAAACTGATCAAGCGACTTGCTGGCGCACCCGGATCGGTGCTCCTGGACGACTCCGGACCGGCTGACGGTCCGGGCGTCGGCTTCCAGAAAACCGCGGCAGTGAAGACTGCCGGTGCACACACTGTCACAGCATCCTGTGTCGGCACCGAAAGCGCCCAGATCATCCTCTACCAGGAGGCCGGACCTGGCTCCGAACTGTCACTGGAGCTCGACTGCTCCCAGGTCCTCTCACAGGCCGTCGACTTGCAAAAAGGGTACGTGGGAGCCCAGCTGACCCGGAGTGACCCGAGCGGTCCGTGGACAGGTGCAGTGGCCGGGATAAGGATCACCACCGAACGGGATTGACGATCCAGCAGCATGATGGCCGCCTGCTCAAATGCCAGCGAGTGTCAGCACTGGGCGGTGATTGTGAACGCGATTGTTGACCATGCCTGCCGGCCCCGCTTCTCTCTCGTTCCGCGGCTCATGATAGGCCCCGGCGATGCCGGGACAATGGAAGTGGGCATGACCAAAACATCGCCAGGATTCCTGCATCAAATGCATGATTCCACGGTGACGGTGTCACATCACCAACAGTCCTGAGTCGCCGGGCATCCGGATGGGTACTTGAAAACCAAATCATCAGCATGCTTATGTTGTTTATAGCCGAATGCGAACGGCTACCAACCAGAGGAGGAAACACCATGGGATTGGGCGACAAGATTGAGAATGCTGCAGAGAAGGCTGGCGGCAAGGGCAAGGAAGCGGCTGGAGCCGCCACGGGCGATGAGAGCCTGCGGACTGAAGGCCAGACCGACCAGGCCAAAGGCGATCTGAAGCAGGCTGGCGAGAAGGTCAAGGACGCTTTCAAGAAGGACTGATCAGGCCGACACGAAGGGCGCACTCAGCGAAAACGGGGTGCGCCCTTCGTTGCGCCCAACGGGGTATGGAGAGTGGCGCCGGCCTGACTCCGTCCGGCTCGTGAATATCCGTGCACCAACGGACAAATGCCCACGTCCCGCCGTCGTCAGAAGAACCACCAAATCCAGCGCATATTCTAAGAAGGCGCCGCACCACGATCCTGAAGGAGCCCCATGCCCGTCTCCACACGCCCGTTGCGCAAGCTTGGATTCCTCACCATCGGCCTGTTCGATCCCGCGAATCCCGCCCCCGGACACCAATCCACTTTGCAGATCATCGAACTTGGCGAGCAGCTCGGATTCGACAGTGCCTGGCTGCGGCACCGCCATCTGCAGTTCGGCATCTCCTCCCCCGTTGCTATGATGGCCGCCGCCAGCCAGCGCACCTCCCGGATTGAGCTGGGCACCGCCGTCACCCCGCTGGGCTGGGAAAACCCCTTGCGCCTGGCCGAGGACCTGGGCACCGTGGATCTGTTGGCCGGGGGACGAATCAATCCTGGACTGAGCGTGGGCGAACCGATGCATTACGACACAGTGAAGCACGAGCTGTACCCGGATTCCTCCGGGCTGGAGGACTTCAGCTACGGCCGTGCGGAACGCGTTGCACGCCTGATCGCAGGCGAACCGGTGCGGGACTTTTCCGGCAAGCAAGGTGTGGTCGAGGAATTCTCCAACCGCGTCGAGCCGCATTCTCCCGGGCTGCGTGGTCGCCTTTGGTATGGTGCGGCCAGCAGGAAGTCCGCCATCTGGGCCGGGGAAAGCGGCTTCAATCTGCTCTCCAGCAGCGTGGTCTTCCCCGAACCGAATCAGGCACCGGACTTTGCCCAGATTCAGCAATCGCAGATTCGCGCTTACCGTGAGGCCGCCGCAGCATCAGCACAAGCGCAGGGACCGGCCCGGGTGTCGCAGGGCCTGGTAGTGATCCCGACCGACTCGGCCTCGACACATCAGCGGGAGAAGTACCAGCGGTACGTTGATGAACGCACTCCCCGCACACGGGCGCCGCAGGGGCCAAAGGGCATGCTGTTCGCCCCGGATCTCATCGGTACCAGCGACGAACTCGCCGAGCAACTGTACGCGCATGCAGGATTCCAGGAGGTCGACGAGGTGGCATTCGCACTGCCCTTCAGCTTTGACCACGAGGATTACATCCAGATCCTCACCGACATCGCCGGCAAATTGGGTCCCGCACTGGGATGGACTCCGGCTGAGGTTGGGCAGGACCCGCAGTAATACCCATCCATAAGGTCACGGCATCTCCCATATCGGCGTTTGAAGCGTGCTCTTCCACTTTCGCGTAGCCCATTGGGCGGCGATAGAAAATCCCGTCGTTAGTTGATCTCCGCGCATGCGGTGCCGCCTGAGCGGTTACGACTTGGGTGTTCGGATCATGCTCCAGGGCCGGCCTTCCGGCCACGATGACGGTGGCGCGTTCCCATGGCCGGTCTTCTAGCAGGAAGGGAATTTCCTGTTCTTCCCACTCCCTGTGCAGGTCTGCTTCCTCCTGGCCATCTCGTTCCAGGAGGCGACAGCGGGCTTCAACGTTGTCGCATCGCACCCAGATCGAAGCGTCGACGACGTCGGAGAGCGCCCGGCGTGATGATCCACTCCCTTCCACCCACACCACGGAACGCCCGGCGGGTAGAGCTATGGCACCTGGACGTTCTCGGGCCACCCAACCCGGAGGACGGTAATGGACTGCTTCGCCTTGGAGCAGGGGTCCGAGGACACCGTCACGGAGTTCATCGGCCCAGTCAAAAAACGAAAGATGCCACGCTACATCGTCCGTGTGAACGACATCTGAGTCCGGCACTCGAGCCAGCAGACGATCGACCAGGGTGGTCTTGCCTGCCCCGCTCCTTCCATCCACCGCCACGATCCAGGGGCGGTTCGGACGTTGCCCTGCTGCCGGCAGTAACCGCCGCACCATGCCTTCCAGTGACTCGGCTTGCCAGGGTCCCGCATGGGGTTCGCCGACTTCCGGTTTCATATCCATAGTTACCTCGACTTCGATTATCGGTCCCGTCCAAAGCTGCCTGGTATGAAGTCTCGGGAGTTGCTGTGTTTGGCGCAAGCTCTTTTCGTGGCCAAGGCTAGGTGCCTGCAGCTCATGAACGATTCCGCTGGTCCTCCTCACGGTGACCGGCATTGGCACAGCCATCGGCCTGAACCTGCCATAACGCTGCGTACCCGACCCCGCTAATTGGATGGACTCCATGGTCAAGCTCACGGACGTCACACGAGCCGCTGGGGTCGGGTACGGAACAGCATCGCGGGCACTCAGCGGTAAAAGGACCGGTCGGCGGGGAGGCCCGCACCCGTGTCCTCGAAGCGGCCCGGGAACTGGGCTATACCGCTGACGCCACTGCCCGTGCCCTCCGGGAGCGCAAAAACCAGGAGCGTGGGCCTCATCGTTCCTGACATGACCAACGAGTTCTACACCGCCAGCGCCGAAGTCCTCCAGGACGTCCTCAGGACCGCAGGCCACCACTTGTTCGACGCCACCACAGGAAACCACCCCGGACGCGACCAGGGGGCATTTACAGAGATGGCCGCCAGACGCGTTGACGGCATCGTCCACGTACCCTCCGGGCCGCCGGCATGAGCAGCCGGCTCGTCATGGGCGTCCTCAGGACAGTACGGGAGGTTGGGATCAGCATTCCCGGCGACCTCGCCCTCGCCGGCTACGGCGACCCAGACTGGTTCGAAATATGGGGCCCCGGCATCACCACCTTCGCCCAGCCACTGGCCGATATGGGAGCGCAGGCAGCAGAAAAACTGCTTGAGCTTATCAGCGGCAACGATCTGCCACCCACCGCAGGCTCAACGGCAGGAGGCTTCTCCGTCGTCGAGCACTTGCTGGCACCAAAAGAGCTTGCAGCGCGGCTACACATGCACAGCCGCGAAGACGAGTTCACAGTGGTCATCAAGGGACACGCATTGGTTTCCTTCTAGGCGAGAAAGTCTTCCAGGCCGGTCCCGGCGAACTGGTCCGAAAACACAGGGACCAGTGGCATAGCTTCTGGAATGCCGGTGAGGAACCGGCACAGGTTCTGGAGGTCATGGCGGGATCAAACGTAAAGTACGGGCTGCAAATGGACTTCGAATCCCTGCCTCGGATAATTGAGCGATTCGGCCTTGCCCGCCCCACGGAAATGGACGGCGAAGCTCCGATGTAGCCATGAGACCCCCGTTGCCTGCCGTCGTCGGTCATTGCACATGGGTTCTTGATCAAACCTTTGGGGAAAGCCTGATCACTCTTGATGAACGAGAGGAAGACTGAGCAAAGAGCATTAAGCAGCGATACAACCTCAGCGATTTGAGGCCGGATGGGTGTCCGGCGGGAGCAAAGGGGACCAGCAATGACAGTCCAGACAGCGACCACCACCAGCCGTCACTTTGAAGGCGGTCCGGGGACACCATTCCAGTTCGTCGCCCTTCCTCAACACGACACCGACCCTCCGGCCGCCGCGCCCCAGGAAACGTCTGCTCCCCCACGACACGAGTACGACTTTCCCGACCTTTTCCCCATCTACCCCTTCCTCTGAAGCAGAGCAACCGCAACGGAGAGCCTGCGGCACACCTGACGCCCTACCCCTTCATCAGCAGCTGCGCACCTGGTAGGGCCCTAAGCGCGACAGGCCGACTTCGTTAGACGGCATCCCTATCACTCCGCCTTCGCTTATCGCCAGGTTATCGCCGCCCAGGACGAGCACCCTTCCAACACGCTGCTGCTTCCACCCAGGCTGCTGCATCAGGTACGGCAAGGTCGAACTGGTGGGTGAACATGGCGTCAGCCCCTACATGCAGGACCAGAAGGCCCTGCGGGGTCAGCCTGCAGAACGTTCCCGGGTCAACACGTTCGGCCTGTTCAAGAATGCTGTCCATGTCTGCTCGCGGCGCCAGCTGGAAGCCCCGTCTGAGCAGGACGCTGACGAGGAGCGAGGTGAATTCCTCGCCAAGGAAACCAAAAGCCAGGTTTGGGAGCAGGGTGAAAACGAGCGCGGGCACCGTCCAGGTTCGTCCGCTCTCTTGGCAGCGGACCCCGCAGTCAGCGGCAACCGACACCTGCAGCACGCCCTCGCCCTGCTGGCTGCCGCCTTCACGTAACCGGCGCTGTCCCCGCCCTTGAACAGTTCCAGCCGCTTGTCCCACGCGACATTGCTTGTGATCGGCATGGCGCAAGCCTAGGGAACCAAACCCGAGGGCTTAGTGGCTGCGCACTCCGCTGTCACTTTGCCGGCGGCTCCCGGACCCGAAATTTCCGCGGGCCCTAATGGCGGCAAGTCCTCCGGGTCATGGATAGCTCGCAGGTGCCGGAGGAGCGCCACTTCCGGGGAGACCGGGTTCTCGCGCACCTGCTCGAGCAGTGAGAGCCGCAAGTCAGGGTCCAGATTCTGGTCGGCAAGGATCTCGTCGAGGAGCCGCCCGAGCTGAAACCGAAGAAGACTGCCCCGGCCATCGGATTGAACCGCGGAGACCGACCCCTGTACCGCAATTCGCTCGTCTTGCCTGAATGGGTGAACCTGGCAGGCCGACCCCTTATGCAGGGCGCCGCCGGGCACCGCCGATGTGCAGTCCCTCATCATCGCTGTCATGCCGCAAGTGTCACAGCGGCTCATGGTGAATGGCTGAGGCAACCTTGGAAGCTGGGGGGTCGCTGAATGCATCAGGGGGATGGCGTGTGAACCGGATGGAAGGCGGTTCACCTTAGACTTCAGCGACGACGGCGGTGACCGAGAAGGGCGAATCGACGTCGTTCTATGCGGACCGTAAGGGATCAATTTCCCTTCATGGGGAACAGGCGATGAACACTCATGGCCCAGACCGCCGCCTTCAGAGCACGCGGGGTCAGGGCACGGGGCGGCGGTGGCGCTCGATAAGGGATTCGGCCAACTGCTGGGCCAGTTTCACTGCCTCCCGATCGCCTTCCATCGCGGAGATGATGGAGCCCTTCAGCAGGAGGTGCCATGCCCTGGCAAACAGCTCGCAGCGCTCCAGCCCGGCGTCTTCGGCCAAGGTCTGGACGTACCCCCGGATCCTGGCCAAATACTGGACGCTCGCGCGGCCCAAGGGATGGTCGGGACCCATTTCCATGAGGACCTTGATAAGCATGTTCGATTTGTAGCCGCCACTGCCGAGCCGGTCAGCGAAGACATCAAAGATGACCAACAGTTCTTCCTCGGGAGCAGCGCTGCGGCGCTTTGCCTCGGCCACGACATCGCCGAACCAAACCTGATCTCTTAGGGCCAGAACGGCAAGAACCAGGTCGTCTTTGGACGGGAAGTGCCGGTAGAACGTCGACTTAGCCACACCGGAAGACTCGATCAGTTCATTGACACCGACATCCCGGATACTGCGCCTGGAGAACAGATCATACGCAGTAGTGAGGATGCGTCTCATGATGTCAGCCGAGGCTGACGTGGGATGTCCCGGAAGTGAGTCGCCGGGACGGCGGTCCGCGGCCGTCACAGTCCGAAAGTTTCAGGATCGCAGGTCAAATCAGCCATCAGGCTCCCCCATTTTTGAAATTACTCTACTTGCTATTTCTGGCCCGCGTTGAAGTCGTAGGTCCACTCCTCCGACCGGTTCACCGATCGAGGCTGGCGACGGCTCCGGGTCTGCTTTTCCGAGTTTGAACAGAAACGCTGCAGCAGCCGGCGGCGGAAGTCGGTTCTGGTCCTTCGTCCGAGTCCATGCCAGTAAACCCGGCCGAGACCGCCTTCAGGGGAACGGGCCACCGCAGTGAGTGCCGGTCCCGACGCTGTTGGGGGGAGTACGCCGGGCCCGGCCATCCGGAGCGTCTGACTAGTGGCTAGCCAGCTCAGGATCCGTTTACTGTGCCCGAAGCACCCTATGAAAAAACGGGAATGCCCCTCAAGTGCGGGGTACTGGCGGGCGCACGTGACCAATTTGCCCTGCGTGACTTGCTTACCAGCGAATAGGACGTAGGCTGTGCCGAGCAGGCGGCAGGGGCGCGCGGCGCGGCGGCTTCGCAGCCGCCTATGACGGCGCTCCTGTGCCGGCGGCAATGCAATTCGACGGCTAGGGGGCCCAGCAAGCATGCAACCAGTTCAATTCGGCCCGGCGGCCGGCAATGTCTCCGTGGATGTCCTCAGTGAACGGCTCGTCCGGATCGCACTGAAACCGGGCGCCCGGATGACGGCGGCGGACGGGGCCTTCGCCCGCGAGAATCTGCTGGCCCTGACGGGCGGCAAGCCGTCCGTGGTGTTGCTTCAGATCACTGGAGTCGGCTCCATCAGCAGGGAGGCCATCAGCTTCTACAGTGAGTCCACTACTGTCCGGGCGTTCGCCGTCCTTGGTTCCACGCCGGTAGACAGGGTCATCGCCCACGGACTGCTTGGCCTCCCCCGACCCCACCAATGCCCGACCGAGTTCTTCACAGACACGCAGGACGCCATGCGCTGGTTATACGAGCAGGCCTCCGTGGAGGCGTAGCCCGTCCAGGTCAATCTCTCCCAGGCACGGCGCGGAGCTTCTTACGGGCAGACGCAGTGGTCCTTTCGGGGGCGGTGCTGGGCACCAGAATGCCCGACTCCCCCACGTGTACGGCACCGCGGTCGGCCTTGTCGCAGGGCCAATCGGACGCTATTTCCATGCCACGCCGCGCTCGTATCGCTGCCGGTGAGAGCACCTACAAGCCCCGTCACCTGAGCACGAAGAACGGGTGCGAGAGGCCACGGAACGCCATCCCGGCGTAAAAGTGACTTCGACTGACAAGTGGGATCCGCTGGGCGGATTCCCAACCAGGATGCCCGGTTCGAAGGTGATAAGACCTCGGGCCTAGCGTATGGCTTCCGTCCTTGGATTTGCGGGCATAACTGGGGCCGCCGGAGAATCGGTCGCTATTTCTCGGTGATCCTTGCAAGCAGCGCGTCGAGGCCGGACTGCACGGCGTCGTACGTACCTGCGGCTTCAAGGTCGCGCGCAAATTGCTCGTTGAGCCCTCCGGGCGTTGTGTGTGCCTGCGCCAGGGCCGCGAAGTCCGCGCCAGGCGAGTCGAGTTCGCCGGACAGGGCGGCGAAGGTGTCGGCGACGTAGCGGCGCGCCGCGGCTGTCGGGATGCCGGAACCGGAGAGCCAGTCTGCGATCGTTCCGAGGTAGCAAAAGTACGCCGCGACCGTGCCGGATGCCGCGGAGACCGATTCAAATGCCAGCTCGTCGGCGATCGCCATGCTCCCGCCAAGCCGGTCGAACAGCCCCGTTGCCGCCGGGGTGGCCGGGTACACCGGGGTCACGCTTCTCCGGGCCGCCACGGCGGTGAGCGGGATGGTTCGTGCGATATCCGTCGCGGGCGCGACCAGTCCGGCCAGCGGCGCGACGGGGAAGCCGGCTATCGCACTGACCACGGCCTGGTTGGCGCGGAACTGAAGCCCAGCCAGCACCTCTGCAGCGTGGTTGGGCAGCAGGCAGACGACCACCACGTCGCTGTCGTCCACGACCTGCTGGTTGCCTGTGGCTACCCGCACCGAAGGTAACCGCGCCGCGAGCTCAGTCGCACGCTCGGCATTCCTTGGGGAAAGCACGATCTCAGGCGGATCGGCCACCCCGTCGCAAAGCCCAGTGACGATAGCCGTCGCGATTGAGCCAACTCCAAGGACGCCGTAAGTGGTCACCGGACGACCCTACCTGACGACCGGCGCCTGCGGCACCGTCCGAATCTCAACCGCATCATGCCGGCGACAGCCTGCGAATCATTAACCGCACATGCGCTCCTGGAACACCTGGCCGGTTCGCTAAAGCATATTGGCGGCGCCCTCGGAGCAGACCTGGCATCCTCAACCTCGAGCTGCTCGTGCACGCATGGGACTTCGCCAGGGCCACCGGACAGGAGATCACCATCTCCGACGTCGTCACCGACTACGTCGAGGAGCTCGCCCAGCAGACCATCGCAAGAAGTACCTCGCTTCGGGACATCGCGTTAATAATCCGCAGCGCCATGTCTTCGACGCCGACGGTTTACTGCCTTTTTGTAAGCGGCGGCCCTGACGGTGAAAGGATTGAGCGACGCCAAGCCAAGAAGCTTCCAACTCGACCAACACGTGGCAGGATACAACCGATGATCACACGGGATCACGTGCTCGCCGCTGAGAGGCGAATCAGCACACATGTTCGACGCACGCCTTTGCTCCGCGGCGGCAGCTCCTCTGTTCCACTGTGGCTCAAGTGCGAATTCCTGCAACACACAGGCGTCTTCAAAGCCCGTGGAGCTTTCAACCGTCAGCTCGCCGCACTGGAGCGCGGAGAGCTCGACCCCGCCGTCGGCGTAGTCGCAGCGTCCGGCGGCAACGCCCGACTGGCGAACGCATACGCCGCAGCCGCACTTGGCGTCCCCGCTACCGTATTCGTGCCCGAAAACGCACCGCGCGTGAAGGTCGACCGTCTCCTCGCATACAACGCGACCGTCCGCCAGACCGGTGCCGAGTACAGCGAGGCCTACGAGGCAGCACAGGAGTACGTCGCCCAAAGCGGTGCACTCTTTTGCCACGCCTACGACCAGCCCGAAATCGCCGCCGGAGCCGGCACCATCGCGGAGGAAATCCTTCAGGACGAGCCCGGCATCGATACGATCGTCGTCGCCGTCGGCGGAGGTGGCCTGTATGCGGGGCTGGCTGCGGCGGCAGCCGGCAGGACGAAAATCGTCGCGGCAGAACCCTTCACGATCCCGACCCTGCACGCGGCGCTGGCGGCGGGCCGACCGGTCGACGTAACCGTTTCCGGCATCGCCGCGGATTCCCTGGGTGCGCGCCGCGTTGGCGACATCGCTTTCAGCATGGCCTCAAAGGAACCGCCCGTCTCCGTGCTGGTCAACGACGACGACATCATTGCCGCCCGGGCACGCCTGTGGAGCGATTACCGCATCCCGGCCGAGTACGGGGCTGCGACGGCTCTCGCTGCACTCACGTCCGGCGCCTACGTGCCTCAGAAAGACGAACGCGTGGCAGTAATCATCTGTGGGGCGAACACCGACCCCGCCACGCTAGGCGACCCGACCCCTGGGCAGCCCACCGCGAGGTCATGACGACGGAGCTGGACGTCTGTGGATCGTCGGCCATCCGTGGCCCGAAGAGATCGGGCCGGGCATCCTGGACAGGCGAGGTGCAACACACCGCAGGCCAACCATGCGGCATCGGCTTGCGCACTCTCATAAATCAGGCCCTCACCGTTTCAGCCGGCGTGCCACTGACGCCGTACCCGCTGCCTGAAGAAGGGGCTTACTAAGGGCCAGCAGGTGTTCTACGGTTGCGACTATGAGGCTGCACGTGACCTACCAAGGTGGAGACAGGGACGGTAAGTCTGAGCTCCGAGAATTATCGGAGTTCCCGATAGAACTTGCCGAAGGCAGGTACGAGTTGACGTTCCGGCACGCGAGCCAAGAACCCGACCCAACGGAGGCCGCAGCCAAATGGGTCTCGCAAGACCGACCGCCGAGCAATGACCGGCCGGCTGGCAAGCCGCCGATCGGTGAATCGTCGAAGTAGCCGCGGAGTTCGCATAGCTGGTTGAGGTTGCCGACGCCCGGAAGTGTTCAGCGGCTGGGGTGTGCGCACCTTGGCGAGCAACATGGGCGCCTACAACCAGGCGCCGGTTCCGAGCGGGCTGGATGGAAGTGCCGTACTACGGGCTAGCAGGTGCTTCGCTTGAGGGGCCACGACGCACGGGCGAGCGCAGGCGACGTCCTGCTATATCTTCGGGTCCATCCCAAGACGATCGGAGAACTCTGCAGCGTGTCAGGATTGGCCCGTTCGACGATTCTAACTCACCGGTGACGATTAGAAAGAGGCATCGACGCCATGGCCGATGTGTTGAACGCACTCATACTCTCCGGGCATATGACCTGCGAGCACGACAACGAGTTCCGCAGCTTTAGGGCCCACAACCAGTGGCTCACGACCATGCTTGAGGACACTGGCCGGTTCCGCGTCCGCGTCATCGAGGACCCGCGTGGGCTTGGGGCGAACGTTATCGACTGGTACGACGTCGTCATCATCGTGTTCGAGGGCCGGGACGGATACCACGAAAAAGCGGTCGGTTTCGGCGCTGAAACCGACGCGGCCTTGCTGAAGTTTGTTCACGACGAAGGGAAGGGCATCGTCTGGTTCCACGGCTCGGCCGTGCAGGAAGACGACTGGGGTTACCCCGAGGAGTACAACATCATGCGGGGTGCGAAGCTCAGCGTTCCCACCGGGCTGCGCCCACGTCCCTGGGGTGAGGCCCTGCTGCAGACCGCGCAGCCACGCCACCCCATCACGGAGGGCATCAGCGACACCTGGACTGTTACGGGTGACGACATCCTGACGGGCGTCCAGCTGTACGAAGGCGCGGAGGTGCTTCTCTCAGTGTTTGACGACTTGGAGTCGTACAGGAACGCACCCATGTGGCCGATGAGCCACTATCCGGTCGCCATTCCTGCGGAGGGCATCGAGGGCCTTCCCGGCATGAACACCCTGCAGCCTCCTGCGTGGATCAATAATTACGGCGAAGGTCGCAGCTTCACTATTACGATCGGGCACGACATCGACACCTTCCGGCGGATCGAGTTCATGCGGATGTTCCCCCGCGGGGTGGAGTGGGCTGCCAGGAGCAAAGTCACCTTGGAAGGACCCGACCGGCGCGGTGAGCGTCGTTTCCTGCCGTGGCCCTACTACAACCACGAGGCGTAGCGTGGAAAAGGTTCACCGCGTGGCTGGACCTGCCGGCGCTGCGCCGTAGAGGTCCCCGATGATGGCCTTGGCGATAGTCGACGCCGGGTCCCGTCCATCCGGTGACGGGGCAAGGTTGGTCCAGACCACCAAGGTCACATCGTTCTGCGGATCTCTGCCCATGAAGGTGTTGTAGCCGGGGAGTTCACCGGTGTGTCCGTAGAGCGGGCCGAACTGGGCCAGCGCCATGCCATACCGCGCGGCGTCTGGGCTGTCCGGGTCGATCGGCGCAAGGCTGTCCATGCGCTTCTTTTGAAGCTCCGGGTTGAGCAGTTTGCCGTCGGTGAGGCCCTCGGCCAAGGTCATGAGGTCGCCCGCCGTGGAGACGCCCTGCCCCGCGGCCCACGTCCAAGAGGGGTTGGCGTTTGTGTAGTCATTCGGTTTCAATGACCCGTCCTGTGCCTTGGCGATCAAGTCCGCCGGAAGCTTGGCGGTGGACAGGGTGAGGAGGTTGTCCATGTACATGTAACCGCGGGAGAAGGGTTTGGGCAGGTCCGAAGAGTCTGACGCCGGAAACGAGGTTTGTTTCAGGCCCAGGGGTTCCAGGATCCGATCCCGCACGATCTGCCCGAAGCCCTTGCCATCCAGTTTCTCGGCTATGAGCCCGAGCAGAACCGTGTTGGTGTTCGAATAGTGGAAGCCTTCGCCGGGGCCGAAATAAGCGGGCAGCGGCAGGGCGATGGCCACGAGTTGTTCAGGCGTCCAGACCCGATGCGGCGTGGTATCGAGGGCCTTGCTGAGCTCGTACGACTCCGAGTAGTTGTAGATTCCGCTACGCATGGTCAGGAGTTGCTCGATGGTGATGTTGTCGCCGTTCGGTACGTCAGAGCGGTACTTCGAAACGGGATCCTCAAGCTTGAGTTTGCCTTCCTGCACGAGCTGGAGGATGACGGTCCCCGTCCACGTCTTTGTGACGGAGCCGATGCGGATGTGGTCATCGAGTGAGACAGCTGTTGACCCGCCGGCGCTCGTTACGCCGTAGGTGAGGCTGACGTCGCCTTGGGTGGTGCGGAGCATCATGGCTGCTCCCGGAACGAGCAGCTCCTTGGCGAGAGTCCGGAATGTGTCCTGGACCTTGGCTTTGTCCAGTCCGCCCAGAGTCGCCGATCCTGTCTTTCCTCCTTCCGTCGTGCCGGTAGATGAAGCGGCCACCGATGGCGGTGCAGTGGAGGACGCCGGGGCCTGCGTTGGCGTGGACGTGCACCCGGAGATCGCCAATGCAGTTGCGGTTGCGATGCCGAGCCCAATGAGAAGGCGGGAGGGGACATGGCGATCGTGATTGTGCCTGGTACTGGTCACGGCTGACTCCCCGGCGACGCTGATAATTGCGCTCAACGTACCCCACCGGCGTCGCGGGATCTACCCCTTTCCCGGACCTGATGACATAAGGCAACAAACGATCACCACCTAACGCTCGGCCCCGCGCGGTCGTCGTGGCAATGGTGGCTGCCCGCCCAGAGCCCTACGTATAACTGCGTATTGGGATAAGTACACCCCTTTTATAGCCTTGGGGTAGCAGGCATAGGACCACGACAGAGGGTGGCCGCACTGGCCCTGCATTACGTTCAACTAGAGCTGACTCTCGCCGCCAAGAACGCTCCACTGCGTTCATCAGCACGACACCTATGAATGTCCCTTTCACATCGGGAAACAGCATTTGGAACAGCTCGCCAATCGGTGACAGCTACAGGCCCCACGAGGCACCCATCATGAAGACCGCAAAGCGCGTCCTCCTGGCAGTGGTTGCGGCATCAGGAAAAGCCGCAGCCCCCGCAGCACCGGCCCTCGATGGTCCCGGACCCGGAGGTCGCCGCCCCATCTAATACATCTACCTGCGAAGCGGGGTCCTGCCGTTCGTCAGGGACCTGCTCAGGGAGTGCGCGATGATCACTAAATCCCGAACCTCGTTGACTTCACTTCTCGCGGCGGCAACTCTAGGCGCCGGTGTTTTGTTCGGCGTAGGGGCCACCGGTGCCCCTCAGGCGCTTGCCGCGCCCACCGCGGTACCGCCCACAGACTCGTTCGAGTTCGCTGCTGTAGGTGACATGAACCCGGCAGGGAACACCTCCACCTCGTCGGCATCAGGCAAGAACGCTGCCAGCATCACCGCCAGCCTGAACGACGGGTCGCTGGACAACTTCATGGGTCTCGGTGACTTCCAGTACGAAAAGGGCACCTGTTCGGCTCTCGGGGCGTGGAATACCCTATGGGCTGGGGTGAAAGCCAAAGCGTTCTGGACGACCGGACCGAACCACGACGTACAACCCGGTGTCAACGATGACCTGGACAGGTACATGAATGGTGAATGTGTGTCCACGACGAAAAGCGCAACGAGCACCACTCTTGGCCGGTTCCAGGACGCCCTTGAATGGTATTCAATTGATCAGGGCAACTGGCACGTTGTGTTTGCTCCCACGGCTTCATGGCTGTACAACGCCGCAAGGGCACAGGCCATGACCGCGGAGATGGACGCCGACATGAAGGCGGCGAAAGCGGCCGGGAAGCATCTGGCTGCCGTTTACCACGATCCGTACTTCACATCGAACACATCGGTCCATACCCGCTACACTCAGGCCAAGCCGTGGATCGACATGTTCTGGGCGAACCGGGTCAAGGTACTCCTGTCAGGTTCACAGCACAATTATGAGCGGACCTGCCCCGTGAACAACGCGGACCAGTGCGTCCCGGACGGGATGCAGCAGTTCCAGGTGTCCACCGGCGGTGTCGGCTTGCGGACCTTCACCAGCAACCCTGCCTATGTGCAGAGGAAATTCAGCGACACATGGGGCCATCTGAGAATGAGCCTCAAGCCCGATGGCTCCTACACATGGGAATTCCGACCTGTCCATGGCGGGATGCAGACAGACAGCGGTTCAAGGGAGTCGGGTACCACCCCGCCCCCGGGTGATACGACGGCTCCGACGGTGACGGGTACGTCTCCGACTGCCGGTGCCACCCCTGCCAGGAGAGGGCGGGGCGGCTTTTTGGCTAGCGGGATTCTGCCGAACTAGTTCGGCCACCAGCCGATAGTTGCATGATTGGTCGACGTGGAGGACGTGGTGCTGTCCTGATCCTTGGGTGCTGCGTTTGCTGGAGCGGCAAATCCTGCTACAGCGAGAATGCCGGTCATCAGAAGCGTAGCGGCAAGCCTTTTCATCGCGATATTTCCCCCCGTTGTGGTGCTGCTGTGATACGTGTACACGTACGGGCGTCAGTATACGGCTCCCAGCTCAAGCCGTCATCGGGTAAATAAATCTCCGCAAGGTCCCGGCGAGAAGCTTGTACCCACGGAGGAGCCCGGCACAGCCCTCTGCAGGGCTCCTCGCATAAATCGGCGACCCGCAGAAACGTCGGCTTCGGACTGTAAAGGCGGGCGCTGCTCAGGTGTCCGTGGCGTAGAAGTCACGGAAAACCTGCGCGAATACGGGGCGCAGCTCTTTCGGATCTTCCCGCTCCCCGGCCTGCTCGGTGTAGCCTCTCACCGTCCTGCCGGCGTCCGACGTCGGGTGGCGGCGAAGGTTCTCTTCCCCGGCTGCGCATCCCATCAAGACTCCCCAACCGTTCTCTGGCAGCTCCGCCCATGATGCTGACTGCGGCCAGCTTCAGGTTCACGATACTGTCCGGGGCGTTCGACTATCTGGCTGGTCGTCGTCGCGATCGCCGTCCTGTACGCCAGCCTGATTCTCGGCAAAGGACCTGCTCAAAGGCGAGGATGTCGAGCCGGCGAAGGCCGCCATCACCACTAATCGCTGGCCATAGCCAGCGGCCGTGACAGACTGGTGCCATGCTGCTCGACGTGCTCGTGAGGACCTTGGAAGCCGTCGCGGGCACCCGCTCCCGGCTCGCCAAGGTCAACGAACTTGCAGACCTGCTGCTCCGGCTCGACCCCGCTGACATCCCGACGGCGGTCGGCCTGCTCACCGCTAAGCCCCGCCAGGGCCGCGTCGGGATCGGCTGGAGCAGTGTGAGGGCGGCCAAGGGCGAGTCCGCTCCTGAGCCGAATCTCACTATTGGCCACGTCGACGCTGCGTTGGACAGGCTGCAGGCAGCCACAGGCGCTGGCTCGACCGTGGAACGCGCCGCCGCCCTTCGGGCTCTGATGGCGGAAGCCACCGAACGAGAGCAGGCCTTCATCGCCGGTGTGCTGCTCGGAGAACTTCGTACCGGTGCACTCGAAGGCGTACTGACGGATGCGGTCGCCCGCGCCGCCGACCGGCCGGCCGAGGCCGTACGCCGCGCAGCGATGCTCTCCGGCGATCTCGGCGAGACCGCCCTGCTGGCGATCACGGGCACCGCGGCCCAGCTTGACGCTGTCGGCCTCGTCGTCGGGCGTCCCGTGCAGCCCATGCTCGCCGCAACCGCGGCCAGTGCTGGCGAGGCGCTGGAGGCGACGGGGGAAGCGTCGGTGGAGTATAAGCTCGACGGCGCACGCATCCAGGTTCACCGTTCCGGCGACGACGTGCGCATCTACACCCGCACCCTGGCCGAAGTGACCCACCGGCTGCCTGAGGTTGTGGAGGTGGTGCGCGGACTGCCCGTGCGCGACGTAATCCTCGACGGCGAGACTCTAGCCCTGGATGAGGACGGCGGGCCCCGGCCGTTCCAGGAGACCATGTCCCGGTTCGGGGCGAATGCGGCGAGCACCACGCTGCTGCATCCATGGTTTTTCGACGTGCTGCACATCGACGGGCGAGACCTCCTCGACGAGCCCCTGTCTACACGCATCGGCGTGCTCGATCGCATCGCCCCAGGGCACCGCATCCCGGGGAAAATTACTGCGGATGCGGCTGTTGCCGAGAGAGTGTCGCACGATGCGCTGGCCGCGGGCCATGAGGGTGTGGTCGTGAAGGCGGTCGGCTCGACCTACGCCGCCGGGCGGAGGGGTTCGAACTGGATCAAGGTGAAGCCGGTGCTCACCTACGACCTGGTGGTGCTCGCCTGCGAATGGGGGTCAGGACGGCGCACCGGGCTGCTGTCGAACCTGCACCTCGGAGCCCTAGACCCTGTTGGTGAGTTCGGCGAACCCGGAGGCTACGTGATGGTGGGCAAGACTTTCAAGGGCCTCACCGATGCGCTGCTGCAATGGCAGACCGAAAGGTTCCAGGAGTTGGAGGTGCGGCGTACGGCGGGTACGGTGTGGACCGAGCCGGTCACAGTGGTCGAGATCGCCATCGACGGCGTCCAACACTCTCCCCGCTATCCGGGTGGAATCGCCCTTCGGTTCGCACGCGTCAAGCGCTACCGCGACGACAAGACGGCCGCCGAGGCCGACACCATCCAGACGCTGCGCGCTCTGCTCCATACCCCACGGGGCAGAAAGGTATCGCCCGCGCCAGCGGAACCAGGTTCGGGAAGCGACGCCCCACTCCCGTGAAGAGTGCGCCGGCCATCACCAGGACCCCGACGATCATGTATGGGCGCCGCATATCAAACCGGGAACGGGAGCGGTCAGATAGGCGCCCGAAGTGCGAGTCCCCAGGAAGGCGCCGATCGCGCCGTAGCCCAGGACGTTTCCCCCGATGGTCGTGAGCGCAGTGTCTGTTTGTGCGATTGAGCTGGCCTTGATGGCCATGCCGATCATGATTGGCGCGAACAAAGCCACGAATAGCCCGAGCTACCGATGGCCAGGCCGGCGATGAACAGCGGGCCTTTGGAGGCGGCCGGGCTTGGTCTTCTGCGGAGACCGTAGCAGTGGGAGTGGACATCGTTGTCTCCAGTGTTATGGGGGTCATTGCCCGGGCAGTTGTTTCTAGCTAACACATCCGACCTGCGCAGCTAATCAAGCTCACCAGAGCAGAACCCCATCCGGGAATCGAGAATTCGCACACGAGTTCGGCCGACTTGGCGTCCGTACCCGACGCGGAGCAACACACATCACCTTTGATGGCAGCCTGGGCAGAACGAAGCGGTGCAAAGCTTAAGACTGGCCTGCGCGAGAACACAGCTGCGAACGACCGCCGCCCTAGGCACGCGCGGCTCATCCTCCGAGAGAAGACTAATTCACCATCAATTGGAGCTTGGAGACAAGAAACTCTTCCGCCTCGGCTGGGAGGTTTGCCCCAAGAATCACGTAGAGGGCTCGTGCTTTGTCGCCTGAGGAGATGAAGGCTTTCACTTGGATGACGTCAGAGTCCATCGTCGGCGGCCAGGCGATAACGAGTTGTCCGTTCTCGAAATCCAACTTGCCAGATACAGCCCACGCATCATTTGGTTGGAGCGAGAGCGGTCCCGGGTTATCCCAGCGAAAAACCCCGTAATGCTTGTCGCCACCAACTTCAGTCGTGTAGTGAAGTTTTCCCTTTGTGCCGGTCAAGTCGCCAGAATCCTTGGTCAGGCACCCTGCCAAATGCCAAGATCCTATTTGTGCGGGCGGCAAAACGTTGTGCCCGGGACCGGGATCGTCGACCCAACTGCCGCGCTTGTGCGCTTCCTTCGTCAGCTCGAATGAGTGCTCTGTCAGGTTGGCTATACGGATTGCCACTGTATGGTCGGTGCCAATCGCGTCATAAACAGCTTTCAACGATCTTTCGACCTCCTGTGCGGCGGAACCAACCCTCCTTGCAGTTTCTCCGACCGCAGAAGCGACGTCACCGACGTACTCGATTGCCTGAACGATAGCCATTGAGTTCCTAACGATGAGCTCGGGAAGAACCTGTTCTACGAATATGTGGGGCCGACAGACGGTCCGGGAGCGAGCCTTGCGGGCCATTGTCGCGTGTTTCCAAGTACGGGTTTTCTAATATTGAACCGCGCTCAATCGCCGGTCAAGGCACGCCAGGCGTGGACTCCGGCGGCCAGACCGGAAAGCAAAATCTCTTGGCGGTTCCCTAATGCTTTGCCGCACGGTGCGGGCAAAGCGGTGCCCCGCCTCCACCTGGGAGCGGGGCTTCGCTGTACCCGTCTCGTTTACCCGGTCTTGTCGGTCGTCACGTCTGGTGTCACCACTGGTGGGCTACGTCGATCACGAGCTTTGATCCGTTGCCGGGGCCGGCAAGGGTGTAGACCTTGAAGGGTAGCCGGGCGCGGACGCCGAGGCCCAGGGTGGTGTGACCCTCGAAGCTGCCCGCCCAGGCGACCTGCCTGAACGTCTTGTACTTAGAAACGTTGGTCACCTCGGAGCGGTTTGCAGGCACGAAGGTGGCCTTGCCCGTGGCGCTGTCATAGCTGGGCGAGTGGGCCGTGACCTGCAGGAATGCACCGCCCCTCAGCTTGATGGGCAGTCCGGACCCGTCCTGAACGACCTTTGAGACATAGCGGACGTTGTAGCCGGCCGCCTTTCCCTTGATGTCAATCACCAGGCGGTCGAAGCAGGCGTGCTGTCCGGAGCGAACATTGGTGACCGATGCGGCGCTCATGGTCTGGTTGGACTTGCCCAGCGAGCTCCAGACCAAGCCGCAGTAGGAAGTGGTTGCGGTGGCGGGCCCCGGAACCAGCAGGCCCAGCCCGAGAGCCATGATGATGGCAGTCAGCCAGGCGCTTAGTTTTTTCATGTTGGGTACCCCTTTCGGGTGCGAGTGATTTGGATGACTCCAGCGTAGGAGCACCAAAAGCCCGAGACGAGGGATGTTTCCGGTTCTTCGTGCAACCGTTAGACCGCCGGGAAACCGGTCACAAGACCGTGATTCCGGAGCGCTTTTCGGGGGGGTCGAGAGACGTTCGTAGCCCTTTCTCTACATGGCTGTTACTGCCGGTAACGGCCGATACGCGCCGGTAGGCAAAGGTGGGCCACGGCGGGTCCGCACATCGGCACTCGAGGTCCCTATCCGTTTCAGCGCTGTTAGCCTCCGAAGTGCCACGCATCGAGCACAACACGGCCGCGCGGAGATTCCAGCGTCGCGGTCAGCGGTGCGTTCTGCACAGTGTCGATCGGGCTCGTGTCAACGGCCGGAAGCTTCAGCACGTCGACCGCATGGGTCGGAACGCCGCGCAGCACCAGGGCCTGCAGCGCCACATCGGTGTGCGGCATGTGGGCACACGGATGGTGCCCTTCCCATTCGATCAAGCTGGGCAGCGCGCCTGCGCATTCTGTGCAGCCGTCGTCGCGGACTGTTATTCGCCACTTCAACACTCCGTGAGGCGTTTCCCGCTGCGCTGCAAGCAACTCGCCAGGGTTGAGGGCGAAGTTGGCAAGGTCCAGACGCAGCATCTCGATCTTGCCCGTGCGCGCCACTGCGTGCACCAAGCGAGGTGATTCGCGGACAGCCTCGCGCACCTCGGGGCGGTCGATCCCGAACCAGCGCGGCCTCCCTGGCGCCGGCGCGTCAGGATCGATCGCGATGACCTCGAGGTAGCAGTCGGGGAAACTCTCGCTGCTGATGGCAAGTACTCGGTTGTGAGTACCCATCAACGGGTGCCTGCCGCCACCGGAGGGCTGAACGCCGAACGTCGCCACGCACCAGGCCGAGCCCTGTTCCAGCGAATCGGCGGCGATGACCAGGTGATCGATGACGGCGTTCACAGCTCAACCGTACCGCTCGGGGTGTTCTGCAGATCGGCCCGGTGTCCCTGCCGGCGACTCGCCAACAGCGCCCGGTACTCCTAAAGCTGTCCCCGAGGGGCCAGTAACTGTAGGTACCTGGCTCTGATTGGTCTGGAGGAAGCCCAGAGCTCCTGGCTCTGCCATTGCCGGCAACGGCAGGTAAGCGCACGATGAGTGCATGCGAACACAAATCACTCCCAGCACATATTTTTGGAGGTGAGATGGACGCGGACAATGGCGCCCGGGCAGGGCCGCCGAGCGGAGACGCCCGATATTTCCCGTTGCCGGTGCATCAGTCATGGGCTGACGTGGTCTTCCTTCATTGGAAGGTTCCCGTAGCAGTGGCGCAGCCTTACATGCCCCCGGGTGTCGAACCTGACGTGTATGCCGGCATGACGTGGGTCGGGCTGATCGGTTTCCGGGTAACAGGCACTTGGCTGGGGCCGCGCCTGTGTTTTCCCTATGCCGGGACATTCACCGAGGTCAATGTCCGGCTGTACTCCCGTGACGCTGCGGGGCGGCACGGCGTGGTGTTCCTGTCGTTGGACGCCGACCGGCTCGCGTTCGTGCTGGCCGCCCGTGCCGCCGGAGTGCCGTATGTGTGGTCCCGCTGCCGCCCCACGTCGATGCGCGGCACCTCCCGGGGATACGGATACGAAGTGGAACGGTTCCGCGGGCAGGGGAATTCCTCGTTTGGCGCCTCTCCGGAAATGGACCACCCGGCGCTGGACGGATTGTCACTCTGGCTTACAGCCCGCTTCGGGCTCCATGCCCGCATGGGGCGGCGGGTCTTTTACCTGCCCATTGCTCACCGGCCCTGGCCGCTGTATTGCGCTACGGCCACCGCATTGGACGACGCGCTGGTCTGCGCCGCCGGGATCACGGTCCACGGGCCGCCCGACTCCGTGCTGTACTCCCCCGGTGTTCGGACGCAGTTCGGCCAGCCCCAGCAAGTTCGGGGCTGATTCCGGGACCTGATAACCGCGACCGGCGCCCGGAATTGGAGGGCGCGCAGTCGCATGCGAGCAGCGGCGCTCCCAAGCACTTAGCAGATCTGGCCCCGGATGCGGGCACAATCGCGGGACCGGATCGCCGGCCGCCCGGTTGGGCTATCCCCCCACGGGCACCTGCCTCACGGGTCACCAGGCCGGCCGACTGCAGGGCGGCGCGCAGTCTTTCCGAGAGCTCCCCGAGGGATCCCCCTATTCCGGCTCATCGGCGTCGTCCCATAGCTCCGCGAGCCCGAACTCATCTCCTGCCACCCGTTCAACCGCATTCCCGAAAGGCAAGAAGCCCCATGCGCCCATCTGTCCGCCCTTTCGGTTGCCGAATAGCTGTTGCTGAGCTTGATACGACAGGACGTTAGGCGCCGGAGGAACACGATGGCCGACGGCTAAACCACCACGTCGTCGTTCTCCGAAGGGCAGGCGACCGGCCACAGAGCCAGCTAGGCATCACCTGTGTCGGCCGACATGTCTGCACCGAATTCTCCAGACGTTCGTGCTCGGACGATTTACTTGCCGCAACACCGGACCGGCGGCGCCTAGCTCCGCGGCAGCATTGACCATACCGACACCCCCCTGGTGCTAGCCTCGGCCGGCTAGGACGGTGATCGCCTCTTCGAGCATTGTGCCGGCCTCGCTCCGGAACGCCGGCGGCTGCTTTTCAAGCTTCATCAGTGGCGGATAAAATGTTCCCTGCGGACGGTATGCAGAATCCGTCAAAGGCGTCCCAACGGACCAGGCCAGCGGGTAATCACGCGCTTCCACTGTGGTGAAGGCTGGACCCGGGATTCGTTGGTCCTTACTCCCAATGGCGGGAGAAATGGGGCTGCGGTGTCGTGTCGAGCCGCCCATTGCGAAAACTTCACCACCCTGCCGGTAATACCGTTTCCCACGGCTGGAGACCTTGAAGAGTCTCTTGATCATGTCTGCGACCGAACTGGCTGCAGGGGTGGGGGCATCAGTTGTTGCGGTGTTCGCCGGTATCCTAAGCCGCGATATCGGCGCCCCGCACGTGGTCGAGCCCCGCCAACCCGCGGTTCGCCAAAGCAATCCACAGCAGTCCAGAAGGGCTTAGCCCGTCATGCGGTGGCAGCAGGCCGGTCACGTGGCCCCGCGCACCGCCATGAACGATCGCATACGTGACAAGTACGCTCTAACAGCAAGGATGCGTGATGGGCAGCGCAGTGGTTCCCAATGGCACGCCGCATGATCATGACGGCAGTCCAGATCAGGAAGATCCAGCGGATAACCTCGCTTACGACGGCACTGTTGACTACCGCTTGGCAGAAGACTCCGACGCGACGCAGGCCATATTCTACGCCCAGGCCTCCAGTGGCTACGGCGAGGAAGCCGTCCCCAGCGAGGAAGCTGAATACGTTCAGGGCTCCAGTGGCCACAGCGAGGAAGCCGGCCACCCCGAGGGACGTGGCGCTGGCAGCTACGGTGCTGCTTTCCTGACGGGTGGCTCCGGCGCCGTAACCAGACAAGTCGTTATCGCGCGCCAAGAGGATCGGTTCGGTGGCATCAAGATCGGGTCGGCTTTCTTCGGTTGGTTGTCAGCGGTAGGCATTGCAGTTCTGCTGACCGCCTTCGCCACAGCGGGCGTCGCGGCCGGGCTGCTGACAGGCTGGGACGGAAACGTCATATCCGGTTCACCATCTTCACAGGCGATGGGAATGACCACAATCGTCCTCTTGTTGATCGTTTTCATTTCCTTCTATTCGGGCGGCTACGTGGCAGGGCGGATGGCGCGCTTCAACGGCGTCGGTCAAGGCCTGATGGTGTGGCTATGGGCAGTGCTCATGGCTGGAGTAGTGACCGCTGTGAGCATGATCATCGGCAGGAGTGTGAAAGTCGCCCCCGCTGGCAGCGGTTTTCCTGGCATTGCTTTCTTCGAGGGGCAGGTCAGCATCAGCGATCTCATCGCAGTCATAGTCGCGGCGGCCGTAGCCCTTATAGCAGCGGTTTTGGGTGGCACCGCTGGCATGCTTTACCACCGGCGCGTAGATCGTGTTGGTTTTTCTCCACCGGCGGAGGAAGAGTACCAGGCCTGAATATGGTTTCGTCCCGACATCCCCCAACGCCGATCTGCCCGGAACGGAGGTCGCCGCGGATAAGCACGAGCAGATCCTCTAATGCCCGGGAGGGACTCCTGGACACACCACAAGCTGCCTACGTTGGTTAGGTTTCAAACGCCCTCCAATCCAACGGCGCACGGGACGGCTTAGCGAGCGGAGGTCCATCCCGCACTGTGGTCCGCGCTAGCGGCAGCAGCCACTTATCAAGCGCCGGCCACGTCCCCGCGCTGCCACGGATTGGGCAGCAAACCGGTACCTGCTTGGGATGGGACTCCAGTGGATCAGGCAACCATCATCGGATATACCTTCGGCTACATGGCGACAATCGTCGTCGTCTTGATACTGCTTCTTCCTGTGCTTATCGCCCTTGGGCTGCTCCTGCTCTCCGTCGGCGCACTGCAATGCGTACTCCTCTTCCTGAAAGCAAGTGCGCGGGCCTTGTACCGGGGCGCAGCGTCGGTCGGCAGGGACGTGCGCCGACGCAGCAAGACGCTTCTGGACAGATTCCACCGTGGCGGGGGCGGGCGCCTCGCACCGCACTGAACTGTTGGCGACAGATGGCTTAGGCCGCATTGCTAGGCGGAGACGAAATGAGCGCAGCACTCGTGGGGTCGCCGGCTGAAGAACCCGGATTCACGGAATCCCCTTCAACTTGGGCTCGTCATGAAAGAGGCGGCACGTTCCCTGCGGAGTTGCCGTCTTCAGGCCTTGCCCGGCGGGGCGATGATCCTGAGGGCCACCACCGCTTTCGCGGTCCTACGGCCATTCGAGGCAGTCCGGTGCTTCTAGGCATGCAGCCAGGCACTGTGGCAGAGTGCGGCCCCCGAGGACCTTGCCCTGCCGGCGACCGTTTTTCACATTCCCTGAGCCAGAGCCCCCGGCTGAGAGGAGGTAGCGCAAGTGGGGTAGGTCAAGCCACAAATGGCGCGTTTAGGGTTTGCTGTTCCGGGATACGCCGGATGAGCAGGGCTTCGAAGTCCACCAGTTTCCGGGTCCCGCTGCCGGCGTCCAGGATCCAGAACATTCCCATGGACGGAATTGTTTGGAGCACTTTCCCGCGGTTGTAACGTCGTCCCTCATGCCAGGCTTCAATCACATCCCCCACGGTGAGATCCTCCAGATCCCGCACGATGCCTTCCGTTTGTTCTTCCGTCATGACCCCTCCTTCGTTCCCAGCCAGCAGGGCGGACCCCCGTCTATTCAGGCTATGGGCCGCAGGTTGCACCGGCGTTTCCGGGGAATGACGTCTACCGTACGATTAGGGCGGCCTGAATGCGGACTCATAGGCCACCATGCAAGGACCTGCCGATAGAGCATCTTGAAAGTTGGATGCCCAGCGCCGGAAACCCCAGCCGCGTGATGGTTAGCGGAGGGGAGCAATAGGCCGCCGCAGGGTGTCACCGACGCGATGGAAAAGTCCGGTGGGACTCGAATGCCCGTCTTCCGGGGCACTGCGGAAGCCGAGCGCAATCTGTTCATTGCGGGCGAAAGCGGCGTAAAGCTCGCCGGTCCTCGCCATTCATGGCCGACCACACTGTCATCTCCCGCGCGCATCCAGAGGATCATTCCAGCCCATTTCATAAGACTGCTTAGTATTTTTGGAGTTGTCTCACTACACTTTGTGTATGGAACCGTTGGTGTCAATCGCGCTGGTATTCGTGATGGCGTTGCTTTGGCTCGCTGTCACGGTGTTGCTGTTGTCCAGGATCAACAGGGAGGAGCGGCGCGCATTGAAGCAGCAGAGGAAAGCTTGGCGTATGAAAGGGCGCCAGAGTCCGGGGAACCACGTGCCGAAGCGCTCGGTTCAAGCCCGGAAGCGTGGACTCCGGGTCGCCAGGCGCTCCTCAAAGCCCAAGCCGCCCGCCCGTCCAGCGGCCGGCTGACGCGACCCTGACAGCGGTGGTCATTGGTTGATGGATCCGTGTTTGGCCCGCTGCTGATGCTCCGCCACCGTCGCCGCCGTAACCCTGTTACGGTTCTCGACCGCCGATCCCCGACGGCCGTGGGATGGCGTGCTCCCGTTCCAGGAGGGATGTTCACTTCGGTCTTCGCCGCCCGATTTGTCACCGTGCGGGCTCTCGCCACCCGGTGCGGACTCAACGCGGTCCTATGGCCGACTTATATGCATGATCCGGGTTGGCACCGGCATAGTTAAGCTCCTGGGCTTGCGCTTATGGGCACAGTCACCGCATGGACGCAGTACGGAAACGAACAGAGGTTTGACTTGGCAGGGAATGCAACCTTCCGGCACAGCAACACCGCGCTGCTTTCGGTAAGCAGTGTCGAAGCTCCGAGGATCGTGAGCTCCACGGAATTCGACCGCAGGTTGGCTTCAACCCTGCAGCGGCTGAAGTTCCCGCCGCGGCTGCTTGAGCGCGTTGCCGGGGTGACGCACCGCCGCTGGTGGGCGGCCGGGACGGCCTTTGACGATGCCGCCGCGGAAGCGGGCGCGAAAGCCCTGGCCGAAGCCGGCGTCGAAGCGTCCGAAATCGGCCTGCTGATCAATACTTCGGTCACGCGGCGCAACCTCGAACCGTCCGTAGCGGTAAAAATCCACCACGGACTCGGCCTGCCGTCGTCGGCCATCAATTTCGACCTGGCCAACGCCTGCCTGGGGTTCGTGAACGGCCTGACCCTGGCGGCCAACATGATCGACTCAGGCCAGATCAAGTACGCAATGATCGTCAATGCCGAGGATGCCCAGGCAACGCAGGAAGCCACGCTGGCCCGTCTCCAGCGGCCCGAGACCACGCGCGAGGACTTCAACCGCGAGTTCGCCACACTCACCCTGGGCTCCGGAGCTGCTGCCGCCGTTCTGGGCCAGGCAGACCAGCACCCCGGTGCGCACCGGGTCGTCGGCGGTGTGATGCGTGCCGGCACCGAACACCACGAGCTGTGCGTGGGCGGCATTGACGGCATGGCCACCGACACGAAAGGCCTGCTCGACGGTGGCCTGCAGCTAGTCGTCGAGGCCTGGCAGGAAGCCCGGCCGGAGTGGGATTGGACTGCCATGGACCGTTACGTCACCCACCAGGTAAGCAATGCGTACACGCAGGCAATCATCGATGCCATCGACCTGGACCCTGCCAAGGTACCCATCACGTTCCCGCACTGGGGTAATGTAGGCCCCGCCTCCCTCCCCATGACCCTCGCCGCCGAAGCGCAATCCCTGGAATCGGGGGACCGGGTCCTCTGCATGGGCGTCGGATCCGGGCTGAACACCGCCATGATGGAAATCGTTTGGTAACCCCCGACTGGCCCGGCGTGGATCCCGCATGGTCGCGCGAAATCGATGTGGTGTCCACGTCCAACGCCGATGCGCCGGGCACAGTGCGGCGCTGGCACCTATTGGACAACGGCGCCGAGCTCGCCCGCCTCGGCCTGGAACCCGCCGGGACCCTGCTGTGCGTGCACGGCAACCCCACATGGTCATACCTGTGGCGGACGCTGCTCGAGGCCGGGTCGGATCCGGCCCATCCCTGGCGCGTTATCGCGGTGGACCAGCTGGACATGGGCTTCTCGGAGCGCACCGGCACCTTCCGGCGGCTGGCCGACCGGATCAGCGACCTGGGCGATCTGACGGATGCACTGGGCATGGACGGACCCGTGGTGACGGTGGGCCACGACTGGGGCGGAGCGATCAGCCTGGGCTGGGCCCTGGCGCACCCGCAGCAACTCACCGGAGTAGTGCTCACCAACACCGCCGTCCATCAACCCTCCGATTCGGAAATCCCGCCCGCCCTGCGGCTTGCCCTGCACCCCGCAGTGCACCGGTGGGGTACGACGACGTCGGACGCCTTCCTGCGGGTGACGCACTCGCTGGCTCACCCGCCGCTGCCCGCCGACATCCGCAAGGCGTACATGGCCCCTTATCCTGGAGCCGACCGGAGGGCCGGGGTGGGGAACTTTGTGGCGGACATTCCCGTGGACGCGTCTCACCCGAGCTTTCCGGCGCTTCGCGGCGTGGCGGAAGGGCTGCGCGGGTTAAAGGTTCCGGCGCTGATGCTCTGGGGCCCGCGGGATCCGATCTTTTCTGACCGATACCTCAAGGACCTCACCAGCCGGCTTCCGCATGCCGACGTGCACCGCTTCGAAGGCGCCGGCCATCTCGTGGCGGAGGACCGGGACATCGCCGCACCGGTCTTCCAGTGGCTCGCCGCCAACCTGGGTGCCAGAAGCGAAACCCTGGAAGCGGAAGCCGCAGCTGGTAGCCAGGCGCTGAAGAATGCGGCCGAGCCGGAGCCGCTGGCCTTCCGGCCGTTGTGGGACCTGCTCGACGAGCAGGCGGCCGGACCTGCGGGAGGAAATACGGCCGTCGCTGAAATGGCACCGGACGGCACGGTGGCCCGCTCTCTCAGCTGGCAGCAGCTGGACAAGAACATCCTGGACCTCGCCGCCGGGCTGCGGGACGCCGGAGTGGGAAGCGGCAGCAGGGTAAGCCTGATGGTTCCGCCCGGGGTGGACCTGACCGTTGCCCTTTACGCCTGCCTGCGGCTGGGAGCCGTGGTGGTGGTGGCCGACGCCGGACTGGGAACCAAGGGCCTCAGCCGCGCCGTGAAAGGGGCTACCCCCGATTTCCTCATCTGCATTGACAGGGCGCTGGCGGCTGCCTCGGTGCTCGGCTGGCCCGGACGGCGGATCAGCGTGCGGGACCTCCCGGCCGCCCGCCGTCGGCTGCTGGGAGTGGAGACGTCCCTTGCCGCACTGGCCCGTTCCGGTGCGGCCCGCGGTTCTCAGTCGACGGACAGCGTGGATCCGGATGCCCCAGCCGCCGTACTCTTCACCTCCGGCTCCACCGGTCCTGCCAAGGGCGTGCTCTATACACACCGGCAGCTGGCCGCGATGCGGGATACAGTGGCCGAAACCTTCGGGATCCGTTCCGGTGCTCGACTCGTGGCGGGCTTCGCCCCGTTCGCCTTGCTGGGGCCGGCGCTCGGAGGCGTTTCGGTGACGCCGGCCATGGACGTTACTGCGCCCCGCACCTTGACGGCCCGCGCGCTGGCGGATGCCGCCGCGGCCATAGACGCTGCCGTCGTCTTTGCCTCGCCGGCGGCGTTGCGCAACGTCCTTGCCACCCGGGATGCCGTGAGTGCGGCGGGGCACAAAGCCCTGGAAAGTGTCGAGTTGGTTCTGTCTGCCGGCGCGCCCGTCCCGGAACCGCTCCTGGCAGAGGTGCAGCGGCTGCTGCCCCGGGCCTCGCTGCATACCCCCTACGGGATGACCGAGGCGCTGCCGGTCACCGACATCAGCCTCGAACAAATCCGGGCCGCCGACGCCGAAACGGCTGCCGGCACCGTGGCGGGATCAGGCAATGGCGTGTGCGTGGGCAGGCCCGTGCATGGCGCCCGCGTGGCCGTCGTCCCACTGGCCGCCGACGGCACCGCACCGGGGCGGCATCCCGTGACGGAGGCCGGAGTGACCGGCGAGATTCTGGTCAGTGCCGCGCACGTCAAGAAAGCCTACGACAGGCTCTGGTTGACCCAGCGGGAGAGCACCAGTCTGCCCGGATGGCACCGCACCGGCGACGTGGGGCACTTCGACGCCGCCGGCCGGCTCTGGGTGGAAGGACGTCTCGCCCATGTCGTGACGGCGCCCGGGGCCGTGGTGACGCCCGTGGGCGCCGAGCAGGCCATCGAACGCCTGGAGTGCGTCCGGTTGGCCGCCATCGTCGGGGTCGGACCGGCTGGTACGCAAGCCGTGGTCGCCGTCGTCGAAACCGTACCTCCCGCCCGCAAAGCCGGCCCTGCTGCGCCACAACTCGCCCGGCGTGTCCGCGGGGCGGCCCTGGATGCTGGCGTCCATGTTTCCGCTGTACTCACAGTCCGCGCACAGCCCACCGACATCCGGCACAACGCCAAGATCGACAGGACCCGACTGTCCCGCTGGGCTTCCCGGGTCCTGGCCGGCGGCCGCCCGGGAGAGCCATGAGGGTCCTCGTCACCGGCGCAAGCGGGCTGCTCGGGCGGGAAGTGGCCCGGCTCCTGGTCCTCCAGGGCCATGCCGTGACCACGTTCCAACGCCGTCCCTCAGGAGTCGACGGCGCAGTGGACTTCTGCGGATCCGTCACGGACGATGCAGCGCTCCGGGGAGCAGTCGAGGGGTCAGACGGAATCATCCACCTGGCCGCGAAAGTTTCTTTCACTGGCCGTGCCGTGGAGTTCGACGAGGTGAACGTCGAAGGGACCCGCCGCCTGCTCCATGCCGCCCGTGAGGCAGGGGTACGGGACGTGGTGTTCGTCTCCTCCCCGTCCGTGGCCAACTCCGGCGCCGCCATCGTCGGGTTGGGCGCGGAGCCGGCTGACCCGCAGCATGCGCACGGCCATTACTCCCGCACCAAGGCCGAGGCGGAATTGCTGGCGCTGGCAGCGGACGCTCCGGAATCCCGGGTCGCCGCGGTGCGCCCCCACATCGTCTGGGGCCCGGGTGACACCCAACTGGTGGAACGGGTCCTGGCACGCGCCAGCCGCAGCCGCCTGCCGCTGCTCGGCGCCGGCGCGGCCCTGATCGACACCACCTACGTGGACAACGCCGCCTCGGCCATCGTCGCCGCCCTGCACCGCATGGAACATATCCGCGGCAGCGCCCTGGTCGTGAGCAACGGCGAGCCCCGCCCCGTCGGCGAGCTGCTGGCAGGCATATGCGCTGCAGGGGGCGTCCCGGCGCCGTCGTGGACCGTCCCGGGTGGGGTGGCGCGGACAGCGGGAGCGGTGGTGGAAAAGCTTTGGACCTGGGCAGGGCGGAAAGAGGAGCCGCCGATGACCAGGTTCCTTGCTGAGCAGCTCTCCACCGCCCACTGGTTCGACCAGCGCCGGACCCGTGAACTCCTCAACTGGACGCCCGCTGTCTCGCTCGATGACGGACTGGCGAGGCTGGCCGAGCACTATAGTTCCCAGTCGAGTTCTGGCCGCGCCCGGGAGCGAGGCGCTGACGGGCTTCCTCGTCTTTGATCTTCCCACCAGATATCTATATCAACC
The DNA here is from genome assembly GCF_059090205.1 of Arthrobacter sp. CMU6. Lineage (NCBI taxonomy): Bacteria > Bacillati > Actinomycetota > Actinomycetes > Micrococcales > Micrococcaceae > Arthrobacter > Arthrobacter sp. CMU6. The sequence goes on from NZ_JBNHFL010000009.1 coordinate 45,430, forward strand.
ATCATAGATTTGAAAGCATGCCGGGCGGCAGACGCAAGAGCTTTTCGGCTTTCCCCTGAGGTGGCGTGCTGGTCCGGCTGCGGCCGCGTAGCGCCTCTCGTCCAGGGCGACTGTGTGGATAACCAGAGCCCCGTAGAGGTCATCCAGAACCACGCGGTCACCTGGCATGTCGCCCTCAAGAACCGGCGGACAGTCCCGAGCGCGGCTGATGAACCATTCCGGACGGCTGGCAAGCATCCAGGTCCTGCCTTCCCCCGCCTGGATGCGGACGGCACACTCGACATACTCCGCTGCTTTGCTCAACCGCCCCTCCTCCGGGTGTGCGGTACCTGTGGCCGGACGCGCCGCCGGCCATAGTCCATTGGTCAAACTTGGAAGACGGGCATGGGACGTTCGGGGAGCGGGACCCGCCGGCGCTACCCACATTCGCCGCCGATGATGTCTGATCCCGCAGGCAGTTCCAGGCCAGCCCGCCAGGACGGAGCCCGAGTAATTACCGGTAAGAGCGGCTATCCGGCTTGGTGCCCAGAATTGGCTTACCGACAGTTGCGGCAGCAACGCCGGGGACCAACCGGAAGCATTCACTGCCTGTCATGGCTGGACGGGCGGTGAGTCTGGAGCGGTTGGGAAGGGCTCGACCTGCACGGGTTGGGCTTGCGCCGCTGTATCTTTTTGACGTTCCGCCGCCGGCCCGGCTCCACGCAGTACCCGCCATAGAGAGAACCCGGCTGACAGGGCAGCGAGCCCGGCGCCCGCGACCAACCAAGGCTTTCCGAGCAGCTTGCTGTGCCGCGGTTCTTCAGCCACCGGCAGTTCTGCCTCGGGAATGAAGCGTGCGATGCGCTCATGGAGTCGGGGGGTCACTGTTTCCACTCCCCCGGCGAGTTCGTCTGCGAGGGCTCTCAAGGAGGCCTGAAGACGGGGAGATGCCGCGTCTATACCTGCGTCAATTCGCTCCAGGGCTCGGCGCAGGGCAGCCTCGACACCGGGTGTCGCCCATTCCCTTCCCTTGGCGAGGCGGGCGATGAGGTTTTCCTGGAAATGACGGGCCTGAACCGTCCGGTCAACTTTTTCGGGCAAATGCATGGCAGCCTCCCACGGGTCAATAAGTGTGCAGATCAGCCTAGGCTCTGACCAAAGGGAAGAACAGCCTTTAATACCCTCGGGGCCGGACCCGCATGCAGGACAGGTCCCTTTGTCTAGGGATGCCGGACTGCGGTCAGTCCCGGGTGAAGGCCAGGATTCCGGCGGCCGTTTTCGCGGCGGCCCCGTGCTGGACGATGTGGGGCTGGCCGGGTATTTCCAGGAAGCGGCCGCGCGGGGCGAGGGCGGTCAGCTTGTGGCACCAGGACCGCTGAGCGACCGGATCGCGGGAGCCCCTGGCGACAAGGACGGGCTGGGTCACTTTGGCGAGCCGCGCTTCCAGGTCGTAGGACATCATGACGGGCAGCTCGGTCAGGTACCAGCGCAGTCCCGAACGCACGTAGTCGGTGAACACGATGGCATTGCCTGACGGGCTTTCCATGAGTGAGTCCAGGCCGAGCGCCAGGGACTGGCGAAGGACGTTTCGGCGGGCAGAGTCGACAACCGGGCCGATGAGCACGACGTGCGAGACGAGGTCCGGCCGCGTTATGGCGAGTTCGGTGGCGAACTGGCTGCCCATGGAATGGCCGACGACAATTACCGGCCCGGCGTCCAGGGCCTCCAGTGTGTCCGCGACGACCGCGGCATAGCCGGCGATGGAGATTTGCCGGTCCGGTGTGGCGGCGGTCCCGAAGCCGGGCAGGTCGATGGAGTGGGTGTCCCCGTGCCCGGCGAGCAGAACCTGGAGCCTGCGGTAGTAGCGGTGGGACATGCCGATCCCGTGCAGCAGCACGAAAACCGGGCTTGCCGAGACGGTCCGTGGACCGGCCATCGAGTAAACGTGCGCGCTCAGGGTTCCGGCCGCAATAACCCGGGCCGTGACTTCCTGCGTTTCCGCCGCGGGGCTCACGTTCGTGTCTCCGGCGCTCTGCCCGAGGGGATCCACGACTATCCCAGGATCGGCAGGGCGGCCGGGGCGCACTCGACCCTCACGCGTGTATTCGCGTTCACGGATTTCACTTCGCCGTCGAGCTGATAGGGCAACGGCTTCAGCGTCGTGAACGCGTAGCTGTCCACGCTGGGCTGGTCGCCCAAGCCCTGGGTCGTGGCGCGGAGGGCGGTCAGGAGCACCCGCCACTTAGCCTTGTGGGGAAAGGTGACCACTTCGAATTTCCCGTCCGAGAGCTTGTCATCGGCTTCGCTGAGGGTGGCATACTTGGCCATTTCAGCGATGTTGGCGAAGACGAGGCTGTCGAATTTGCGGCGCTTTCCGTCCGTCTGGCGGATTGCGAACGGTTTGAACTTCGAGAAAGTCCGCACCACAGTGAACATTTCCTTGAAGGCGCCTTTGCTGCCCTTTTCCAGGTCGATCGCCACCACGGGGGTGAGACCGAACCCGATGTAGGAGTGCGCGTACTCGGCCGGCACTTCACTTCCTTGGCCCGTGTGGATCCGCAACAGATCAATGTGCCGCACGTGGCCTAACGCGATGGCTTCGTCCACTGGCTTGGTGGCTGTGGTGCGGCGGTGGTCGTTGGCGTTGCCCGCCGCCATGACTGCACATACCGCCGTAGGATTGTTGGCCTGCATCACACCGTTGACGACTTCGTTGTATCCACCGTCTCCGCTGACCGAAACAATCAGCACATGTTCAGCCGCGGCGGCCGCGTCACGCGCCAGCTCCACGGCATGTCCGGCATGCTCTGTTGGCTGGAGCGTGATGGCCGGTGAGTAGGTGAGAAGGCCGGTCAGCTTGTCCCGGAGTTCTTCGGCCAATTTCGCGGCGTCCCCCGTGCTGTTGGGATTAAAAATGATGACGATTGACTCGAAAGTTCGTGCTGAATTCATGGTGTTCTCGGTTTCTTAGGTGGGACGTCCAGCTGCTGTCTGCTGGTGAGGCTACTTCTTCCGCCGCCTGTCCGGGCGCTCGGTGGTGCTGGGGGAACAGGTGGGGCGGGCGGGGAACGTGGTGCCGGACTGGAGCCGGTCACGGGGTTTGGCTTACCGGGCCAGTGCGTTTTTTTGCCGGGAGTTGATGGTTGACATCTGTCCGCAGTTCGAGCAGGTGATGCGGTAGGACCTGGACGTGGTGAAGACGGGTATGAAGAACAGTGTGAATTTGGTGGCACGTTCTTCGAGGTGATGATGTACGAATTGCCCGCAATACTGGCAGCTTGCCGTCCGTCCGGTTAGCGGGCGCAGGACGGTCTTGAGTCCAAATAGTAGAAGCATGGGGTGATGCCTTTCAGCAGGGGGTGCGGTCAGGGTAAGGAGGGGTTGTTGTCCGGGGCCAGGCTGGCTGAGAGGCCGGAGAGCAGGATGTCCAGGCCCTGGTCCAGCTCGGCCGCCCCGTCGTACTCGGCCAGAACCGGGGCCAGCGCGCGGAGCCGGGGAAACTCCCGCGCGGGAAGACGGTGCAGCCCAAGACGGAGCAGCGCCTCGTTCTCTTCCGGATCGACGATGAACTCCTGCAGCTCATTGAGGATATGCCCGTACAGGAACCCGTAATAGGCCCGGTACACATGGAGCGCATCGCCGGGTCCGAATCCGGCGTCAATCAGCAAGGACAGGATCTGCTCCAGCGGACGCAGCGTCCCGAGCGGACGCAAGCCCAACGGCGTGGAGAGCGGGCGCGTCACCAGCAGCGGCACGACATTGGGGTGCCGGAGCGCCAGGAGCCGCAAGTCATGTGCTATCCGCCGCAACTGCCCCTGCCAGTCCCGATCCTCGCCGATGATCGCCAGTTCGTCCAGGACAAGCTCGGTCACCCCGTCCAGCAGCGCGGCCCGGTTAGCAGCATACCGGTACAGGCTCATTGGATCCCGGCCGAGTTCCTGCCCAAGCCGTCGCATTGTCAGAGCGTCCAGCCCCTCGGCGTCCACCAGCTTCAGCGCAGCGGTGAGCACCACGTCCCGGCTCAGGCGCTTCTTCTTGCCAGATGTCGTGGCTGCCAACGGATTCGTGGCGGTGAACATGGGCGCTCCTCCTTGGGGGCGGTCAAGCGGGCGCCCGGAAGGTCAGCCTGCTTGCTTATTCTGTAGTCTACGCGTAAAGTCTACATCGTAGAGGATTTGTTATCACCGGTTTCAGCAGAGGGACCCTGGTTGCATGGCCGTTCCGGCCGCTCACACCACCCAGGAGAACCGATGTCATCACACACGCAGTCCACCCATGCTGAACCCACCACGCGGAACGCCAACGACATTAAGATTTCCGCCAGGACCCTTGAATTCGCCGTCTACGTGGCGGCGGTCCTTGCCACAATCATCACGTCGGCTGTCGTTGGCGATAACGCCAGTGAAAACGGCGTTGATGTCTTCAACGCCAGCGACGCCATGCAGTACATCGTCTGGCTCACCGTCGGCCTGATGATCGCCCGCGGACTGGCCAAGGCTGGCAACCGCAGTCACACCCACTCCTAAACGAGAGACCGGGCGGCGCTGAGCTGCCCGGCCCTGGAGGATTCTGGCGCAGCCGCCGCACGGCGGCAGCGCCAGAATCTTCGGCTCTACCCCGCCCGGCCGAGATCCGCGACAACTGCGGCACACCGGGCCCCGCTTCGACGCTCCCGTGCCGGGCTTCGAAGCGTAAGCCGCTGCAGCCTCACGGCGGCACCAAGGCACCCAGCGGAAAAGAGCCTCCCATGGCACATTCGCAATTCGCCCAGTTCCTCCAGGAAGCCACCACCGCCGACGACCAATCGGACGCCACACTTGGTCGCGACTGCCTCTACGGGCTCTATACCAGCTGGTGCTTCCTCCACCAGCAGACCCCCAGGCCCGAAAGCACCTTCTGGGCGGCCATGAAGAAAAAACACATCCACCCTGGAAAAAACGGACTGCGCATGACAGGCCCGGCCGCCGCGGACTACATCATGGCCAGCTACCCCGGGCTGGTATGACCGGAGTGGACACAGCCTCCAGCACATACCTGCCACGGGATGCCCACCAGCCCCGGGGAAACCGGCCCTGGTGCGAGGCCTGCGACACCGACCGGCACCTCCTCGTCGACTCCATCACCGTCATGGACCCCCGGCAGGAAACCCTCGCCGCCGCCGTCAACTGCACCAGATGCGGCAGCTCCTACGTCCTGTCCACCACCCCAGTGTTTGTCGCTGTGATTCTGGCCCGGTCGGCCACGGCCGACGACGTCATGCATTTGGGCACGGACTACATCCACTGTGGAGAGCCGATGAACCCGGCGGACCCAGAAACAACCGCGGCCCGCAAACCGATCACTACGGGACCTATGGCCGCAGACTTCCTCGGAGCCTACCTTCGAACCCGGGTGCTGCAGTGCCGGTGCGGCTTCCAAATGGAAATCCCCCACTAGCCCCACGCCGCCCCTCTGCGTACCCAAGGCCCAGCCAAGACTTGCTCCGGCCCCCATGCTCCCCAGGAGAAAAGGACCAACCATGACTACTGACACCACCCCCGCCACCAGCAGCTCCCCCGCCATTGGTCCTCCCGAACCGCAAAGCATTTACCAACTCGACCTCACACCCGCGGGGCTCGCCGACGCGCCAGCACACCAAGAAGACCTCGAGAGCCTCGTCTACCCCGGCAACAGCTGACCCGCCCAACCATCGGCCCGGACTTGATCGCGGCGTCCACGCGCTCCAGCTCGGGTCGGCCTTGGGGAAGTCATGCATCCCCAGTTCCATGGGACCGCCCACATTCGGGGACGGACTGGGTGTACTTGCCGTACCCGGACACCGTGCCCATCAGCCACACCTCCGCCACGTACGCCGCGCCCTGACCCGCCCTGGAAGATCATGGACAGCGGCGAGAACGACTGCCACAGGGAGGTGAGGGACTCGGCCACGTTCTCCGCCGCTTCCCGCCAGACTGAGGCGCGGACCCATGATCCCGGTCAGGAGCCGGTCAATCTCGGACGGTGAGGACGATTTCGAGGTCGTTCGTCAGATTCCCGATTCAAGCTTGAAGTTCAGCACGTCGCCGGCCTCCAAGATCGACCTGTGGTGCCCGCTCCTAGTTCCCACCTAACTCCTGACTCCCCGGGTTCGGGGTCTCCCGATGCCGGCCGTCTCCCGTTCTCTCGGATATGACTGCCCGCCAAGCTGCTGGGCGGGAGTGCCGCTAACGCGCCAGTTCGGGTTGCGGTGAAAGGAGTCCGGTGCACGACATTGACTGAGTGCTGCTGCGTCCGAGGCGGCTTGTGTCGCGGATACGTTAGAACGTTCCTGCGTCGATCACAAAACGGTACCGGACATCGCTGGCGATCACCCGGTCGAAGGCCTCGTTGATTTTGCTGGCCGGGATGACTTCGATCTCTGCTCCGAGGCCGCGAGCCGCGCAGAAGTTCAGCATTTCCTGCGTCTGCCGGATACCACCCATCTTGGACCCGGCCAGGTTCCGCCGGAAAGAAACAAGCGACCACGCCCGCTGCGTCAGCGGCTTGGAAGGAAGACCCACGAGGACCAAGGTGCCGTCCAACGCAAGCAGCGAAAGGTACTGGTCGACGTCGATGTCGGCTGAGACCGTGTTGATGATCAGATCGAAGCGACCCGCCAGGGCTTCGAAGGTGGCGTGATCAGACGTGGCAAAGTACGCTGCGGCCCCCAGGCGGAGCGCGTCCTCTTGTTTCTTGAGTGACTGGCTGAGTACCGTGACTTCAGCCCCCATGGCAATCGCGATCTTGACGCCAATGTGGCCCAGCCCGCCCATGCCGATGATCGCCACACGTTTCCCGGGCCCGGCATTCCAGTTCCGCAGCGGCGAGTACATAGTGATGCCGGCGCACAGCAGAGGGGCGGCCGCTTCAAGCGAAAGGCCGTCAGGAATCCGTAGCACGTAGTTCTCATCCACCACGATCGTGGTGCTGTAGCCGCCGGCAGTCGGCACACCGTCCCGGCCCACCGAGTTGTAGGTACTGACGGATCCCTCGAGACAGTGCTGTTCCTCGCCCGCACGGCAGTTGACGCAGTCGCGGCAGGAGTCCACAAAGCAGCCCACGCCCACACGGTCCCCAACGGCATAGCGGGTCACCTTGGCTCCGACCGCCTCAACGACACCGGCGATCTCGTGGCCAACGACCACCGGGTAGTTCACGCTCGCCCAATCGCCACGCGCCGCGTGAATATCGGAGTGGCAGATCCCGGTGAATTTGATGGCGATTTGCACCTCGAACTCGCCGGGCTCGCGGCGTTCAACTGTGCCGGGTTCCAAGGGGGCCTTGGGCGAAGTCGCGACGTAGGCTTTGGCAAGCGTGGGCATGGTGCCTCCTTAAGGGCTTGTAGGGACGGGCGCCGTGCGGGCTTGAGGGTTTGCCAGGTGCTCGGGGCGGAGGATCCCCTCGAGTTCATCGGCCGTGAGCAGCCCACGTTCCAGGACGAGGGACATGACGCTGCGACCCGTTGAGAGCGCCTGCCGGGCTACGGAGGTGGCCGCGTCGTAGCCGATGAGCGGGTTGAGGATGGTGACGACGCCGATGCTCGCTTCGACCTGGGAGCGGAGGTATTCCTTGTTGGCCGTGATCCCGTCGATGCAGTGGTCCGCCAGAGTCCTGCATGCCGCGGTGAGGGTGGTGAGGCTGGCGAACACGGAGCGGGCAATGATCGGCTCAAACGCATTTAGCTGCAGCTGCCCGGCTTCAGCGGCCACGGTGACGGTCAGGTCGTTGCCGATGACCTCGAATGCCACCTGATTCACCACTTCAGGAATGACCGGATTAACTTTCCCGGGCATGATGCTCGAGCCCGCCTGCCGCGGGGGAAGGTTGATCTCAGCGAGGCCTGCCCCGGGCCCGGAGGAAAGCAGCCGCAGGTCATTACAGATCTTCGACAGCTTCACCGCGACCCGTTTGAGCACCCCGGAGAACAGCACGAAAACGCCACAGTCCTGGGTTGCTTCGACGAGGTTGCCGGCAGTCACCAGCGGCAATCCCGTGATGCCCCGCAGGTGGGCGCAGGCTTTGGCGGCGTACCGCGGATGGGAATTAATGCCCGTACCGATCGCGGTCGCACCAAGGTTGATCTCGTGCAGGTGAACCAAGGCCTCGCGAACCCGCCGCTCGTCCTCGTCAACCATCACCGCGTACGTGCCGAACTCCTGGCCAAGGGTCATCGGCACGGCGTCCTGCAACTGCGTCCTGCCGACCTTCACCACATCATCAAACTCCAGTGCCTTGCGTGCGAATGCTTTGCGGAGATGCGCCATTGCCGTTAACAGCTCGGCGGCTCCCTGAATCGTGGCGATCTTGATCGCCGTCGGATAGACATCATTGGTTGACTGCCCCATGTTCACGTCCCCATTGGGATGGATCACGGAATATTCGCCCTTGGCGAGGCCCAGATGTTCCAACGCACGGTTCGCGATGACCTCGTTGGCGTTCATGTTTGTTGAGGTGCCGGCTCCGCCCTGGATGACATCAACCACAAACTGGTCGAGCAGACGGCCCTGTTCTATGTCCAGGCACGCCAGCACGATGGCCTCCTTTTTGGCCTCGTCAACAAGCCCCAGGTCGAAGTTGGCCAGCACGGCCGCATGCTTTACCTGGGCCAGCGCGCTGACGAGCCCAGGACAGGCAGAAATTGCTGTCCCGGAAATCGGGAAATTTTCTACGGCCCGCAAGGTATGGATACCCCAGTAGGCCCCGCCCGGGATCTCCCGGGTGCCCATGAAGTCGGTTTCCGTCCTGCTTCCTGTGGCTTCCAAAAGGGACGCTTGCTCTGTCATTTGCTCAATCCTTGTGCGATTGCTCTGTAAGGGGCCCTTTTCGGAGTCCTAACGGCATTTACGGAGCAATCGATGGTTTACTTGGCTGGCGAGGGCTCAGGAGTCGGGACGAATCCGAGGGCCTTATCGACGACGTTTTCGAGTGGCTGGCCTCTGCGGTACCGTTTCAGGTTGTCCACGAACAGCCTGCCGAGGTCGTCGAGATAGTCTTCACTCTCCCCGCTCATGTGGGGTGTGATGATGACGTTCTCTATGCTCCACAGGCTGTGCCCCTCCGGCAGCGGCTCGGGATGCACGACGTCAAGCGCGGCGCCGGCGATGGCTCCCGACGCCAGTGCTTCGGTCAGTGCGCCGGTATTGACGAGTTCCCCGCGGCCAATATTGATCAGATGCGCTGAGGGCTTCATGGCCGCCAGGACATCCGCGCTGACCAATCCCCTGGTGTCGCTTGTCAGGGGCGCGGCGAGAACCAGGTAGTCGTAGCCGCGGACTGCCCCGGCAAGGTCGGCCGAGGAGTGGATCCGGCCGAAGTCGGAATCCCCGGGCCGGCTGGCCCGGCCGGCGCCGTCGACGTCCATGCCGACGGCGCGGAAGAGCCGCGCGATCTCCCGGCCGATGGATCCGGTTCCCACGACCAGGGCGCTCTGGCCGTGGATCTTGCGGGTAACCCGGTGCTGCCAGCGCTGTTGCTGCTGCAGCCTGAATGACCCCTGCGCATCCTTGGCCATGTCCAGCACGAAACCGAGCGCGAACTCCGCGATCGCCCGGCTCAGCACGCCGCGGGAATTGGTGTAGACGATATCGCTCGCGACCAGTTCGTCAAACATCAGCTGGCTGACTCCCGCCGCCGTGACGTGGACCCACCGCAGGGACGAGGCAGCGCCCCAGTTCTCACGCAAGGCCGGCGAGAACGAGTGCCACTGATACAGCACGTCTGCCCCGTCCAAAGCGTCCGCGAGACCCTCGGCCTTGGTTAGTCGAACCTCCGCGAGCTCCTCGACCTCCGCAAGGCGGGGCGGCAAAGTCTCACGGTAGAGGGCCGCGACGACGGGACGCTCGCGCGCCGGGGCCGTCACCGCGCCGACGTCGCGGCTGTTCCGCCCGCGAAGTTGCCGGCAAGGGCATCGATGGCGGACAGCACTGCGGCCGTGAACTCCGACGTCGACGAGGTTCCGCCGACGTCCCGGGTCCCGTGGCCGTCCCGAAGGGCGGACTCGAACCCGGCCTGCAGGTGGGCGGCGGCCACGGGGTGGCCGAGGTGCTCCAGCATCATCGCCCCCGACCAGATCTGCCCCACCGGGTTCGCGAGGCCCTTCCCGGCGATATCGGGGGCCGAACCATGGACCGGCTCGAACAGGGACGGGAAGTCCCCCTCGGGGTTCAGGTTCGCGCTGGGCGCGAGGCCGATGGAACCTGTCACAGAGCTGCCCAGGTCCGAGAGAATGTCACCGAACAGGTTTGAAGCGACGATGACGTCGAAGGTCCAGGGCTTCAGGACGAGGTGCGCGGCGAGTGCATCCACCAGTTCGCTGGTGAGGGTGACATCGGGGTATTCGCGGACCGTTTCGGCAACCACCTCGTCCCAAAAGGGCATGGTGTGCACGATGCCGTTGCTCTTGGTGGCCGAGGTCAGTTGCCCGCGCCTGGATGCGGCCAGCCGGGCCGCATAGTGCGCTGCCCGCAACACGCCCAGACGCGTGAAGACGGTGGTCTGCATGGCGCTTTCCTCAGGCTGCCCGCGGTACATCCGCCCGCCCACCTCCGAGTACTCGCCTTCGTTGTTTTCCCGGACGATGAGGAGATCAATTGGGTTCTTCGCCGCGAGGGGCGAGGTGACGCCGTCGAGCGTTTTGACCGGGCGGAGGTTGATGTACTGCTGGAACTCCCGGCGGATCGGGATCAGCAGTCCCCACAGCGATTCGGCATCGGGCACCTCAGGGGACCCCACCGCGCCCAGGAAAATGGCGTGGTGTTTGGCCAGCTGGTCCAGCCCGTCAACGGCCATCATCCGGCCATGCCGGGCATAGTAGTCGGATCCCCAGTCGAAGTACGTGAACTCCAGATTCAGGGAATGAACTTCCGCGATGCGCTCAAGGCAGGCGACAGCCGCGGGGACAACTTCGTTGCCGATGCCGTCGCCGGGAATAACAGCGATCTTGTGGGTACTCATGACTTTTTCCGTTCCGGCACGCCGCCCGGCAGCTGCTGCCAGCGGGCGCCTGTTCCTCCAAGGTTGACGATGGTGCTTTTAGGCTCCGTCATCTCATGGACCGCATACCTGACGCCTTCCCGCCCCACGCCGGATTTCTTGAAGCCGCCGAAAGGCATGGAGTCTATGCGGACGTCGCTGGTCTCATTGATCACCACCGCGCCCACCTGCAGCTGTTCCGCGATGGCCAGGGCACGGTCAATGGACTGAGTGAAAACACCGGCCTGAAGGCCGTAATCGGAGCTGTTGGCGGCATGGACAGCATCTGAAATGCTGATGAAGGGCATGAGGCTGACGACCGGACCGAACACTTCCTCGCGGATCACCCGGCACCCGGCCGGCACATCGGTCAGGACCGTTGGCTCGTAGAACGCATTCCGACGCTTCCCCCCGGCCTTGATGCGGGCCCCGGCAGCCTTAGCCTCTTCGACCCATTCCTCGACCCGCCGGGCCTCCGCCTCGGAAATGAGCGGACCAACGTCGGTGCTGCGGTCAAGCTTCGGACCTGTCTTGAGCGCCCTTGTGCCGCTGGTTACCCGCTCCAGGACTTCCTCGAACAGCGAGATATGCACGTAGACGCGCTGAACGGAGAGGCAGTTCTGCCCCGCCACACCAAAGGCCCCGGCCACGATGGCATCCGCGGCCTGGACCGCATCCGCATCGGAGCAGACAATCGTTGCGTTGTTCCCACCCAGCTCCGAGAGGATCTTCTTGGACCCTGCGGTCGCCGCGATGCGTTCGGCCGTCTGCGGACCTCCGGTGAAGGAAATCAGGTCGATCTGGTCATCGCCCACCAGCGCCTCGGAAACTCCGGGCCCGGAAATGATCGTGGCGATGCGTCCCGTCGGGACGCCCGCTTCCAGCAGCAACTGGACAAAGGCCAGGCCGGTCAGCGGGGTGCGGCCGGAAGGCTTAAGGACGACGCCGTTGCCTCCTATCAGGGCCGGGCCCAGCTTATGTGCCACGAGGTTCAGCGGATCGTTGAAAGGGGTGATGGCTGCGATGATTCCCACTGGCTTCCGGGTGTACCAGCCGATCTTTCCGGCACCGGCCATGCTGTCCTCGAACCCCAGGGTCTCCCCCGTAAGTTCTCCGGAAGCGGCAGCTGAAAGCCGCAGGGTCTCAATGCAGCGGCGTACCTCACGCTCCGCCTCGGTGATGGTTTTGCTGCTCTCCGCGGCGATGATCCTGGCGAAGCGCCCCGCCTGATGGGCGAGAAGCTGCGCTGCGGTCTCCAACGCCTGTCTGCGGGAGCGAAGGGGCCAGTCTGCACCCTGAAGGTGACTGTGGATGTGTGCGACTGCCCGGCGGACGTCCTCGGGCGAAGAGGCGCAGACCCGGCCGAGCAGGATGCCGTCTTCAGGGTCACGTATTTCCAGGGTCATGTCAGCGGTTTGCCATTGGCCTTCGAAGAAGGCACCGCCGGGAAGGTTAGCGATTTCTGCCCGTCCGTACCCTGTTTCCGGGCGCGCTTCAGCCAGGGTTTTCGATGCCGTCATATGATCCCTTGCCTACTTGACCCGGTCGATGATTTTGGCCGCTGCGCCGATGAAAGGCAGGAACCACGGCGGGCCGAAGTGGCCCGGTACGGGCGGGTTTTTCAGGTCCTCCCATACGTTGGCACTCTTGTCGCCCGCCATGTAGTGGGCCATCCTCTTGCCCATGTGGGCGGCCATCTGTACCCCGTGTCCGCTGTAGCAGAGGGAGTAGAAGAGTCCGTCGTGGACACCCGCGTGGACCATCTGGTCCATGGAGAGATCCACCAGTCCGCCCCAGATGTAGTTCACCTTCGCGTTGGAAAGGTAGGGGAAAAGTTCGAGCATTGCCTTGCGCAGGATCTCGGCACTCTTCACGTCCGAGTCCGGGCTGGACAGCGCAAAGCGGGCGCGCCCGCCGAATAGCAGCCGGTTGTCCGGGGTGATCCGGAAGTAGTAGGTCAGCATCTTGCTGTCCGAGGCCTGCCGCCTGTTCGGCAGGATCCGGTTGACCACGTCCTCAGGAAGCGGCTCCGTGCAGATGATGAAGCTGCCCACCGGGATTACCCTGCGCTGCAGCCAGGGCGTTATCCCTCCGGTATAGCCGCTCGTGGCCACGAGGACCTGCTTGGCCCTGGTGATGCCGCGTGTGGTGTGCACATCGTGCACGGTGCCTGAGACCTTCTTCAGCTCGGTGACCGCTGCGTTCTCGCAGATATCCGCCCCGGTTGCCGCGGCCACCTTAGCCAGTCCATGTACGAACTTCCCGACATGCAGACCGGCACCCATAGGATCCATCATGGCGCCCTGGTAGAAGTCCGTTCCGATTTCGCTGTGGATCTCGGCCTTGGGGATGACCGTGACGTGGTGATCAACCAGGTTGGCCAGAAGCTCCTGCGACTTCAGGAAGCCGTCGTAGTGGGACTTGTGGAAGGCCAGCGAGAGCTTACCGAAGCGTTTGTAGTCGCAGTCGATGCCATTATCGTGTACCAGCTTCTCGATGGTGTCGATGGCATCGTTGTACTCCCGGAACATCTCCACGGCACGGGTGGCCCCGTAGCGCTTGACTGCCGTGCTGAAGCTAATGGCCAACCCGGTTGTTGCCATTCCCCCGTTCCGGCCGGATGCGCCCCACCCCACAGTGTGGCGTTCGAATACGGCAACACTGGCGCCTTGTTTGGCAAATTCCAGGGCTGCGGAGAGTCCGGTGAAGCCGGCGCCGATGATGGCGACATCAACGTTCTCCGGGACCGGGGTGCGCCGGTAATCTCCGGAGGGCTCGGCAGTGTCCAGCCAATAGGGAACAAGTTTCATGGTTGACCTTTCGCCTCGTCGTCGGTTTAGAGACCGAGGTGCTTGTTGATCTCGTCCAGGGATTTAACAGTGGTGAGGTCGTAGCCCGGGCCGATGGGGTCATAGCCACGGTCCAGCACCCAGAGGTTCCGGAAGCCCATGTCGTGCATCGGATGCATGTCGTACCGCGTGTGCGAGGAGATGTGCAGGAAGTCCTCCGGCCTGGCGTTCAAAGTGTCCAGCAAGTACTCGAACGCCTGGTAGCGCGGTTTGTAGGCCTGGGCCTGCTCAGCGGTGTACACGGCGTGGAAGTCAGCGCCGAGCTTGGGAATGCTGATGTCCAGGAAGCTGTCGTCTGCGTTGGACAGAGCCACCAGCTTGTAGTTGTCGCCCATGAGCTTCAGCGGAGCCGGCACGTCCTCGTGGGCAACCCAGCCGCGCACAGCCTCAGCGAACGCTGCGCCGGCGCCTTCGGTCGGCCCAATGCCCCAGCGCTTGCACACCCGGTCAAAGGAATCCTGAAGGATCTGCTCGTAAGGCTTGTAGTCGCCAAGGACCTCGTCGAACCGGTACCCGCGGAACTGCTTCTTGAACGTAGGCCACTGCTCTTCAGAGATGCGGCCACCAAGCAGGCGTCGCGTGGTGGGATCAATATCGAAGTTGATCAGGGTGCCGTAGACATCAAAAGAGATGTACTTTGGCCGGGAGTTCGTAGTCGCCATGATTCGTCCGTTCACTAGAAATTCTATGCGAGGGCCGGGCGGCTGGCCATCCGGTGTCCGTTGGCCGAGCTGCCGGTTTCTTCCAGGCTGGAACACTCTTCAGCCTGCTGCTCTCGACTGTAGGGGCCGAAATTGTAAATTGTCAACAGTTTCTATTGAGATTGCTTCTCAACAGGACAGGGGCGAAATCAGCAGCTTTTATTTATCGTCAATTGTTGACAATCTGCGATCAAGCGAGTTCCATTGCTGGTGGATGCGGAACGAGATCCGGATCACAAACCGCATGAAGCAACAAGCATTGCCACCTTCGCCTCTTCCAGCAGCATGGCAAGACGAGCGAAGGTCCTGGAAAGACTGCACCCGTTTCAGCAGACCAAGTTCAGCTGAAACCATTCGAAGGGAAGCACCATGAAGACCATCAGCAAAATCCAGACGGCGGCCGCGGGCCTTGCCATCCTGTTGTCAGTGAGCGCCTGTGGCGGCACTGCTGCCAGCGATACTGCGCCGGACAGCTCCAAGACCTCGAACACCTCGGACATCTCCGAGGGCATCAAGCCTGACGAGGCCGCGGTCAAGCTTTTGCCGCAGTCCTACAAGGACAAGGGCGAGCTCACGGTCGCGATGGACCTGCACTACCCGCCGACGACGTTCCTCGCGGACGATAACCAGACCCCGATCGGCCTGAACCCGGACATCGCCCGGCTCCTTGCGAAGAAGCTTGACCTGAAGCTGAAGTTCGTGGACACGAAGTTCGACACGATCGTCCCGGGCCTGGACGGTGGCCGCTTCGACTTCACCGCTACGACCATGTCCAAGACCGAAGAGCGGCTCAAGGTCCTGGACATGATCGACTACTTCAAGGCCGGCAACTCCGTGGCCGCAGCCGCCGGGAACCCGCTGAACCTCACCGTTGAGACCCTGTGCGGGAAGAACATCGCCGTCACCCAGGGCTCGACGGGCCAGCTCAAGCGCCTCCCGGCCCTGAGCGAGCAGACCTGCACCTCTAAGGGACAGCCGGCGATCAACGCCGTCACGCTGCCCAACGTCCAGGAGGCCCTGACACAGCTGCACTCCAAGCGGATCGACGGCGTCCTCTACGACGCGACCTCCCTCGCGTGGGCCCAAAAGCAGCAGCCGGGCTCCTTCACCATCCTCGGCCAGGTCAACGTCGGCAATAGCGACCTGACCGCCGTCGGCCTGAAGAAGGGCTCGCCGCTGACCCCGGCCCTGCAGGCCGCCGTGCAGTCCGTCCTCAAGAGCCCGGAGTACAAGAAGTCCCTCGAGAACTGGGGCCTGGAGTCCGGAGCCATCACCGACGCCAAGCTGAACTAGCGGGAGCCCCTTCATGGTCACAGCTATTGATAAAGGAAGCAGATCAACGATGGCTAGCACTGATGCAGCCCTGAAGCCACGTCTTCGGCTTCGGACTCCGTCCGAGTACGCCGGATGGGTCCTCAGCATCCTCGTCGGCATCGGGATCCTCGTCTCCGTCCTGACCAACCCCAACTTCAAATGGGACGTGGTCGGAAAGTACTTCTTCGCCGAGTCGATCCTGCGCGGGCTGATGCTCACGATCTTCCTGACACTGGCCAGCATGGCCCTGGGTACCCTGCTGGGTCTGTTCCTGGCGGTCATGCGCTCCTCCCACGTGAAGCCGGTTTCCATCGCAGCCGGGCTTTACATCACCCTGTTCCGCGGCACCCCGGTGCTGGTCCAGCTGATCTTCTGGTTCAACATCTCCGCGCTGTACCCGAACCTGTCCATCGGCATCCCGTTCACGAACATCAGCACGGCCGTGGACACGAATGCGATCATGGGCCCGATCACCGCAGCCCTGGTCGGGCTGACCCTGAACCAGGCCGCCTACATGGCCGAGATCATCCGCGGCGGGTTCTCCGCGGTCGGCAAGGGCCAGATCGAAGCCGCAGACTCCCTGGGCATGAGCGCGGGGATGAAAATGCGCAAGGTCATCATTCCCCAGGCGATGCCCTCGATCATCCCGGCCACCGGTAACCAGTTCATCGGTATGTTCAAGGAAACCTCTTTGGTCAGCGTGCTCGGCGTTGCGGAGCTGCTCCAAAGCGCGCAGCTCATCTACGCCCGCACCTACGAGACCATCCCCCTGCTGCTGGTCGCCAGCCTCTGGTACCTGGTGATGACCCTGCTACTGAGCTTCCCGCAGTCCAAGCTCGAACAGAAATATGCCCGTTCAACCTCCAGGCTTCCCCGAAAGGCCAAAAAGGTTGCCCTGACCGCACCGGAAGGTATTGCCCGATGAGTACCGACGGCACCATTCACGCCCGTAAAATCCGCAAGTCCTTTGGATCCAAAACAGTCCTCAAAGACATCGACCTGGACATCGCCAGCGGAGAGATCTGCTGCATCATCGGTCCCAGTGGTTCCGGCAAGTCCACCGTCCTGCGCTGCATCAATGGCCTGGAAACCGTTGACACCGGCGTCCTGAAGGTCAACGGCGAAGACTTCGGCTACTACGAGACGGACACCGCCTACCACGCCCTGCGTCCGAAGAAGCTCGCTGAACAGCGCACCCGGGTGGGCATGGTCTTCCAGCAGTTCAACCTCTTCCCCAACATGACCGCCAAGGAAAACATCATGTCCGGCCCGGTCCTGGTCAAGGGCGCGGACAAGAAGGAGTCGGCCAAACGAGCAGAGGAACTGCTGGCCAGCGTCGGCCTGGCCGGGTTCGGGGACTACTATCCCGCCCAGCTCTCCGGCGGCCAGCAGCAGCGCGTCGCGATCGCCAGGTCCCTGGCCATGGACCCCGAGATCATGCTCTTCGACGAACCCACCTCCGCCCTGGACCCCGAAAAAGTCGGCGAAGTCCTCATGGTCATGCAGGACCTGGCCAAGAAAGGCATGACCATGGTCGTCGTCACCCATGAAATGGGCTTCGCCCGCGAAGTCGCCGACTCCCTGATCTTCATGGACGACGGCTGCGTCGTCGAACGCGGCGATGCCCGCGAAGTCCTCCGAAACCCCAAGGAAGCCCGCACCAAGTCCTTCCTGGACAAGGTGATCTAGATGACCGACGGCAAGCTCGCAGTCATCGGTCTGGGCAGCATCGGATCCATGGCCCTATGGCAGGCCTCCCGCCTGACCCAGGACGTCACCGGATTCGAAGCCGCCGCGCCTGCACACGGCCGCAGCGCCGTCGGCGGGGACACCCGGCTCTTCCGCATGATCTACCGCGGCACCCCCGACTACTACCCCATTCTGGAACGCTCCCGCAGCCTCTGGGCCGAACTCGAAGCTGAAACCGGACAGGACATCCTGACCCGCTGCGGCGGACTCTCCATCGGCACCAAAGACGGCGCCTACCTCACAGCCCTGCTCGAAACCACCAGGACCAACGGGGCCGAGCACGTCATCCTCAGCCGCGAGGAAATGGCCGAACGCTACCCGCAGCACAACCTCCGTGACGACGACGTCGCCGTCTACGACCCCAACGCCGGCGCCCTGCGCACCGACCGAGCCGTCACCGCCGCCATCACCGCCGCCCAGGCCAACGGGGCCACCATCCACACCAACACACCCATCGACAGCATCACCGAAACCCACGACGGCGTGGTCATCACCTCCGGCGAGGAGTCCTGGACCTTCGAAAACGTCATCATCTCCTCCGGCGGCTGGTCCCAACGGCTCATGCCGGACTACCTGAAGGCAGCAACCCAAACAAAACGGATCTTCCTGACCTGGTTCGTCGCCAACGACGCAGCCGAATTTACGCCGGACAAATTCCCAGTTTTCAGCCGAATTTATGACGACCGGTCCATGTATGGCGCACCCGCCGTGGACGGGGTCACCGTCAAAGCCACCTTGGACGGCCGGGGCGCAGCAACGCCCAACGCGGACGCAGTGCCAAGGGAACTCACCCCGGCAGAAATCACCGAGACCACCGAAACCGTCACCGAGTTCTTCCCCGGCCTCTACCCAACCATCGTCCGCTCCGACGCCTTCCCGGACCTTTACACCCGAGACGGGCATCCGCTGCTTGGCCGGCTGGACGAAGGCAGCAGGATCTACTGCGCCACCGGCTTCTCCGGCGCCGGTTTCAAAAACGCCACCGGCTTCGGCGAGATCGCTGCTCACGAGGCCCTGGGCAAACAAACCATCGGGGGCCTGGATTTCGTCCGGCCCCAACGTTTCAGCGACTGACTATCCCCTCCGTGAACAAAAGGTGATCCTTCCCATATCGCCGATTGTTGACAATCTACATCTCCTGAGAAAGTATGAAGCCATGGCAACTCTTAGCCCCATCCTCAAGCAGGCCACCCCGGTCATCGTTGACTGCGCAGCCGGCTCCTGGATTCACGCCACCGACGGCAAAAAGTATCTCGACTTCACCACCGGCATCGGTGTCACCAGCACGGGCCACTGCCACCCAGACGTCGTCGCTGCAGCCCGCGAGCAGGTGGGCAAGATTGTCCATGCCCAATACACCACCGTGATGCACAAGCCCCTGCTTGAGCTCACAGAAAAGTTGGGAGAATTCCTGCCCACGGGTCTGGACAGCGTCTTCTACGCCACCTCGGGCTCCGAAGCCGTGGAGGCTTCAGTGCGCCTGGCCCGGATGGCAACCGGCCGGCCGAACATCATTTCCTTCCAGGGAGGCTTCCATGGGCGTACTGTCGGAGCAGCCTCCCTCACCACTGCAGGAACGAAATTCCGGTCAGGGTTCTCCCCGCTGATGGGCGGCGTGCATATCGCACCCTTCCCGCACGCCTACAGGTACGGCTGGGATGAAGAAACAGCGGTTGCCTTCGCCCTGAAGGAACTGGACCACCTCCTGGTCAGCATCAGCAGCCCCAGCGATACGGCAGGCTTCATCATCGAGCCCGTCCTCGGTGATGGCGGCTACATTCCCACCCCGGTTGCCTTCCTGCAGGGCTTGCGGGAGCGTGCTGACCGGCACGGCATCGTCCTCATCGTGGACGAAGTCCAGGCCGGCGTGGGCCGCACCGGCAAGTTCTGGGGACACGACTGGGCGGGCATCACCCCGGACGTTGTCATCACCGCCAAAGGCCTCGCCAGCGGATACCCCATTTCCGCGATTGCCGCCTCGACGGAGCTCATGGGCAAAGCATGGCCTGGCTCCCAGGGCGGCACCTACGGCGGAAACGCCGTCGCCGCCGCAGCCGGGGTTGCCACCTTGGGCGTCATTGAGCGCGAGAATCTGGTGTCGAATGCACTGGTCCGCGGCGAGGAGCTTCGCTCCGGACTTGAAGGCCTCCAGGCTCAATTTACGGCCATCGGAGATGTTCGGGGCCGTGGCCTGATGCAGTCTGTCGAATTCACCGCAGCGGATGGAACTCCGGATGCCGCCACCGCACTGGGTGTCCAGCAGGCGGCAGTCAAGGAGGAGCTCCTGCTCCTCACATGCGGCCCTTACGGCAATGTCATCCGGATCATTCCGGCCCTCAACGTCAGCAGCGACGAGATCCAGAGCGGTCTCGCCAGGTTCACCCAGGCCCTGAAAGCGGCCACCTCCTAGTCCTTCCTCCGATTCTTGAAAGCGTTGATATGAGCACATCATTCGAACCCTCAGGCCTGCACAAGGACCTGTTTATCGACGGCGCCTGGCAGCAGGCCGCCAGCGGCGCCACGTTCCCGGTGGAAAATCCGGCAACCCATGAGGTCATTGCCCGGGTGGCCGACGGCGGGCCCGACGAGGCCCGTGCAGCCATTGAGGCCGCCGGCCGGGCCCAGGCAGCGTGGGCGAAGTCCACGCCCCGGGAACGGGCCGACATCCTGCGCCGGGCCTTTGAACTGGTCATCGCCAACACGGATCGGCTGGCCGCGATCATGACCGCCGAGATGGGCAAGCCCCTGGCCGAGGCAAAGGGCGAAGTGGCCTACGGCGCCGAAATGCTCCGCTGGTTCTCGGAAGAAGCCGTCCGCATCGGCGGAGACAGCGCCACCTCCAATGACGGGAACACCCGGATCATGATCACCAAGGAACCCGTTGGTCCCTGCGTGCTGGTCACCCCGTGGAACTTCCCGCTGGCCATGGGCACCCGCAAGATCGCCCCCGCCGTGGCCGCCGGCTGCACCATGGTCTTCAAGCCCGCCGAACTGACCCCGCTGACCTCCCTTGCCCTCGTGGATATCTTCAAGCAGGCAGGCCTTCCTGACGGTGTGCTGAACGTCGTCACCACCTCCAGCGCCTCCAGCGTCGTGGGAACCTGGATGAGCAGCGGCCTCGCCCGCAAGGTCAGCTTCACCGGGTCCACCGAGGTGGGCAAGATTCTGTTGCGCCAGGCGGCGGACAACGTCATGCGCTCGTCGATGGAACTGGGCGGCAATGCCCCCTTCATCGTCCTGGCCGACGCGGACATCGAAAAGGCCGTCGACGGCGCCCTGAAGGCCAAGATGCGGAACATGGGCGAGGCCTGCACCGCCGCGAACCGTTTCTTCGTCCACCGTTCCGTCGTTGAGGAGTTCGGTGAGAAGTTCGCCAAGCGGATCTCCGAGCTGAAGGTAGGCAACGGCGCCCTGGCCGGAACCGACGTCGGACCCCTGATCGAACAGAAGGGCCTGGACAAAGTCGAAAGCCTCGTCAAGGACGCAGTCAACAAGGGTGCGCGGATCCTCACCGGCGGAACGCGTCCGGAAGGCCCGGGATACTTCTTCACCCCCACCGTCCTGACCGACGTGACCATGGATGCCGAGCTAATGAGCACCGAGATCTTCGGTCCGGTCGCGGCGATTACGGCCTTCGACAGCGAGGATGAAGTCCTCCGGCTGGCCAACGACACCGAATGGGGTCTGGTCGGCTACGTCTTTACTGAGAACATGGACAAGGCCCTGCGCTTCTCCGCAGAACTGGAAGTAGGCATGGTCGGGCTGAACACCGGCCTGGTCTCCAATCCTGCAGCACCGTTCGGAGGTGTCAAGCAGTCCGGGCTGGGACGCGAAGGCGGCAAGGTCGGAATCGAGGAATTTCTTGAGACCAAGTACAACGCAATAGCGCTCTAGAGGCCAGTAAGTCGAAGAATGAAATGAGGGGGATGTCAATGGCGGCACCAGAGGGCCTGTTCGTATTGGAGGGAAGGCCCACGGCACAGCTGATTGCAGATCAGCTGCGGGAACAAATCGTCCAGGGAACCTTCCGTCCCGGACAGCAGATCAACGAATCCCTCCTGGCCAGCCAGCTTCAAACGTCCCGGGGACCACTTCGGGAAGCGTTGCAGCGTCTGTGCCAGGAAGGCATCCTGGTCAGCCACCGCAACCGCGGAGTGTTCGTCCTTGAGCTTTCGACGGCGGACATCAAGGAGATCTACGCCGTCCGCGAGTCCGTGGAACTAGCCGCTGCGAATACACTGCTCGGCGCCGGGCAGGAGGAAGTCAGCGACACCTGCGAGGTGCTGAAGGGAATCACCGGGGACATGGCGAAGCAGGTCGCGGTCTCAGACTGGCAGGCCATCGCCCGGTTGGACATGGAGTTCCACACCGCCTTCGTTGCCGGTGCCGGCAACACACGCCTGATCAGGATCTACAAGACCCTGGCAGCGGAGTCGAGAATGTGTATTCTCAACCTGGAAGTCGCCTATCCTCGAGTCGATGTTCTGGTGCAGGAACACCAGAGCATCCTGGACCTGCTGGCAGCAGGGGACCGAAACGGACTCCAGCAGGCGATCAGAGGGCATATGCAAAAGGGTGTGGAGGACCTCACCGCATCCAGACAGGACATCGATACCACCGTTTAGAAAGTCGCTCGAAGCGCGATACCAACGAAGAGGTGGCCCGCGGTCCCCAGGACCGGGCCACCTCTTCGTTTTCGTGCAAGAGCGCTGAGAGAGAGCTGCTCGCCGGCGCGGAGGGATAGGCGGAGACATAGGTTTGGAAATTTCCTGTAAATTGTCGATGATCTGCGATTTGGATGGTTGCATTATTAGGTAGGAGGCGGCGGGAAACAGATGGAGCACAAGGCCGGCACCGCCGTTTCAAGAGGAAGCAGCGATGAGGATCACAACCAGGGTCCAGAGGGTAATTGCAGCGTCGGCTGTTGTGTTGGTACTGACCGCTTGCGGCTCTGGTGCCAACAGTGATTCGGAAGCCGACGGTTCCAAGACCTCGAACACTGCCGATATTTCCGAGGGTGTCCAGCCCGATGAGGCCGCGGTGAAGCTTTTGCCGCAGTCCTACAAGGACAAAGGCGAATTGACGGTGGCGATGGACCTGCACTACCCGCCCACCACGTTCCTCGCCGACGATAACAGCACGCCTATCGGCCTGAACCCGGACATCGCCCGGCTCGTGGCCAAGAAACTGGGCCTGAAGCTCAAGTTCGAGAACACCTCGTTCGACACCATCATTCCCGGTATTGACGGCGGCCGGTACGACTTTACTGTCACTACCATGTCCTCCACCGCCGAACGGCTGAAGGTGCTGGACATGATCGACTACTTCAACGGCGGCCTGTCCGTTGCCGTGAGCGCCGGCAATCCTTTGAGTATCAGCAATGACGACATGTGCGGCAGGAACATCGCGGTCACCAAGGGATCCAACGCCCAGTTGAAGCATCTTCCGAACATCTCGGAGTGGACCTGCACCTCCAAAGGCAAGCCGGCCATTAACGCTGTAACGCTCCCCAACGTCCAGGAAGCCCTCACGCAGCTGGCGTCCAAGCGGGTTGACGGCATCTTGTACGACACCGCTTCGCTGGTCTGGGCGGAAAAGCAACAGCCGGACACATTTACGATTCTGTCTCCGCAGGTAAATACCCGCTCGGATCACGTTGCTGCCATTGGCCTGCAGAAGGGGTCACCGCTGACTCCCGCACTGCAGAAGGCAACACAGTCCGTTCTGGACAGCCCCGAATACAAGAAATCACTCGGCAACTGGGGCCTGGAATCAGGCGCCATCACCGAAGCGAAGCTTAACTGAGGACCCGCCGTGCTGAAATTCATCAGTCGAGGAAGGCGGCCAGCAGCGGGGGCGATCAACCCTGCCCTCAAGCCAAGGCTGCGGCGCAAAAGTGTCTTTGAGTACGTCGCGTGGGTGGTCTGCATCCTGCTTGGTGTGGGCATTCTGATCTCGGTTTTGACTAATCCCAACTTCAAATGGCATGTGGTCGCCAGATACTTCACGCATGAAACGATCATCCGCGGCCTGATGCTGACCGCTTTCCTGACCCTGGCAAGCATGGCGCTCGGCACCCTGCTGGGCCTGGTGCTCGCTATCATGAGGTCCTCCAGCATTAAGCCGGTCGCCGCCACCGCGGGCGTGTACATCACGCTCTTCCGTGGCACCCCGGTCCTGGTGCAACTGATTTTTTGGTTTAACATCGCTGCCCTGTACCCCAACCTGACCATCGGAATACCCTTCACGGACATCAGCACCGCCATCGATGTCAATGCCCTGATGGCACCCATCACCGCAGCCCTCGTGGGCCTCACACTCAATGAAGCCGCCTACATGGCCGAAATCATCCGCGGCGGATTCTCCGCCGTCGGAAAGGGCCAGATCGAGGCCGCCGACTCGCTGGGGATGAGCCGGGCAATCAAGATGCGGAAGGTCATCATCCCGCAGGCCATGCCCTCGATCATCCCGGCGACCGGAAACCAGGTCATCGGCATGTTCAAGGAAACCTCCCTGGTCAGCGTCCTCGGTGTTGCGGAGCTGCTCCAGAGCGCGCAGCTCATCTACGCCCGCACCTACGAGACCGTCCCCCTGCTCATCGTGGCCAGCCTTTGGTACCTAGTGATGACCCTTCTCCTGAGCTACCCGCAGTCCAAGCTTGAGCAAAAATACTCCCGCGGAATCTCCACGCTACCCAGGAGGGCGAGAAGAGCGCCCCTGACAGAACAGGAGGGCATTGCCCGATGAGTGCCGACGGCACCATTTATGCCCGCGGAATCCGTAAGTCCTTCGGGCCCAAGACAGTCCTGCAGAATATCGACCTGGACATTGCCAGCGGTGAAGTCTGCTGCATTATTGGCCCCAGCGGCTCCGGCAAGTCAACGCTGCTGCGCTGCATCAACGGTCTGGAGACCGTCGACGCGGGAGTCCTGAAGGTCAACGGCGAAGACCTGGGGTACTACGAAACCGACACCGCGTACCACGCCCTGCCCCCGAAGGAACTAGCGCGCCAGCGCACCAGAATTGGCATGGTCTTCCAGCAGTTCAACCTCTTCCCCAACATGACCGCGCAGGAGAATGTCATGGCCGGCCCCGTCCTGGTCAAGGGCGGCGAAAGGAAGCAGGCGGCCACTCGGGCCGGTGAGCTGCTGGCCAGCGTCGGCCTCTCTGGTTTCGGCGAGCACTACCCGGCCCAGCTATCGGGCGGGCAGCAGCAGCGCGTCGCCATCGCCCGGTCCCTGGCGATGGACCCGGAGATCATGCTCTTCGATGAGCCCACGTCCGCACTGGATCCTGAAAAAGTCGGTGAGGTTCTCGCCGTCATGAAGGATCTGGCCAGCAAGGGGATGACCATGATTGTGGTTACCCACGAAATGGGCTTCGCCCGCGAAGTCGCAGACTCCCTGATTTTCATGGCCGACGGCTGCATCATCGAACGCGGCGACGCCAGGGAAACTCTCCGAAACCCCAAGGAAGCCCGCACCCAATCCTTTCTGGAAAAGGTGCTCTAGCAATGACTGAACTTCCTGCACCGTTTGGTACAGGTAATATGCCGAAGAGTGAGATGAGGAATGACATGGCGGCAACCGAAGGACTATTTGTCCTGGAAGGAAGGCCCACGGCCCAGTTGATTGCCGATCAGCTGCGGGAACAAATCGTTCAGGGGATCTTCCGTCCGGGTGAGCAGATCAATGAATCTGCCATGGCCAGCCGGCTACGTACGTCCAGGGGGCCGCTCCGGGAAGCATTACAGCGCCTGTGCCAGGAAGGCATCCTGGTCAACCACCGCAACCGCGGGGTGTTCGTCCTGGAGCTTACAACTGAGGACATTAAGGAGATCTACGCCGTCCGCGAGGCCGTGGAGTCGGCCGCAGCCAATACATTGCTGGACGGCAGGGAGGAACAGGTCACGGATACTTGCGACGTGCTGCAGGGAATCATCAGTGACATGGCGAAGCAGGTTGCTGTTTCCGACTGGCAGGCTATTGCACGGCTGGACATGCAGTTCCATACCTCCTTCGTTGCAGGGACACGAAACTCCCGCCTGATCCGCGTCTACGAAACGCTGGCCGCCGAATCCCGGATGTGTATTCTCAGCTTGGAAGTCTCCTATCCGCGGGTCGATGCCCTCGTGCAGGAGCACCAGAACATCCTGGATCTCCTGAAAGCACGGGACAGAAGGGGTCTCCAGAACGCCATCAAACGGCACATGCAAAAGGCCGTAGAGGATCTCACCTCAACGAAGTAGCTGGCACGCACACCGAGCACGTCTTCTGGGCAGGGGCGGGGCCCCGGGCGGCTGCTGCTGCCCGGGGGCCCTGCCGCTTGAGGATCACTCGGCCGTGGCCGGAAGGTCCTTAACCACCCACATCTTGCGCAGCGTCTCGTGGATAGTCCAGCTGCCCTCCCAGCCGGCGGGAGTCACGAACAGGGAACCCGGGCCGATATCGAAGCTGGTGCCATCCGGTGCGGTGATGGTGGCGGTGCCGCTCAGAATCTGGCAGATCTCGTCGTAGCCGGGTCGCGCGCTCTTGAACGTTCCCGGAGTTACCTCCCAAATGCCTGTCCTGAAGTCGTCCCTGGCCCAAAGGCGCAGGGACACCTCTGTCTGCCCTTCGGTGATCGAGGTTTCCTTGGACTTGTGCTCCCCCGGGTCGACTGTTAGCGCATTGCTCATGACGGTGGCCTTGACCATTAGATGCTCCTTCTTGGGCTGTACTGCCCTGTCCGTACGTGCCTGCCATCCTTGGAAGGCACGGGTTTCATCCTACCAATTGTCAACAATCGACGATAGGCTCGAGGTGAAAGTTACCCCCGGAGGCCGCCCCGGATGGTCTTGCGTCCTCCCGCCAGGGCTGCTGAGGGCGAAGTTCCCGGCCTCTGAGGCACTCACAGAAAGGCACATAAAATTGCGAAAGAGCCGTCGTGTATCCATGTGGACGTCCCTTCAACGCGGAGACGTCATCACTCTTTGCCGGCAGGGCGTCGAATGCTACAAGGGTTCGATTGATGAGCGGACTGAGGATGGTCGGACGATTTGGGTTACAGACCAGATCGGAGACCGTCGCCTGTTCCATGTCGAGGACGATTACGACCTGCTGGTTTCGGGCAATGTCTACTCCTACTACGCAATTTGTGGGCATACGTCGGTTCGGAAGCCTCTGCCGAACACCGGGACTAGGGGCGGCGCTGTGCTCAGTCTGATCTTGCTCGTCACAGCAGGGCTCCTAACCAGTTCAAGCGGAGTCTCGCAACTGCCGCGGCCAGCAACACGTGAATGCCGTCGGAGGAAGTTTGAAGCCAACGTCCCAGTGCAGATCTCCGCCGGAATCTTTGCCTGGGGTGCCGTGCTCCGGGTGGTTAATCTTCAACTGGGCGCGTTCCAATGACCGACCCGACACCCGGTATTCCCTTTGCTGCGGTCCGGGGCAACAGCCCCCAGCGGTTGCCGGTCGGCGCCACCTCACCGACAGCGGCGTTGGTGGTCTTCCACGACCCTCTATCGGGTTCGCTGCCCGACGGTCAAGCCGCTGAGCTCCCACCGCCCCCTCAAGCTTCTCATCGTTCGTCCCCATCCAATCGCTTGGAACCAAAACGCTTAAAGAAAAGCAGGCGGGCCACGCGGACAGATGCGGTTGAAGCTGTTGCGCGCGAACTTCAGTTCTTGGCGCAGCGCCCCGGAAAGCTGAGGCGTCCTGTCTTCAGGTGCACTGGCCTCCGGGAGCAAGCAGGAGTACCGTCGGTGGCAGAATTGGCGACGGCGGCCGCCTGCAGCACAACCCCAAGGCGCCGTGGCGTCGGTTTCGTGAAGGGGCCAGGATGGCTGGATGGAATGCGGACACGGCTGCCGGACCTGTGGGCGCAGGCACGATCACCTTGGTGGAGGGCACGTCCTTCTGCATCTCCCTGCCTAACGGGGACATTCATCCTGAGTATCCGCACGGAGTATTCTTCCAGGACACGCGCATCCTTTCCCGCTGGAGCCTGACCGTTGATGGCCAGTCACTGGAGCCGCTGGCGGCAGAGACGAAGGAACCGTACCGCGCACTGTTTGCCGGCCGTGTCACCCGTTCCGATGGGTATGCCGACAGCCCACTGATCGTGGAGCGGCTGCGCGAGGTGGGTGCAGGCATCCAGGAGCAGGTGACTATTCGCAACTACTCCCCGGATCCGGCCGAATGCACCATTTCCGTCCGGGCCGAGGCGGACTTCGCGGACCTTTTCGAGGTCAAGGAGGCGCGGATCCAGGGGCGGTGGGAAGAAACTCGGGAAGTGGACGCTGACACTCTGACCATCCGCGCTGTCTGGCAGGATGTCCGGAAGGGGCTTCTGGTCCAGGCTCCTGGAGCCGAAGTCAGCCAGGACGCCCTGACGTACCGCGTGTCGCTCGCGCCGCACAGCCAGTGGAGCACAATGCTGACTGCGTTGCCCAGCGCCGAGGCAGCGAGCCCTCCCCCGCCGTCGTTCGTCCATACTGACGGCGAGAAACTGTCCCCCCGCGACCGCCGCCGGCAGGAGTGGGTGGCCAAAATCCCCAAGCTCCACATGGCCAACCACTCCATAGAACGGACCCTACGGCGCAGCTACGACGACCTGGGGGCGCTCCGCATCGAGGACCCCAATTACCCGGAGCGGATTGTGGTGGCAGCCGGCGCGCCGTGGTTCATGACACTCTTCGGCCGCGATTCGCTCTGGGCATCGGAAATGGCAATGCCGGTGGACCCTTCCCTGGCGCTGGGCACGCTGCAAACGCTGGCCGACCGCCAGGGCAGCGTGGTGGACCAGATGAGCGAGGAGGAGCCGGGCAAGATCCTGCACGAGGTCAGGCTCGATGTCTCCAGCGGCCTGGCACTTGGCGGCAAGTCCGTCTACTACGGCAGCATCGATGCCACACCGCTTTTCGTGACAGTGCTTGGATCGGTCAGCCGTTGGGGCTTCGGCAAGGAAACCATCGCCGCGTTGCTGCCACACGCGGACCGGGCGTTGGACTGGATCCGCGACTACGGCGACAGGGACGGTGACGGGTTCGTCGAATATGAGCGCCTTAATCCGCGGGGGCTGATTAACCAGGGCTGGAAGGACTCCTGGGACGGGATCAACTTCGCCAACGGCCGCCTGGCTGAGCCCCCGATCGCGCTCTGCGAAGTGCAGGCGTACGTCTACGACGCCTACATGGCCCGGGCTTGGATTGCATACGACGCCGGCGACACGGCCTTGGGCGATGAACTCGCCGACCGCGCAAAGCAGCTGAAGAAGCGGTTCAACGAGCAGTTTTGGATCCCTGAGCGCGGTCATTACGCCATTGCTCTCGACGGCAAAAAGCGGCAGGTCGACGCGTGCGCGTCCAACATGGGCCACTGCCTGTGGGTAGGCCTCGTGGATGAGGATAAGGCGCCGCAGGTGGCTGAACACCTTATGTCCCCGGAGATGTTCAGCGGCTGGGGAGTAAGGACCCTGGCCAGCGACATGGGAGCCTACAACCCTGCGAGCTACCACAACGGCTCTGTATGGCCGCACGACAATGCCGTCATCGCCGCAGGCCTGATGCGCTATGGATTTGTGGCGGAAGCACAGCGCATCTCCACGGCGCTTTTGGAGGCCGCAGAATATTCGGACGGCCGGTTGCCGGAACTGTTTTGCGGCTTCAGCCGGGACCAGTTCGCCGAGCCCGTCCCCTACCCGACGGCGTGTTCGCCACAAGCTTGGGCAGCCACAACGCCGATCCAGCTTGTGACGACGTTGATGCGGTATGACACGCATGTTTCCCGTGGCGGCTTTTGGATGGATCCCGTCCTCCCAGAGTCCTACGGCGACCTGCATATCACCAACGCACCCATGGCTGGCGGCCGGATCACGATCGACATCGCCAATTCCGTACCCACGGTCCAAGGGCTGCCCGAGGGAATGATGTTTCACAAGGGGCACCGGCCATGGCTGACCGAACTCGTGAAAGAAGCAGAGGAGCACCGCAAAGGCTAGCCGGGGGGATCGTCAATTTTCGGCGCTGTTTAGGCTGGCAGACGGTGCAGCAGCATGTGTCAGAGCGATTATTGCGTCTCTTGGGGAGCAGTCGGCCTTCCCCTGAGCGGGCCGAACGCTTAGGCCAATTGTTGACAATTTACAAACTGCTGCGCCATGATTGTCTTCGGCTACGGAAGTGAGGGGCCACGAGATGACCGCCGAGAGCGTACTTGTGCTGGAGGGAAGGCCCACTGCGCAGTTGATCGCAGGTCATCTGCGGGAACTAATCATTCAGGGTATCTTCCGCCCTGGGCAGCAGATCAACGAATCCGTGCTGGCCGTTCAGCTGCGGACGTCGCGGGGGCCGCTCCGTGAGGCGCTCCAAAGACTCTGCCAAGAAGGGCTCCTTGTCAGTCGGCGCAACCGAGGGGTCTTTGTCCCCGAGCTTTCGGCGGATGACGTCCAAGAGATTTACTTCGCTCGAGAGGCTATTGAGCTGGCTGCTGCGCAATCGCTTTTGGACGGTAGCGATGCGCAAATAAAGAAGACTTGCCGCGTTCTCCACGGAATCGTTAAGGACTTGGCTAAGCACGTCGCTGCGTCAGACTGGCAATCCATTGCCCGCACAGACCTAGAATTCCATAAAGCCTTTGTTGCGGGCGCCGAGAACAATCGCCTGGACAAGATTTACGAGACCCTGGCGGCTGAATCAATAATGTGCATCTTGAACCTGGAGGTCTCTTACCCCCGCGCGAATGTCTTGGTCCACGAACATCAGAACATAGCGGACCTCCTGAAAGCCCGCGACAAAGAGGGGCTCATGGGCGCGATCCGGGAGCATATGGAGCGCCCCGAAGGCCCTTACGCTTAGACCGCCCGTCCAGTATTGCGCCCCAAAGGGTGCGCATCGGGGTTTATCGAACTCGAGCAACGCCAGCTCGAGGACCGCGTACTTGACCGGGTCTTCATGGAAGGCCTCCGGCAGGGACACTGCTAGGTCATAACCCATGAGCTGTTGCGGTTCGCGCGGTGGGGACACGGTCGTTGCGCACAGGATGCACCGGCTGACACGAAACCTGGATGACTTGCGTGCTCTCGTGCAGGTGGGTTTCCTGGGTCAGGTTCCCATTCCCAGGTGTGCTCCGCCTGCCACATCGAGGGATACGCCGGTGATGTAGCGGTTGTTCGGGTCGGCGAGGAAAAGGATGGCGCGGGCGACTTCGTCTGGTTCGGCGAACCGGCGCATAGGAAGTTGCGCGGCGCGCTTGGCCCGGTTGGCGGCTGCGTCCGGTCCTGAACCTTTTGCGAATTGTGCCCACATGGGGGTGTTTACTGGGCCGGGCGCGATGGCGTTGACCGAGATGCCGTTGGGGCCGAGCAGCTCGGCAAAGGACCACATGATGTGAAGTACCGCGAGTTTGCTTGCGTTGTAGGGCAAGTAGTTGAGGCGGGCTTCTTTGGCCGCAACGGAGGAGAGGATCACGATGGCACCTGGCGTTCCGGTCCCAATCATTGATTGTGCGGTTTCCCGGACCATGGAGAACGTGCCGGAGCCGTTGATCCGCATGATGGAGTCGAATTCTTCGGTGGTTGTTTTCATGATGTCCGGCGTGGTGCCCAGGATTCCAGCTGCGTGGACGAGGGCGTCGATGCGCCCGTACCTGGTTGTGATGTCACGGACGACTGTGGCGCATTGTTCTTCGGAGGTGATGTCGAGCGGGAAGAAGCCGGCCAGTTCCTGGCCCTCTTTCGGGGCGCGGTCTGCACCTATGACGAGGGCCCCTTCGGCTGTGAGTGCGTCGACGACTGCATCACCGATTCCGCCGCTGGATCCGGTTACCAGAACGACTTGGTCAATAAGGCTCATCTGACAACTCCGCTCGTCCGCCGCTGCCCTGCGGTTGGCTGGTGGGCTGCTCGTTTCATCTTTCTAGGTCCTTACTTGAGGTGGTTTGCAGGGTGTGCCATCGCTTCGCGGCGCGGCTGCTTCAGTGGGCGTCGCTCCGTGCCCTGACCTGCTGCTGCGCTGTTGAAGCTGGGTTGTCTGTCAGCCCCGGTCCAGCGTGGAGCGCATACCCGTGCTGATTAGCTGTTGTTCGCGCTGGTGGCGTGGCTTGCCCATTGCCGGCCCGGTTGTTCTTCTGCGGGCAGTCCGGAAGCAGCGAGGATCCGGTCGAGCAGGCGCTGGGTATGAACAGCTTCGCGGCCGGAGGTCAGTGGCTGCGCCCGGTCAGCGACCCGGTCCAGGAAGTGGTGGACGGCGGCGGAGAATCCGAGTGTGTCGGTCGCTGTTGCCCAGCCGAAGGCCTCGGCGCTGAGCTCGCGTGACGTGGTGACTCCCCTGACCGTGATCGACACTGTTTCGGGTGCGCGGACCTCCACGGTATTGCCGTCGCCGTAGGCGTCGAGTTTCTCGTTCCAGGCACCTGCTGTTCGGGCTGCCATGAGCACCCCTGTGTTGCCGGTGTCGAAGCGGATCATGGCTGCAACGCCGTCTTCTTCCCAGGGGTCATCACCGGCTGCGTGTGCGGCCACGTCCACGGGTTCGCCGCCGCAGTACCAGCGGAGCAGGTCGACCATGTGGATGGCGTTCTCGAACGTTGCGCGGTATTCCGATCCGGGGCGGTTCTTTTGCGCGACGCAGAAGGTAGCGCCTTTCGTGCCGAACAGCTCACGGCCGGCGGTGTAGACGGGCGCGTAGCGGCGGTTGAAGTCGACCATCAGGATGCGGCCGCGCTCGTCGGCGAGGTCCGCCAAACGCTCGGCTTCTTCCGTGGCCGGTGCCAGGGGCTTTTCGCAGAACACGTCGACGTCGTTGTTAAGGCACAGCTGGACGGCGTGGGCGTGTTCGGAGCGGGGTGTGAGGACGAAGACTGCGTCCAGGTCCTGTGCGTCCAGCATGTCCTCGACCGACTTGTATGCGGAGCCGAAGCCCCAGCGCCGGACCAGGTTGCCCGGGTCTTCGCGGCGGGAGACCAGGGCTGCCAGCTCGACATCATCGCGCTGGACGAGTGTGGGCAGTTGGGCGATGGTGGCGATGTTGCCTGCGCCGATGACGCCGACGCGGAGGCGCTGGCCGTTCATCGGGCGGTCTCCATTTCTGCGAGAGTAGTAAGCATTCCGCGCAGTGCGGCCGCGGATTCCCGGAATCCGTCCTCGGGGGTGGGGAGGTCCTGCGGGTGCCAGCGGTACTCGTACTCGATGCTCAGCAGGTCATCGTAGCCGTGGCGCAGCAGGGCCGCGAGGATCTGGGGCCAGGGAAGGACGCCGGTGCCGATCACCCGTGACCGTACGGCACGCTCGGACGCGTTAACGCGGGCTGTTTCCGTGGCGCGGAAGGCCGCCGAGGGGTCGGTGAAGACGAGGTCCTTCACGTGGACGTGGCCGAGCAGGTCGCCCTGGACGGCAAAGGCTTCCTCGAACGTCTCGTCGTGGGTGAAGGTGAGGTTGGCCTGGTCGTAGAGAACACGAACGGCCGGGTGGGCAACCTCCCGGACGAGCGCGGCAGTTTCTGCCGCGGTCTGCGTCATAGTGCCGAAGTGGTTTTCCACGCACAGCCGCACGCCGGCCTGTTCCGCTTCGGGGGCCAAGGTTTGCAGGGCCTCCAGCAGTTTCGCCCATCGCCGGTCATGATCGGCGTCACCGGGATGCCAGGACCCCGCGTACACACGCACCCGGTCGGCGCCGAGCAGATGCGCGGTCTCAATCGCGCCACGGAATTCGTCGACTCCCCCGCGCCACTCACTCTCGTCCAGGGCATTGATGGCTGTGGTGTAGGGCGTGAGGCCGATAATGGGCAACCCTTCACCCTCCGCCGCCTTCAGTGCCTCCAGGGCAGCGCGCCGGTCCCCCTGCGGCAGACCTGAGGTGTAGCCGTCCTGGTAGATGACTTCGGCGGCGTCGAGTCCCGCGGCCCGAAAAAGCTTCAGTGCCTGGGGGACCGTATGGTCCGGAGTGCCTAGTGTGTGACCTGCAAGCCTCATTGTTGATTGTCCTTCCTGAAAGTGTCTTGTGTGGCTGTCCACTCCGGTGGACCGACGAGCCGGGGTGGGGATGCGACGCGGGAGCGGTCGACGATTTCCATCAGCAGCCCCCACGGGGTTATGAAGTAGGTCCAGCGGTTGCCGGCAACGCGGGGACTGTCGCCGCCGACTTCCTTTCGCGCCCCGAGCACCCGGACTCCCGGGGTTTCCTGCAGCACCGCGATCGCTTCGTCGACGTCGTCCACAACGAAGCACAGGTGGTGCCCGCCCGCGTCGCAGTGCCGAGGCGGGGTTTCCCGCCGCTCAGCGCTGCTCCATTCGAACAGCTCGATGTTCAGGTTCGGTGGCAGGCGGAGCATGGCGAGGGTCAGCCGGGCATCGGCAGGGACGTCGAAGTTCGTGGGCATGAATTCTTCGTCGGGTCCGCGGTCGGAGCGGTACAGCTCCTCGGCGCCGAGCACCTCGACGAAGAACCTGATGGCCTCCTCGAGGTTCGGAACTGTCAGGCCGACGTGGTCGGTGTGCCGCAGCCCGGGCAGCCGCCGCAGGGTTCCTTCGTTGGCGCCGTTCATTTGCGAGGTCCTGAGGTGGAGGCGCGCACCAGAAGTTCAGGTTCCAGAACAATGTGGTCCACCGAGCCGTTCAGGTTTTGCTTTTCTGCCAGTTCGATGGCGATGTTTCCCATGTCTGCGATCGGCTGGCGCACGGTGGTCAGTGCCGGGTTGAACCGGGCCCCCAGGGCCAGCCCGTCAAAGCCCATGACCGATACGTCATCCGGTACCCGGATGCCGCTTTGGCCCAGGGCCGAGATCACCGCGAAGGCGACCATATCGTTGGCGGCGATAATCGCCGTCGGTGGATTCTCCATCTCCAGGTAGTGTTGTGCCGCGCGCGCCCCTGCGTCCGGATCGGAGCCGCTGTCGAGTACAAGGGGCGTGCTGTTGCCTTCAGCTGACAGCTCCAGGTAGGCGTCCATCCGGTCCTGGGCGGTGTGGGTGCCGGCGATACCGGAAACGTAGCCGATCGAGGTGTGCCCCAAGGAACGCAGGTGTTCCAGGGCCAGCATGATTCCGCGGCGGCTGTCGACGGTGACCGTAGGAACGGAGGCGTCGCCTTCCACACGGTCGATCACCACCACCTTGTGGCCGAAATCGAAGCTTTTCAGGGCCTCGGTGTCGACTTTCGTGGAGGGCGCGACGATGCCAAAGGGCGCGTACATGGCCTGCATCGCGGTGAAATACCCGTCCGTTTTGGCGGGGTTTCCGTTCGTGACGCACAGCAGCAGCTGGTAGCCGCGCTCATCGGCGGCCTGGGTCATGGTCTTGGCGAGTTCTGCAAAGAACGGGTTGGTGATGTCAGGGACGATCAGGGGGACGAAGGTGCTGGTCTTTCGCCGCAGAGCCTGGGCGAGCGGGCTCATGGTGTAGCCGAGCCCTTCGGCGACGCGGAGGATGTGCTCGCGGGTTTCGCTTTTCACCGCTTCCGGTCGGGAGAATGCCCGGGAAACCGTTGAGCGGTGGACACCGGCCGCCTTCGCGACAACGTCAATACTAAGATCGGCCATCTTCTTTTCCTCCGTGCTGGTCGTCATATGCCTGCCAAATCGGCCGCATCACATCTTCGAGCTGGGCCAGTGTCGGCAGCCCCCGGAATCCATCTTCCAGCGTCTGCGCGACACGGCGTACGAACGGATCATAAAGAGGGTCACTGTCCACATCGATCACGGCGGACTCCATGATCCCGTCCAACGCGGTGAACGTGGCAGAACCGTCCGAGTTGACGGAGGCGAATCCCGCCCCGCCCGCCGAGGTGTAGCTGCAGTACCGCTTCAACGGCGAACCCGGGAAGGCGTACCCCACCTCCACGATGGCTTCACGCCCGCTCGGGGTGGTGATGATGAGGCTGGCATGGTCCTCAACAGCCCCGCCGTGCAGGGCCGATGAGAGCCGCGAGTCGACACTCACCGCTGACTCGCCAGCGGCCTGCAGGAACAGGTCGACGAAATGCGGTCCCAGGTTGGCCAGGCACCCTCCCCCTGCGGTGGCAGGGTCCA
Source organism: Arthrobacter sp. CMU6 (assembly GCF_059090205.1). NCBI lineage: Bacteria > Bacillati > Actinomycetota > Actinomycetes > Micrococcales > Micrococcaceae > Arthrobacter > Arthrobacter sp. CMU6. Next base: position 81,008 of record NZ_JBNHFL010000009.1, read on the forward strand.
GCATCCAGGGATTGCCGTTAGCCAGGTAACGCGAGGGCGGTCCGGCGATGAAGGAGATCCTCTGGTACGTCGGCCGACCGGCCTTGGCCAGCCACCGGTCGGTGGGGCCGCCCCGCTGAATGAGCGGAACCGTCGCGGGCACCCCGGCCGCGTCCGCAGCCTTCCGCACCTGGACAAGTTCTGCCAGGGACGTTCCCAGCGGCTTCTCCACCACGAAGGGAATGCCACGCTCGATCAGGGCCAGGCACTTTTCCGCCATTCCATCGTGCGGGCCGAAGACATAGGCCAGCGCCACGTCCGGCAGATCGAGCAGGCTACGCCAGTCCGCCTCCACGGGAGCGCCCCACTCCTTCGCCAGTCCCTGAACGAGCGACACGTCCTCGTCACTGACCCCGACGACCTGGTGGTCTTCGCCGATTGCCCGGGCGTACAGCGGAACGTGCCAGTGTGAAGCACCAAGAATGATCGTGCGCGTTTTGCTCACCCTGCCAGCTCCTTTGCTAAGTCTGAGATCTTGTGGCCCGCTCTTTATGAGATCGGTTGCTGAGATCGGTTGCAATAACACTATGGATGGTGGGAGAGTTTGTCAACGACACCTCAACAGCGGCCCAGGGGCGACCCGGAACACGGGATACTGCCTGGGCCAGAAGAAAGGCCAGCAATGCATAAGAAACTCCGCACCCTGAAGACCATTGACCAGTCCGGGGCCGTCCTGATCGTGCGTCTGGAAAGCGCAGCGCTTGCAGAACAGGTGGCCGAAGCGGCAATCGCCGGAGGTTTTCGGGCTCTTGAAATCACACTCTCGATCCCGGGTGCCGTGGACGTGATCCGCCAACTCTCTGCCAAGCACGGGCCCAACGGAGTCGCGATCGGAGCCGGAACGGTTCTGGACGAGCATTCAGCCTACGAGTGCATCCGGGCCGGCGCTGACTTCCTGGTCAGCCCCCAACTGAACCCGGCGATGATCCGAACAGCCAACCGGTACCAGGTACCGACCATCAGCGGCGCATACACGCCGACGGAACTTGTTGAGTCCGCCGAAGCCGGCGCTGACATCCTCAAGCTCTTCCCCACCGAAGCCGGCGGCATTCCCTACGCGAAGTCGGTCCTCGCCCCGCTGGCACACCTGCCGATCATGCCCGCCGGCGGCGTCACTCCCAGGAACGTCGCCGAATGGTTCGCTGCCGGCGTCGCCTGCGTCGGCGTCGGCAGCGCCGTGACAAAAGCATGGCAACCCGACGGCGACTTCTCCCGCGTCACCGAGGCCGCCAGGGAATTTCTCTCAGCAGTGGCAGAGGCCCGCCAATGACAGCCCCCACAGTCTTCATTGTCATCGGTCCTGCCGGATCCGGAAAGACAACCATTGCCCAACAAACAGCAAAGGAGCACAGTGCCGCATACCTGGACAAGGACCGGATATGTGGCCGCCTTGTCGAGTTCGCACTGGAGGCAACGGGACATGACCCCACCGACCGGGAGTCCAACACCTTCTACCGTGAAAATCTGCTGCCCCTGGAGTACCAGACACTCATGGATGTCGCAGGAGCGAACTTGCGGCTGGGACGATCGGTTGTACTCGACGCACCTTTCGGCGCGTACTTCGCCGTACCGGACTACCTGGCGCGCGCCGCAGAAGAATTCGATTGGCCCCCCTCCGAGACCACGGTGGTGCGGGTACAGGTCTCCCAAGACGTTCTCCGGGAACGACTTACGCGAAGGGGCCTTGAAAGAGACAGATGGAAACTTGCTCATTGGAACGAGTACTGGGCAGCGCACGGCAGCCTGGACTGCGCCTGGTCCGGCGTCCAATTCCTAGATCTCAACAACGAAAAGCCCCTGCCCCTTGAGGGATAACGGCTCAGGGCACGTTCCACGCGTTCCTGCCCGGCCGCAGACCTCCCCCCCGGGCCCGACACGGTTCAATTAATCGGTAAGCTCCCGATGGCGTCACGCACCTTGGCCCCTGAGGGTCGGCGCGGGTCATCGCATTTACGTCAACCCGACCCGGAGCATCTCCTCTTCGAGAGAGTGGCCTTCGCCGCCAAGCATCAGAGGCTGCCCTGACACAGAACGCCCGGGCGGGCCACCCGGGCACTGCCACCGTCCCCGCCCAGCCGGTCCGCGCTGGGCTCGGGCAAGGGCGTCAGCGGCTCCTCCTAGCAGCCACCGGCGCAAGATCGGGACTTCCGTCTGCGCAACGAAAAAATTCATTGACACACCCGGCGACCCTACGTATCGTTGCTTGCAACCGATCTCAGCAACCGATCTCAGAGGCGTGATCACTGCAACCGATCTCATAACAGCAAAGCAGCCGCATCGGCCCCCGGGAGCCCAGCGATAGCTTCGGGCGAGTCACAGGCGGGCACGACCGGCCCACCACGTCGCTGCGGTTGTCCCGAAAATTCCAATACCCCTCCCCAGCAAACGTGAAAATATGGAGAGTTCAATGAAGACCTCAAAAGAAGCCTTCGGCAGCCCCGACCGATCGGAGCTTCCTGAAGTGTCCGAGCGCCCTCACCGCAACATCAACATGGTGGCAGGCACCATCGGCCACTTCGTCGAATGGTATGACTGGTACATCTACGGGCTGCTGGCAGCGGTCTTCTCGTCACAGATTTTCCCCAGCGAGTCCCCGTTCGCATCCCTTGTCGCAGCACTGCTCACCTACGCGGTCGGGTTTGTTGTACGCCCACTGAGCGGCATCATCATCTCGCCACTGGCCGACCGCTTCGGCCGGCGGCTTATCCTGACCCTCTCCATCTCCGGCATGGCCCTCGGTGCTCTGATCATCGGCCTCACCCCGCCTTTTGCGGCAATCGGCTACGCGGCACCGGTTCTCTTTCTGATTGCACGCATCCTCCAAGGAATCTCGGCCGGCACTGAGCAGCAGAGCGCCATCGCGTTCATGGTCGAACACGCTCCCGCGAACCGGAGGGGCCTGTTCGGCTCGTTCTCCAACATGGCAAGCGGCCTCGCGACCCTCGCAGCGACCGGCGGCGCGGCGATGGTGACATCATCCTTTGCTCCAGACGACCTCGCCGCCTGGGGTTGGCGCATCCCCTTCCTCGTGGGCGGCGTCCTCGGCGTCGTCGGTCTCATCCTGCGGGCCCGCGCAGACGAGACCCCTGAATTTGAGGCAAGTACCCTCGTCGATCAAAAGTCCGCCTGGGCACGCCTGAAGGACCTGCTCCGCGAACACCCGAAGGCTCTGCTGCAGGCAGCGGCGCTCTCTGCCCCGGCAGTGGCCTACTACACCTGGGCCACCTTCCTCCCCACCTACGCCAAGCTGACCACCGGCCGGGACCTGTCCTCCACTCTGGCCGGGAGTGTCATCGGGTTGGCCCTGCTCGTCGTCATCGTACCGGTCTGCGGCGCTCTCTCGGACCGACTCGGCCGCCGCAAGATCTTCCCCATCATCGGCGCCATCGGCATGATCGTGCTCTTCTACCCCTTGCTCCTGCTGCTGAACCAGCCAGGCTTCGGCGTGTACGTTCTGGTGTCGGCATCCGGATGGGTGGTTCTCGGTATCTGGCAATCCGTTTACCCGACCATCCAGGCCGAGCTGTTTCCGGCCTCAGTCCGGGTGTCCGGCATCGGATTCGCACACCAGATCGTCATCGCCGTCTTCGGTGGCACCGCACCACTTATCGCCGCCGCATTCGTCGGCGCCGGACAACCCATGTACGTCGCGGTCTACATGATCGCCATCGTCGCCCTCAGTCTCATCGTCTACTTCACGCTCCCGGAGACCGGAAGCCGTGGTGGGCGCGCCACCGTGGCTCCGGCCGACCCCGAGGTACTCGAGGGCGAGCACCTGCTCTCCGAGACTGCACACGGCGGCGTAATTCAAGCGAAGGGTTCCAGGTCCTAGGCGTCCTTCTCCTGCTCCCGTGACCATGTAACGCCCCCGCACTTCGGAGATCGCCCTCGACCGAGACCCGGTCGAGGGCGACCCCATGTCCGGCCAAGGCCACCAACGGGCTGATTAACGACAAACACAAGTGAGCCCCGGACACCTTCAAAGTTCACGCATCTGGTGCATCCCAAGAAGATGTCGAGACAGGTTGGGCCAAGAGAGGCCATGCCAGGCGTGGCCTTTCGGACGTCTGCAGGCAAGTCGCCGCACCACAGCCTGACTGGTTCCCATCCGCCAAGGGTGCTTCGCCGTCTCACCCGTTCCATCATGCGGTCATTCAACAGGCTGGTAGTGAACAGTCATGAAAGACCAGCCAGCAGTGACCCATTTCGGGACATCGCGGCATAGTTCAGGGCAACCAGGAACAGCTATCGACGGCAAACCCTCGATCCACGGAAGAAGGCAGCGAACATCATGGGCTACAACGTAGGGCAAGTCGCATCCCCGTCGGGCAGTACCGGAGAGCCTGAAGGCGTCCGGCGACACCGATCTCCTTGGGCGCAAGTCATGCCGCCCTCCCCCAGACCCACCATGAAGAAGTGAACAGCCGACCAAAAACCCGAACAGGGGGAAACGAGTGAACACCCAGCGAAGCAACAACAAAACCCACATCCAAATTTTTCACAGGGTCATGTTGGCAGAGCCATGAACGTCCATGAACTGGTAACGAACGACAAACCGTCGATCCAGGTAGGCAAGGAGGCAACCGGCTTACAGCCCGCTTCGGGCTCCATGCCCGCGTGGGGCGGCGGGTCTTTTACCTGCCCATTGCTCACCGGCCTTGGCCGCTGTATTGCGCTGCGCCCACCGCATTGGACGATGCGCTGGTCTGCGACGCCGGGATCACGGTCCACTGCCCGCCCGACTCCGTGCTGTACTCCCCCGGTGTTCGAACGCAGATCGGCCAGCCCAGCAGGTTCGGGGCTGATTCAGCGGCGCCCCCAAGCACTTAGCAGATCCGGCCCCGGATGCGGGGCACAGTCGCGTGACCGGATCGCCAACTCCTGTGCCGCGCACGACGGATGGGGCGAGCGGCGGACCAGGGCCGCTGTCATGTATCAAGTCCAAATACGTGATTCGGAAGCGCTGCCCGCTGCATCGCGGGTTGCTCGCTCGAATCTAAGGCTGCCTTCGGCTCTGTCCCGGTCTGTTGGTTGTGCAGCCGCTCAAGCAAAATTAGATAGACACCAATGGCAGAACCAAGGAGCGGGCATGGAAAAGCAACTGCGCATCGGCCTATCCGCGTTGGCCCTGGCTGTGACCCTTAGCGGCTGCGGCGGCAACCCCGGGTCTACGAGTCCCACCACGGGTATTCCGCCGGCGTCGGCGACCGCTCCGGCTCCGGGTGTCTCCACTAGTGCCGCAGCGGACGTTGCACTCAAGACCGCCACTTCCGCGGCCGGTCCGATCGTCGTGGACAAGGACGGCAGGAGCATTTATTTCTTTACCAAGGATGTCAAGGATTCACAGGCAAGCGCCTGCAAGGACGCCTGTGCGACCGCATGGCCCGCGGTCACGACAAGCTCCGATGCGCCTGCAGTGGAAGGCGTCAGCGGCACTATCGGCACCATCAGCACGGCCAGCGGTTCAAAACAGATCACGATCAACGGCATGCCGGTCTACTACTATGCCAAGGACAAGAAGGCCGGGGACATATTGGGCCAGGGCGTCAACAACGCCTGGTACCTGGTCAGCCCGTCCGGTCAAATGTTGAAGTAAGTTTGTCCCCCGAAGAGAGCCGGCCGCCGGCGACAGTCCTCCACGTGCCCTGACGCCGCGCGCCCCGCAATTTCACACTCTGTACCGCAGCAGCCTGACGCCAGAACGGGCCCGCCCAGAGAACAACGCACCCGTCGCGTTGCGCGGCCAGGCCATACCCCGCAATTGCGACCGCTCCTCGGGTCTGCCCCATGGCGCCAAAACGTGTGCAGTGCAAGCGACTACTCGGCCGCCGAGATGCCTTGCTTCCCAAAGGAGATGAGACTGTCCCAGCGGCTGAACATTGCGCACTACTCCATCGGTCCCCGATGGCACGAGCTCAACCACGCTGCCGGGCTCAACTGCGAAGAGGCGGGGCTGAACCGCAGACCGTGCTAGATGCCTGCTCTGAGACGGCGCCGGGGTATTTGTCGTGCAAAGCCGAAGACCGGGTCTCGTAGTCACTGACATGGCCAGTGAGGTCGGCGGGACCAGTGAATACGTCCTCATGTGCATGGCATCCCCATACCGGGACCACCCCGATTACCAAGAAGGCTGGAGAATAGAGCCCTGAGAGAGATTACGCGTGCCACCGATTGCCCATCCACCCGCTCGGGTGTCAGTTTGTCCCTGCGGCCTGTTGCATACCCCCTGCGTTGCCTTGGCGGGACTGCGCTTTCGCCTTGGGATGGTAGCGCCAGACAGGAATGTTAGTGACCATGGAAACGCGGCGGGGTCAGCTTTGAGGTACCAGGTTCGCTGGTGGTGACGCCACAACGCGAGCGTAAGGCTAGGCCTTTAGCTGAAGCTCCGGGCAAATCACTCTGTTGGATTCCAGCCAGAACAGCAACAGATCCGTGTCCTTGGCTTTTGGCTCCAGTTTTTTCGCTCCTTCCAGGAATTTCGTTGAATCAGCATTTGAGTCCATATACATGCAGGAAAGCAGTCCGAGCCGAGCGACCCGGTCATCCGGCAGTTTCCCTGAGCCGCCCTTGCCGAGCACTCCAAGCCGGTCCGAGTTGGCGAATCCTTCCAGTTTGTCTCCCCATTTATCAAAGGCGTCCGTAACTCCCTGATCGCAGGCATTCTCGGATAGGTCAGAGCACCTGTACTTCTTGCCGTTGATTTGAATGGTCTTCGGACCAGAGTTCGGCTGGGTCGCTACGGGAGAGTCGGTAGGCGTTCCTGTGTCGGTTTCCGTACTGCTCGGGGACTCTGTTCCCGTGGCCGCTGCTGACCCTGCCGGGGTGGACGTTCCCGTAGCGGTGGATGTTTCCGTAGGGGTGCTGGTACCGGACGCCGTGGCTGCATCCGAGACCGGTGTTGTGGGCACGAGCCCTGGCTCGGTCTGCGTCTGGGTGGGAGTTACCGCCACCGTTTGGGTGATAGTGGTCGCGGGAGCGGAGGGATCCCCGCCAGCGCAGGCTGAGAAGACAGGAATAAGGCAAAGCCCGATAAACAGGGGTGATCGTTTTTTCTGCATGGGGGATCATTCCGATGATTGCTTCAGCCCATTGGGCGAGCGGCTAAATTGAGCAGCAGAACCGCAATGCGGTTCCGTGATGAGACGACAAGCTAAAAAGCACACTGAACAGGATTTCAGGCAGCCGACACCTCCTCGTACCAGCAACCTCATGACCCTCACAGGACCTTCCCAGCCAGCGCCGGAAATAGCCCGGTGAGCAATCAAAGTACGCCTGGGCACCAGAGGTGTCAAGAACAGACGCCCGCCTCCTAACGAGGCGTCATGAGATAGACCACGAGAAGTGATTGGTACCCGGCCATAGCTAACTATAAAAATCGTAAAGGCCGTCCATTATCTGACAATCTTCCTGTTTATTGACAGTAAGTTGACAAACTATAGAACGTTCATATGTCTCCTATGAATGCCGGGCAAAAGATGTTTCATCCACCTCAGTCCTACCTTGCACGGTCTCCCAAGCCGCCGGGTTGCGCTTAGTCGGCTGGGAGCGGAGGAGATCCGTAATCGTCTGCGGCTACCGCCCGGGACATGATTCAGGGTACGGTGCCTTTGCGGTCTGCACCCGGGTCATCCGGGGTATGTACAGACCCGGGCAGCGTGGGATAGATTCGATGCTTGGTCCCTGCATGCCAGCATCTTCCAGGTAAGGGGGCTCTTCCCGCGGCTGGTGTCCCGCGGGGAGGTAACGCCGCTGTAGCCGCATGGCGGCACCCACACACACCCTGAGGAAAGAGCCTGCCATGGCCACCTCGCATTTCCGGCAGTTCCTGCAGGACGCCACGTCCCCCGCCCCTGACACGGACATACCGTTGGGACCGGACTGCCTCTACGGGCTGTACACGAGCTGGTGCCTGCTTCACGGTGTAGCACCTAAATCCGGGCAGTTTTTCCGGGTGGGTATACGCCTGTGCCGCATCAGCGTCCACAACGGCAGGCTCAGGATGATGGGCCGGGCTGCGGCAGACTACATCCTGGCCAGCTACCCCCACCCGGCCTGATCATGTCGCTCGGATTTCCCGGCTTCCGCCCCGGCGGCGCCGGCCGGCCGCCCCGCGTGCAGCCGGTGATGTGCGAGCACTGCGGCACGCACCACCACCTCACTATCAGGTCCATGACCGATCTTCCGCAGTACCCGGCCGGCGTCGTCCTGGTGGCCTACACCTGCAGCCGGTGCGGGCGGTTCGGAGAACATCCGGCCCGGACCGCTGACGTGTCCATGGTTCTGGCCAGCACGGAGCCCTCCGGTGACGTGCTGATGTTCGGTGGCCACTACATGCACTGCGGACAGCCGATGGGAACGGCAGGTTCGGAGCTCCGCCGGGTCTCCGCGCCCCTGTCCACCGAAGGCACAGGCGATGACGGCTTGGACGTATACCTCTCCACCAGGGTCCTCAGATGCGTCTGCGGCTTCCAGCTGGAACTCCCCGAGTAGGGGTCGGACCCGCACACGGCGTTCCAGCCCTGGAGTGATTCCCAGAACTTAGCAATCAAGAAGGAACGACGAGATGGCTATCGATTACGACTCCCCACGACAGGCACCCGAAGACGATGTGACCGGGACGCCTGAGCACGTCGGCCTGGACAAAACCGCTGCCCGCGGGGCGGCCATCGACGCAGACGAAAGCGACATCGCCGAAAGCTTCGAACTGCCCGGGGCAGATCTGTCCAAAGAGGAATTGCTCATCCCCATCGTCCCACTCCAGCCCGACGAATTCGCCTGCACGTCGTGCTTCCTCGTTCACCATCGCAGCCAGTTGGCGAGCGAAAAGAACGGCAAGAAATACTGCACCGAATGTGGAAGCTAACCGCCCCACTTAGAGGACTTCACACAGCCCGCAGCCCGGGCCAGCGGCTGGCCCAAGGGAACCAAAGCCGTGGAACCCACACGACCAGCCATCATGGAAGCGGACTCGGTTACGACCTGCGCCTGGGGTCCGGGTCGTCTGGTCGCGGTTCCGGCTCCGGTAAAGGGCCGGGGGCCGGAGCAGGAAGTGGTTCCGGCTCCGGCGGTGTCGGGTCCGGAGATCCAGGATCCGGCGAGCCAGGCCCGGCAGGCTCTGGGGATGTAGGAAACGGCTCCGGTTCTGGCAGCGGTGGGATGGTCACAGCTTCCCCCTTTTCTGATACGAACGAACGCTCATCTGCTTCTGGGCGTCGGACGATCGGTTCAGTAGAAGGAGATGAGCTCGACGAGCTCCCCGACCCTGTCCTCGGGGTAGTTTCGTGCGATGTCTGCCTGGCTGAGGATGCCTATCAGGTCGTGGCCGTCAATGACCGGCAGCCTGCGCACCTGGTGCTCCCCCATGGTCCTGATCGCGTCTTCTATGGAGTCGTCGGCACCTATGGTCACCGGTTTGCCCTGGCCGTAATCCCCGGCCTTGGAGGTGCGGGGGTCTCCTCCTTCAGCGAAGCATTTGATGACGATGTCACGGTCGGTGATCATGCCCTTGAGGCGATTGTCCTCTCCGCATATTGGCAGGGCACCGACGTCCAGCTCCTTCATTTTCCGGGCCGCGGCTTCCAGCGTGTCGTTCTCGCCGATGCATTCAACGCCGCCGGTCATGATTTCACGTGCAGTTGTCATCGCATTCTCCTCAAGACGATCCGAAGGGGATTCCAGCGTCAGGGGCCGCCGTCTTGTCAGCCCGGCAACCACCAACCCCTGAACGGTAAGTCCGCCGCCTGACTGTGTCCAGACCTTGTTTCCACTTAAGCGGGATGAGAACCGCAGCCTCTGAGCGGGACGTTGGACCCTGCAGCCGACGCCTGTGGCGCCGTCCCTCGTTGAAGAGGGCGGCTGTGACGGTCTCCCATACAAACGCCTATGTATCACTCCGTGGTTAAGCAGTTTCTGTAGTGCCTAGATCCGCCCCGTTTCCTGGCATTTGTGAGTCCGGCTCTCGGGAGGAGTACGCCCGAGCAAGTCCCATAAAACTACCCACTTTGTTGCGGAAAAGCGTGGGTTTTCATGCCTATACGAGCATCGCCGTCGGCTGGGCCGCCGCTGTCGCTCTCCCCGACCACCACTGATCCCGATGCGGCCTCCCGCCGGATCGAAGAACTGCCCCACACAGGAGCCGAAGGGCTCAGCATCAAAATAGCAACGAGCGTGCGCCCCGGGAGCCCGCTCCTGGTTGAAGCTCAAACACAGGGAAATCGTAGACGTCATCTGCGGCGCAGTGATCGAGGGTGAACTGCGGCCCGCAGCCTGGCAGAGCCCTTTCACGAACCCTGCAATTACATCTTTCTCAAATGGGTAACGTTTGCCGGCGTGGGACCTCGTAGCCAGCGTTTTCAGGTCCCGGACGGCTCTTTTTCTGGCCTGCACGGGATCGCGCATGCGGTAGTAGTCAGCGCCGGATCGCGTAGATCTCCCCATTGGTGCGCATGTTCCATGACGCCGTGAAAATGACGCTGAGCCAGCAGCCTACGGCTCATCCCCCCTTTGGCCATGACTCCCCACATCGGCCTGTCACCACTGCACGAGACAGAACGGATGCCCCGCCGGGTCCAAATACACGCGGAACGCATCAGTGCCCCGGGCGAGTGGCGTGGCTCCAATCTCAAGAACCTGCCGCTCTGCCTCGTCGAGGTCCTTCACACGTACGTCGAGGTGCGCCTGCTGTGGAACGTCCTGCCCAGGCCATTGCGGCGGCCGGTAGCCCTCCACTTGTTGGAACGCCAGCGCAGGTCGATCCTCGGCATCACCGATCGTGATCCAGCCAGAATCATCCTGAACGCGGATCATGCCCAGTAATTGCTGGTAAAAAGTCGCCAGCGGATCCGGATCCGCGCAGTCGAAGACAGTGGTATGCCAGGAACCAATCATGGCCCCAATTATGGTGCTCTTGCATTCACTCGCACCATGGCAGGATGAGCGATTTCAACTCCTGAAAACGGATTATCGACGGATAATCCAATAACCGGCGTGGTTATGGTTAGGCGACATCGGCGACATAGTTAGGAGAATCGCCGGTTGTCATCCAGCCTGCGCTGTCGCGCCCAGAATGGACGGGTGCCGTCGAAGCGATTACTGGGTCAGTGAGACTTCCCGTATCCCAAGGGTTACGAGATGGTGAGCAGTGGAGCTTCCCATTGTCCGAATTAGAGCGTTCCGTTCCGAGGTCGCGGACCGGTTTCGGTACGGCCTATTTCTCTGGTGCTTTCCACCGTAGGCTATGGGCATCCATCGCACACAGGAGGCACCCATGCGCACGGCAGAACATCTGGCTGAAACCGAGCACGTCCACCGTCTTTCTGAAAACCTCGCGTCCCAATTGGCCAAGGGAAGGGAATGGGCCACCCCGGGGGTGCAGGCCGCACTACAAAAAGCGGTTGCCGGGCTGGATACCGGCATTGAAAGCGCCTCACCGCGCATTCAAACGCTTTTGCGGCGGCTGGCTGACGAGCTTGCCGGCGGTGTCGAGACACTCACTCCTCAAGTCCAGGAACGTATACGCAGGATGGGGACAAAAGCCGCTGCCGATGTGACGGCTCCCGTTCCGGCTGTGCACCGGGCTTCGCGGACGCTGTGGTGGATCGGCGGACTGCTGCTAATGGTCGCTGCCGGCCTAGGCGTGCGGCGCTCCCTTAAGACATCTGATGGAGGGACAGAATCGTCGCTGACTGCCCAGGATACCGGCACCGTGAATCCCGAGGCTGACGCAGACCTGACCGCCGGACAGATATAGGAGCACACCCTGGAGAGGCAGCACGAAGGCGTCACCCCAGGAAAGTGGCAACAGCCAGCGATGACGGACGCGCAACTTCTTAGGATTCTCAGTGATCCCAGGGGGCCGGAAGAGGCCACGGCCAGCATGTCGGATGACGATTTAGCCGGACTCCTGGACGCCCTTTATCGGAACCTGGATACTCACGCGCCAGAACCGTCCGTCATCCTTTGGTACGAAATAGGAGTCGAAGAGAGCAATCACAGGGCCCGCTGAAGCTGCGCCGCGCAAGGCCAAGGGCCCGCGCCAGTACCGGCGCTTGGAGCACAGTTTGGTTAACGGCGCCTGTCGTTGGTTCGCTCGGTGTCGAAGTTTTCCATGCGGACTTCCTCGTTGACGGTGACGTTCACGGCCATCCTAGGTTTGCTCCGATCCCGCCGCCCGGGTAATTCAGAGGATCGGGGTTGGCGTCGGCAGGGGAGTGCGTGCCGGGCCCTGCGGCCTGGCCCGGAGGGCGGCGCCTCGGGCCAGATATAGAGAGTCTTTCGCGGGCGCCTTGGAGAAACCCGGCGAATATTATGAAAGGATACCCTTACCCCAGAAAACGGCACTCCTCCAGGCGGGGGCTCGTCCAGGCCCCACCAGAATAGGGTGGGAATCCTCACTGCTGTTGACTTGTCCACAGGGTATTCACCATGAAGTGGTGGGAGAGTACGGCTGGCAGGACAGGCGAAGGGAGGTGATTCCCGTGGAAGTCGGGATGCCCGGCAGCGCCGCCGGTGCGGACGGTGGAACCGCCGGCACTCGGGTGCAGGCGGAAGGGCCGGAACTGATGGTCCTTCCCGAACTCCTCTCAACGGCTGACCACGGGCACCCTCTCGCCACTTCCTCTGCCGAACCAGTCCTCTGGTCCCAGCCTGGCAAGGCCGGACCGGGCAGGCTTCTCCAATTCCAGCTCAACGGCCTGATCGGCCGAATCCTGGCCCAGCCCAACCTAGAGCCTGACCTGCGTCTGGCCCTGCTCCGGCATCTGGCCGAGAACCCGGGGCGCCCGGAGCAGGCTTTGCTCGCTCACCTCCGCGACGTTCACGATCCGGAGGACCTGCCACCGTACAGGGGCGGCAAGAAGCCTTCGAGGCAGCCGTCCGGTTCATAGTCTGGCCCTTTCCGGTTGAACTGCCTCCGGGCACGCCCAACAGACGACGGCGGCTCGGGGAACCTTCTCTGGGGCGCTTTTCAGCCGTTCAGGTGGGCGCTGTTGGTTAGCCGTGGGCGGTCAGGGGTCCTACAGGTCAGCGCCTGTTCACTGCCTCGGTGAGTTGCCTGGGCCGGAAGGGTTTGATCAGGAGGCCGAGGCTCCGGAGGTCAGGCCGGCCATTTCATCGTCGGCCTCGGCCCGGGCGGTGACCAACAGCATCGGCGCTTAGGACCGTGACCGGATATAGCGGGCGACGTCCAGACCGTCCAGGTCCGGCAAGTTCAGATCCCCGGTTACCAGGACCGGGTGGTGTTCCCAGGCCGCAACCACCCCGTGGACGCCATTACGGCATGAACCTCGAAGCTAATGCGTGTCAGGATCAGCGTGAGCAGGTCCCGGATGTCCCGGTCATCCTCGATGACCAGTCAAAGCCCGCGTGAAACAACAAATGCCCCCGGCCTGTAGTACTGCAGATCAGTGTAGGGCGATCACCTCAAGCCCGATAGCAGAGCAGCACAAAACCGGTTCAGTCCGGACGGGCGTAGCCTAAAATCAGGCCGGCGGCGGACGAGCCCGACCGTTTCCCCCAATGCACGGGGCTCACCCCAGCCCGTCGCCGGTCCCGACCCTTTTACGCCGACCAGGCAGCCGGGCAGGCCGAAGCTCCGTCCGGCAGTACCTGAGGAGTCACCTCAGAGCTATCGCACGCGGACGTTCTGCGCGACAGGGCCCTTGGCTCCTTGCCCGACCTCGTACTGGACTTTCTGGTTTTCCTCCAGGGAGCGGTATCCGTTGCCGGCGATCCCTGTGTAGTGGGCGAAGAGATCCCCGGACCCGTCGTCCGGGGAGATGAAACCGAAACCCTTTTCAGTGTTGAACCACTTGACCGTGCCTGTTGCCATGCCTGATCCCCCTTCTGCTCCTGCGCCGGGCCCACGGCCTGCGCAGCGGACACCGTCGTCCGCATGCCACAACCTACGGCCACCACCACCGGGAGGGCAAGGGGGTTCAACGCCTGAGCTAGGCATCCGGGCCCAGGTGAAGTGCCCAGTCCGGCCCAGTCCGAGGCCGGTACAGCCGAATCCGAAGCGCAGGGTGTGGAGACTGTCCACACCCTCTTTTGTGAGCATTTTTGAGCCCCAACCCATCCGAGTGTGACGATCCTTGCGCGGCGATGGGAATCCTTCTCCACGACCAGCCGCCGTGCCAGGCCAACTGCGGCGAGACGACGTTCCCGGCTCAGCCGGAATCCGGGTCACGAAATGGGCCGCGCAGTGATGTGCGGAGCAAACCGAGGACCGGCATTCATTGAACGTCCTAGCGTTGCGACCTCCCTTCGACCATCTCATGGCCGTAGACAGGAGAAGAGAGCATGACCAGAACTTCGCTCTATGAGCCGGGACCTCCATAAGGCCCGCGCCTTCCAGCACGATGGAATCTGGGTCATCGGCGTTCAAAGCACGGGACTAGAAGTAGCGGCGAGAACTCCCGGTCGGGCACCTTCAACATCGCTGCGGAGTACTCCCCGGCCTGACACATCGCGGGAGGCCGGTTCGAGGTACCGTCCGCCTCGCCGGCCGCCCGCCTGAGCCCGATGTCCTCAGTCCACGAGCGCGGTGGCCTCGACCTCCACAAGCACGTCCTCCTCGAACAGGGCCTCGACGCCGATGAGCGACGTGGGCGGCATCGGGAGCTCGAGGCCGATCTCGTCCGCGACGGCTTCCACGCCGGCCATGAAGTCGCCGATCCGCTCGGCCCGCCACTGCGTGACGTAAAACGTTAGCCGCAGCACGTCCGCAAATGTCGCGCCCGCGCCGGACAGGCCTGTGGCTGTGTTCCGCAGGGCATGCGCGACCTGCCCCGCCAGATCGCCCGGCGCGACGGGAGCGCCGTCGGCCTGGCGCGCGACCTGCCCGCTGATGTGTACGTGCCGCGCACCCGTACCGACGGTGACGTGGTGATACGGGACGGGCTGAAGCATGCCCTCAGGGGTAAAGCGCTGGACCGTCATATCGAAACTCCTCTTCTTGTCCTATGTGTATCGCCAAGGTACTTATGCCTAGGTATCATCAAGGTACTTAGGCGCCAGAGGACACTTCAACGAGACCAGGTTTCACCATGGATACCCCCACCGAGCTCCGCATCGCCACAGCGCACCGTGACCTCCTCGACCAGGTGCTCGACAAGTGGTCGCTCAGCGTCCTGAACGAGCTGTGCGAACGGCCTTCCCGCTTCAACGAGCTCCGCCGCGCCGTCCCGGAGGTCACGCAGAAATCGCTCACCGGGACGCTCCGGCGGCTGGAACGCAACGGCATCGTCGAACGCGAGGTGACCTCGACGCGTCCGGTCGCCGTCACCTACCGAATTACCCCGCTCGGCAAGACGCTCCGCCGCCCGGTTGACGTGCTGCTGGAGTGGGCAGAGCAGAACATGCCGCACATCGAGGCGGCACGCGACCGCTTCGACGAGGAGCTCGACCGCGTCTGATGCTGCCCGGAGAGATTCCACCTAGAACCACACCTCCTAAGTCAACAATCACTGGCGCGGAAACTGCCAGACTGGATCAGGGACTACGGGGACAGGGACGGCGACGGGTTGGTCGAGTATGAGCGCCTCAACGACCAAGGGCTGATCAACCAGGGCTGAAAGGATTCATGGGACGGCATCAACTTCGCCGACGGCAAGAAACGGCAGATCGACGCGTGCGCCTCCAACATGGGGCACTGCCTCGTATACGGCCTGGTGGATGAGGACAAAGCCTCACCGGTGGCCAAAAGGCTGATGTCCCCCGAGATGTTCAGCGGCTGGGGCGTGCGCACCCTCGCCAGCGACATGGGCGCGTACAACCCCGCCAGCTATCACAACGGTTCCGTCTGGCCCCACGACAACGCCATCATCGCGGCTGGTCTATTGCGCTACGGCTTCGTGGCCGAGGCTCAGCGGATTTGCATAGGGATACTGGAGGCAGCCGAGTACTCCGAGGGCCGCCCCCGGAGCTGTTCTGCGGATTCAGCCGAGATCAGCTCCCCGCCCGGTTATTATCCGACTGCGTGCTCACCCAGGCCTGGGCAGCGACCACACTCATCCAGCTGATAAGCCTCCCAATTCAGGTGGCAGTCGGAACTACACCTCAACCTGGCGTCGGGCATCGGTCACGCTGAAGGGCGGGGCTTGCGGACATCTGCGGGAAAGTCGTCTAAAAAAGGCGCTGCACCCCACCCTGACGTATGGGTCCTCATCCGTTTGGCACCTCAGCCGCCAAGCGTGATTCGACGTCCCACCCTTCCATCATGCAGTCATTCAACAGGCTGGCAATGAACAAATATGAAAGACCAGCCAGGCAGCAGATACCTTGTTTCGGATATCGCAGTAAAAATCCACAACGCGTCATGCAGTCGACGACGTCGGCACACATGAGCAACTATCGGCTGAGAAGATCCGGACCTGGGAAACCAATGGCAGTGAGCATCAGGGGCTATCGGCCAGGATCAGACGGCCAATGAGGGTCCGGGACCTGTCGAGGCAAGCAAAAGGCCTCGACAATTCCAACCGCCCGGAGCACCATGAAACCTGTATTTACAGTGTCAGGCCGATCGGACTCTGACCGGGCCTGCGTCGGCTATGAATCAGGACTCCGCATGCTCGCAGAACCACCAGTTTCCGATTCGGCGGACCGAAAGAGCGTTGTCATCGCCCCGTCCGGGGAGGGTCCCGGTTCCAACGTCTTCTCGCTCGCTGGGCTGGGCTACCGGAGAACAGAAGAGTCCCGAGAGGCGCCGCCGTTCGGGCACCGCTCCAGCGCCGAACCCCACCGCCGAAATCATTCGCGGAGGTCCCTGCGGGAACCCCGCCCAGAGTAGAAGGCATACACGTCGCATGTCTCCCCGACCGATTACCCAGCCGACAACGTGCCTGGTGCGCGGCCTCATCGCATCCATAGCGGCGCTGGTCCTGCCACTGTCCCTGAGCAGCTTCGCCGTGGCCGACGTTGAGCAATCATCCCCCGAGAGCTGGACCGCGGCAGCCAGTTTGGAGTCACCCGACCAGACCATCCAGGGCAAGCCCTTCAGCCCGCCTGCCGCAACCGCCCCCTTACCGAAGCCATCGGCTGACCCACCATCGTTAACCGCGGTCCCATCGCCGACGTCGTCAGCAACGCCCGCAGTGCGCGCCCGGACCAAGGCCACTGCGAAGACGCCGGCGGCTCCGGAGGCCACTCCCGCTCCCGCTCCAGCTGAATCACTCATTCAGGCCGCACCACCCTACGGTGCTCTCCGGAAACAGCTCAACGCCATCATCAGCACCTACCCCCAGTACCAGCTCGGCGTCGCCGTGATCGACATGTCGGACGGCGTCATCCACACCTACGGCGTCCAGGGAAAGTTCGTAGCTGCCAGCACAGGGAAGATCCTGGCGGCGGCCGCGTACTACCACTACGCCGAACGGGGCCTCCTGTCCCTCACGGCACCGATGGGCGGCCATACAGCGGCCTACCAGATCCACCAAATGATCCAGCAGAGCAACAACCAATCCTGGGCAATGATTCTTGGCGCCATCGGCAACCAAAGGATCCACGATTACGCCGCCGCCCTCGGGATTACCTATTACAGAACCCTCAACGAGCTGTCCCCCGCGGAGACTGCCACACTGCTCTACCTGCTGTACACGGGGCGCCTGATCAGCACGGGCCACGCGAACCAGTTGCTCTCCTACATGCAACACACGAACTACGAGACCCTCATCCCAGCGGCCGTTCCACCCACCATCACAGTGTTCCACAAGTATGGGCTGCTAAATGGGTACCTGCACGACGCCAGCATCCTGGTCCAGGGCGGCCGCGCCTACGCCTTCGTGGTGTACACCCTGGGCAGGAGCACGGCGGACATCCCGGCGCGAACCGGGGTCATCCACGAACTCACCCACGCAGTTGTGGAGAAGCTGTTCTAACACCAGCCGATCCCGGCGCTTCTGCGGGGGCTCTGGCAGGACCACGCATTCACGTACCATGCCCCGAGGAAACTGTCCGATTTTCGGTGGATGCACGGTTGGCATGTAGTTGATTCTTCCGTCAAAGCTGATGGCGAAGGCGTTCAGGGCCAACTTCCATCGTGTGGCCCATCGTGCCCTGTTTTTGCCTGTGAGGTCCAGTGCCCGGGTGGCGAGTAGAGGCATTTCAGGGCCGCCTGCTCGGAGGGGAAATGGCCCCGTGCCCTGACCGCGCGCCGGTAGCGGGCGTTGACGGATTCGATGGCGTTGGTGCTGCAGATGACCCGACGAATTTCGACGTCGTAGTCCAGGAACGGTACGAACTCGTTCCAGCCGTTCTCCCACAGCCGCGTGATCGGCGGGTACTGCCGGCCCCATTTGCCCGAGAACTCCACGAAGCGCTCCTTCGCTGCGGCCGGGTGAAGTCTCCGGGCCGAGGTCTGGACGAGACTGTGCCATATCGAGTCTTGGTCTGCTCGGCGGAGACTTCAGGGACGCACGGGGTGAAGGTCGCCGATCTGTCAACCGCCTCGTATCTGGCGTAAACGCAACTCAACCCGGGCAGAAGGCAACCGCGCCACGCTACTCCCCTGAGATCTGCCAACACCCCGGACTGGCACAATGAATGCCCGGAATACCGCTGCCGGGTGGGCTCGCGACCCCCCGGTTCGCGTCTTGCTAGGATCAAAACAAGGATGCCGGCTTGCTGCGGGCGGCGAATGAGTAATTGTCCGGGGACCAGGCCGAATAGTTGAGTTGAGGTTCATTTATGGTCCTTCAGGATCGTGCGAAGGCCACCCGTGAGGCGATAGTCATCGGGGCGGCAGCGGTTTTTCAGGAGCACGGCTACGGCGGGGCCAGTCTGAGCCAGGTTTCCAAGGCGGCCAGGGTGACTAAAGGGTCGCTCTACTTTCACTTCCAGTCCAAGGAGGATCTGGCCAGGGCGGTCATCGAGGAGCAGCACCGGATCGTCGTGGCAGAGAGCGCATCCCTCCTCGCCGAGGACCGACCGGCCCTGAAAACAATGATCCTCATGTGCCGCGTGTTCGGGCTCAAGCTAGTGCATGAGCCTGTTGTTAGGGCCGGCATTCGTCTCACGCTGGAGGCAACCGCATTTGGCCAGCCGGTGCAAGGACCCTACAAGGACTGGATCGCCGTCATGGAGCAGCTCACTGACCGGGCCAAGAGAGAAAAGCAGGTACGGTCCTCCGTCGGATCCGAGGCATTTGCCAGATACCTTGTTGCGTCGTTTACCGGGGTTCAGATGGTCTCCGGCGTCCTGACCGGTCGCGCTGATGTCATGCAACGGATTGAGGAGATGTGGGCCCTCTTGCTGCCCGGGATCATGCATGAAGATTTTCACGAGGACCCGCAGGCCCTCTCCGGTCTGGTGGCCGTTGAAGGCCCTGGACCACGGTAGGTCAGGCTTCGTCGGCAGAATGACAGGCGCGCGCGATCTCTTGGCGCGTTTCCCTGACTCGGAAACGCTCCTATAACCGCAGACCCAAACGTTCACGGCCCGCGCAGCGCTAAACCGGACGACCGCCTTGTTTTGTTTACACTGGTCATTTATTCTTGTCTCGGATCTGTTGAAAGCTCCGCTGGAAAAGACGAAGCTGTGTCGGCGTGCATGTTGGGGGGCGTCGGCACAGCTTGAGTTTCAACTCGGGACGCGGTGACGCACCTCCACCCGCGACAGTATTCAACAACTGGGCCACGACCCGCGGATCGTTCTCGGATAAACGACAGTGGCCGCCAGCCACGGTCGACTGTGCCTGGAGCCAGGCACCGTCGGCGGAGTCATGGAGGTCGAGCTGCACTGAGTAAAACTGCCGCCCTGGTCCTTCCCGTGGCGGTAGAGTCGGCCCCTTCATCGAGCCAGTGGAGCAGGAGCTGGCCGCGTCGGCGGGAAGCTTACATCCGCGCGAATTTGGCCTTCACCATCAGGTAGAGCCCGTAACAGATCAGACCGGCGCCCACGGCGGTCAGCATGTAAACCCCGTACGGCTGCTCGCGCAGCGCTCTCAGCCCGCCATCCAAACCGGTGGACTCCCTAGGGTTGGCGTTAACGGTGGAAATGATGAACAGCAACCCCACCAGAAAGAGGGCGACGCCCTCGGTTACATAGCCGACCACCCCCAGCCCCGTCACGACGGACCGGGCGGTGCCCGAGGGTGGCAGCTGCAGCTCCTTCTTGAAGGATCCTTTGACTCCGAGGACCACGAAGACAAGGCCGGCGATCGCGATCGCGGCCCCGATGGCGATCAGCAGGACCGCACCCCCGGGCGCTTTAATGATGGACACGGTGAAATCGCTGGTGGTCTTTCCGCTGTTCTTGCTGTTTCCGCTGGCGGAGGCAGCGAACGTCAGGGCGATGACTGCGAACACCACTGCTTTGCCGGCTGCGGAAAGCTTCTTTCCGACCTTCTTCCTGGCCTCCAGCTGACCGTAATCGAACACGGCGTTACTGGTTTGCCAGAGAGCCAGAGCAACGCAGGCGGCGAATCCCGCCCACAGCAGCAGCAGACCCTGCGGCTGGGAGGCGAGTTGAGCGACGGCACCGGCCTGATCCGCCGGTCCCGCCTTTCCCACCGTCCCTAAAGCCAACTGAATGGCGACGAACCCGATCAGCAGGTGCAACAAGCCGCTGACGGCAAACCCTGCCCTCGCGGCAATCACGAGAGCCCTCGAGTTCGATGCATCCTCGACCGCGTTCGCGGCGTCCTTCAGCTCTCTCTTCATTTCCGATCCTTAGCGCAAGCGCAAACGCAGATACGGTGGTGCGTAACGCCTATTTTGTCACGGGACTACACCCCCAGACAGGTTTGGTCGGAACCAGCGAAGGCAGCATCCGCGGGAGCCTGTTCTGTCAGGAAGCCGTGCGCCGCGCCCTCCGCACCATATGGAATCACGGCGACGCCGCAATGCCGGCACCGACCAGCGTCCGGGAAACGACCGAAATTCGGCGGACGCTGGCGTACCGGCGGCAGTGCCTTACGACACAGCAGGGCGTCCAGGGTGCCGGCGCTGAAGTGAGCGTGTCAGATCAGCTGTTTCCGGGATCGACGAGACTGTGTTCGTTCTCGTCCTGCGCAGGAGCATCCTTGAGTCCCAGGGGCGAAAGATCCATGTCCCCCACTGGGGCGCCAGGTTCGCTCCCCTCAGCGTCCTCGTCCGCAGCCCCACTTTCCGGTGCCTCTCCCTTATTCATTGCCGGTGATTCGGACGCTCCATTTGTGTCAGCGCCGGGACTTACAGACTTGCCAACGGTTTCTTCCTCACCGGCAGCTGTATCGGGGGCTTCTGCGGCGGGGATGGGATTCTCTGTCATGAAGTGTCCTCATCTTTCCGGTGTAGTAATAATTTGGTCGGGTGTTGCTGACGATGGCGGTGTGACGTGGGCGGTCTCGCACGTCCCCGAGGGCACGGACTGGAGCGGTCCGGCGCACACCCTGCAAGATACCCGTGCGCTGCGGCGACCACTACCGCGATGACAAGATACGCCACCCGACCAGACTCGCCCTACGTTCGCCCATTCCGGTGCCTGCCAATTCCCCGTATCATCACTGTTCTTCCGTCGTGGGGTGGACAAACAAATTACAGCAGCGCCAAGGCATCCGAGGAGCCCAAGGCACCTTCCCATTCTAGTCTTTGGAGGGCCGGGCGTGATCCGATTTTCTCGGGCATCGCCGGGTCAGAATGACGGTGTATACACATCCGGGGCCAATCCGCCCCGCATGTCCTGGGCATGCTCGCCGCGGCACTTGACCCGGCCCCCTCCAGCCGTTCTGTGGGCGCGCAGATCCGTCTCGATCCGGTCCTCGGTGCCAGCCCACAAGCGAGTCTTCATGCTTTATGGACGGTGCGAAGCGAAATCCGTCCCTGATACACGCCGAGGCAGGGGACCCTCGAAGCGCGCGCCCGGTGTTGTGGTCAGTAAACGTTGCCGTTGGTTCGCAAGTCCCGCCAGACGTTCTCAAAAAATTCGTCGTCTTCCGGGATCGGTCGGCGGGGCCGCCAGTGGAACGCGACTTTGGAGGGCAGAGACTCTGCGTCAAGCAGCTCGTCGAGTGGATCAATCGGTTCAAGGAAGAAGACCTCAACGAAATAGGCGCCCGCGGCCTCGGCATCAGCCGGAAAGCAAAGCAGTCCGAGCAGGCAGCAGTGGTTCATCCGTAGCACCAGCCCAGACTGAGCATTCAGGGAAATTCAGGGCGTCCATGGACCGAAAACGGGGTGTTGTCGTTACAAGACATCACTTCTGTCGTTTCTCAGTCTCACTTACAACTGATGTCCCCTACGGATCGATCCACGAGCGGGACCAGGCACACCTTGCCGCATAGGTGTCGGACCGGAGGGACCGGTCAGGAAAGCTTGCACGCGCTTAAGAAGAGAGCTATCGATGGAATTGGCAACCTCGCACGAAATTGGTCTCACGTCATGGTGGCACAGCCATAAACGTCCATGAACTGGTAGCGAAAAACAACCCGTCCATCCAGGAAGGCAAGGAGGCCAGCGTCCACACCCCCGGTCAGCAATGAAACCCGGCATCTTCCAAACGACGAAAGGTCAAATATCGGCGCTCACTATGGAAGTAGGAGCGCATGCAATGATCCCGGCAGCAAGGCATGGCTGAAATGCCGGACTCAGACACACGTTGCGCGCCCCCAGGTTATGTCAGAGGACGACGGCGGGAGATACCGCCGTCGTCCTCTGTCCGGTTGTTGTTCTTATTGCTCGGATGCCGGATCCGTACCGGCCGCTGACACAAGCGGTCCCAGCATCAGACTTCCAGGGGTGAACTCCTCACCGCATTCCGCACACGACACCACCGCTTTCAGGTCGGCCCCGCAACTGTGCCGGTAGGAGGCACGGGGTGTCTCGTCGCGCATCCATGTACTGCTCCACGCTGCGAGTGAAATGAGGATGGGTGCGACTTCGGCCCCGGAAGTTGTGAGGTGGTATTCGTAGCGCGGGGGGCGCTGGGAGTACTGGACGCGCTCGATCACGCCGCGGCTTTCGAGTGTGCGCAGCCGGCCCGTCAGGATGTCGCGGGACGCGCCGGTATTGCGGGCGATCTGGTCGAACCGGTGAACGCCTAACGACATTTCGCGAAGCGCCAGCAGCGCCCACCGTTCCCCGAGCACGTCGAGCCCCGCCGCTATGAAACACGCCCTGGGCGCATCAACTGCCTTGCCGGTTGGCCGATCCATGTTCACCTGCTTTCGGTCCATTCCTCAAGTATACAAGTCAGTTGGAAAACCCAACGCACTCGGCTATTCTGATGCTCAGAGGTCACGACAACCGCGTCGCCGCCTTATGAGATCAGGAGAATCCATGCCACTGCTATCTGGCGCCGTCGTCCTCGTTACCGGCGCAAATGGAGGCCTGGGCCGCGAGCTCGTGGAACAGGCCCTCGCCCGGGGTGCTGCGAAGGTGTACGCGACGGCCCGCCGCCCGCAAGAGTGGAACGACTCCCGGATCATCCCCCTCGCTCTCGATGTCACCAACCCTGACTCGATCCGGGCCGCCGTTACCCAGGCCCAGGACGTCACCGTTCTGATCAACAACGCCGGCATGAGCGTCGAATCGGACACCTTCCTGGCACTCCCCGACGAGAAGATCCGTGAGGTCATGGAAACCAACTTCTTCGGACCGGTCGCCCTGACCAGGGCATTCGCCCCGGTGCTCGCCGCCAGCGGGACATCAGCAGTCCTCAACATCCACTCCGTGCTCAGCTGGATCGCACTCACCGGCGCCTACAGTGCATCAAAGGCCGGGCTGTGGTCGGCGACCAACTCCTTCCGCGTGGAACTGGCCCCCCAAGGCACGCAGGTCACGGGTGTTCACGTCGGCTACATGGACACAGCCATGGCCAAGGGCGTGAATGCCCCGAAGACCTCCCCCGAGGAAGTCGCGCGGAAGTCGTTCGATGGGCTCGAACAGGGCAATTACGAGGTCATCGTGGACGACATCAGCGCCGGAGTGAAGCGCGGCCTGTCTGGCTCGATCTCGGATCTGTACCCTGTACTGGCAGCCAACACCCCGGTATGACCGCGACAAACCCTGAAGACCTGCAGAGCTCTGAGGAGGAAACCCCGGTGTCAACCAACACCTCGGCGCAACGCTCGGAAACCTTCACCTGGATTGATCCGGCAATCGCGCTCGAACAACTGCCACGGCTGTCGGGTCTGGACTACTTTTCCGCCCTCCGCGACGGCAGCATTGCGCCGCCGCCGATCGCTTCCCTCATGAATTTCGATCTCGTCGATGCGAGGTACGGACACGTCGAGTTCCAATGCTGGCCGGGAGAAGCGCACTACAACCCCCTCGGAATGGTGCACGGCGGCCTGGCCTGCACGCTCCTCGACACGGTGCTCGGCTGCGCAGCACACAGTACCTTGGAAGCAGGGATCGGCTACACCTCTATCGACCTGGCGGTGAAGTACCTGCGACCCATCACGCTTCAGAAGGGTGCTCTGCGCGCAGAGGGGTCAGTCGTAAAAACCGGCCCGCGGGTGATCTTCACCGAAGGACGCCTCAGCACCGCCGACGGACAACTCCTCGCCACCGCCACGAGCACGCTTCTCATCTTCCCCCATCAACCGGAAGCTCTGACAACATGACTGATACCGGCACCGCGCTGCCGTGACGCCTGCCGCTCAGGATCGCGCCTTGCCCCCGCCACCCCTTCGGGAATGCCCGCGTTAGCCGCTCCGGCATGCCCTTGGGGCTTGCCCGCCATGGCGGCGGCTGGTCCGCCGCGAGGAGCTCTCTCTGGTCCCCGATGTGGCCGGAGGAAATCCTCTACGGGGTAGCGTGCCGGACGGCGAAAGGATCATGGGCACGTCCCGTCTGGGCACCCGTTTCCAGGGAACACGCTTGCTGGCGAGCACCTTCCCGAGGGACACGTCACCGGACCGCCAATCTCGACGGCGTCTCGAACAGCCCATCTGCTCAGGAAGTTGGTCGCCGTCCTTCGATAGGTTGGTTCGGTAAGGCCGGACAGGGGTAACCGACTCATTGGAGAAGACGTGAAAGCGATTGTGTACGAAGAGACAGGTTTGTCCTCGGTGCTGAAGCTTCAGGACAAGCCGCTGGCCGACCCCGGCCCGGGTGAGGTCCGGGTGCGCGTGGTCGTCTCCGGGGTGAACCCCACCGATTGGAAGTCCCGGGCAGGCGGAGGAGGAAGCACCCCGCTCGAAGAACCAAAAGTCCCCAACCAGGACGGCGCCGGCGTGATCGACGAAGTCGGCTCCGGAGTGACAGGACTCAGCATCGGAGACCGCGTCTGGCTCTGGGACGTCGCCTGGGGCAGCAATGGGGGCACCGCACAGGAGTACGCGGTAATGCCGGCGGCCAAAGCAGTGGCGCTGCCGGACGCCGAATCCTTCGACACCGGCGCATCCATCGGCATCCCCGCCCTGACCGCGCACCGGGCACTGACCTCGAACGAGGACGGCCCTGCCAGGCTCTCCCCCGGAGCCCTGGCGGGACGCACGGTACTGGTCACCGGCGGCGCAGGCGCAGTGGGACACGCTGCCATTCAACTGGCAAACTGGGCGGGAGCAACCGTCATTACCACCGTCAGCGGAGACCGGAAAGCCGAACTTGCACGCCTCGCCGGAGCCCACACAGTCATCAACTACCGCACCGACGACGTCGTGACCGCCGTCCGCCAGGCAGCCCCCGGCGGAGTCGACACCATCGTCGACGTCAACGCCCCAGCCAACATCGACTCCGACGTACAGGTGCTCAAACCAAGCGGAACCATAGCCATCTACGCGGCCAACCCCGGAGAATCAGTAACCGTTCCCATCCGTGAAAGCATGACCAAGAACGTCCGCTACCAGTTCATCCTCACCTACACCGTCACCGAGGAACAGAAACAGCACGCCGTGGCCGCGGTCTCCGAAGCACTGCAGGCCGGCGCGCTGCGCGTCGGCGAAGAACACGGCCTGCCGCTGACCCGCTTCCCGCTCGAAGCGACAGCCGCGGCACATGACGCCGTGGAGCAGGGCACCATCGGGAAAGTACTCATCGACGTCACACCATCAACCTGACCTATGGCCTCCCGACCCGCCACGGTCCAACCAGAACGAACGGCACTTCAACCGACGCCGGCGCTGTACACCAGTCACCCTGCGGCCTGCCTGGGCCAAATCGCCCGCCCCGCAGTTGGCGGAATCCATCGTTATGGGCATTGGGAACTGCGTTCCATCTCGTGCGGTAAGGAATAAGAACCGGTTTGCTCAAAAACCAGGAAGCCTGTCAGCTAATGCCGACAGGCTTCCTGGGAGTCTACTACCCGACCGGCAAGCGTACCCACAACCGAGTTGATGGGCCGATGGCGGGTCATGGCGCATTACCCCATTTCAGCCTGGCCAGCCCTCTGCCGACGTACGGGTATTTTCTGCTGCTTTCTTATGCAACCGGAACGTCTAACGGCAAGTCCGCCGCGGCCCTAAGGACACCGGTGGAGATGATCTGCCCGTCCTTGATGACGGTACGCGCTTTGCTTTCGTCCCAGAGGATCGAGGGTTCATGGAAGGGATTCCCGTCTAGCACCACCAAGTCCGCGCAGGACCCGCGGGTGATGCGTCCAAGGTCACCGCGGCGAAGCAGGGCGGCGTTGGTTGATGTTGCCGACCGGAGTGCGCCGTACACGCCAAGCGCTTCACACTGCAGGCGGAGTCCGGCCAGTTGCTCATCTTCAAGTTCACCCATGAGGTCTGTTCCGAACCCAATCCGGACCCCGGCATCTCGGGCCAGTGCCACGGCATTCTTTCCCGCCGCTAGCACTTCCCGGTTCTTGGCTGCTCCCACTTTGGTGAGGCCAACTTCCTCTCCGCGTCGTTCCATGGCCTCATAGGTCACCAAGGTGGGGACTAGATAGACGTCCTTTTCAGCCATTAGCTGGGCGGTTTCGGCATCCAGCAGATTGCCGTGTTCGATGCAGCGAACCCCGTTAAGTACTGAATGGCGAATGGCCTCGGGCGAATATGCGTGAGCCGTGGCGTAGCTGCCCCTGCGGGAAGCCTCCTCCGTTACTACGCGGATTTCCTCCGCGCTGTACTGCGGAACCCGAATCGGGTCGACCGGTGAAACGACCCCTCCGGAAGTCATTATCTTTATGGCGGAGGCGCCTGTGCGGAATCGGTGACGCACGGCCCGCAGCAGATCCTCGGCGCCGTCCACCACTTCGCACATGTGCCCGCCATGGAAGCATCCTCCGTCGTTCGCGGCCCGGATGTCGCCGTGGCCGCCTGTCTGGCTTAGCGCGGGGCCGGTGAAGAAGTAGCGTGGACCGGGGTACAGGCCTTCCTCGAGGGCGTTGGCAAGGCCAATGTCACCACCGGCTACGTCACGAACCGCGGTGAACCCGCGGAGCAGTGCAGCCGCGAGGCGCCTTGCCCCGGCAAGTGCGGAGTAGCTCAGTGGCCCCGTTTCGTTTCTGGCGGACGTCAGGCTGAGGGCGTAGGCATGAAAATGGGCATCGATGAGTCCTGGAATCACGGTTCGGCCGCCGGCGTCAAGGACGACCCCGGTCTCTTCCACCTCCCGACCTGTGGCGGTGATCCGGCCATCCTGGATGCTGATAGAGCCCTCAATCAGGTCAGGAGAATCACCGTCGAAGATTAGGGCGTTCCGTATTGTCAGGCTTTCTGGAGTGGTCACGTGCGGTTCCTTCGTACTGCCCCCGCGGGCGGGCCCCCCAATTGGTGCCCGCCCGCGGAGGAACTAGTCGGCGGTGGTAAGGGCTTCTTCGAGCAGATGGACGGACCGCCGTGCGACGTCCACGGCTGCGTCCACCGAACTCTGGTCGTAGCTGCCCTCAGGTGCGAGGAAGTTCATGGATCCGATTGTCTGGCCGTTGCTCACGACCGGAACGTTGACGATGGCCCCGCAGTCCAGTGACTCGATGGTTGCCGAATCAAAGAAGAATGCGCGGACCGCTTCCTTATCCGCCCCCAGGAACGGCTGCTGTCCATTGAGCACCTGCTTCAGCCACACCGGGTTCGTGTCCCCGGTGAGGGTCTTCTTTCCGCCCACTGGATAGACATCGGGATGGGTGGTGTAGACGCGGGCCATACTGGCGCCATAATCGGCAATGACGGAGGCGGTAAAGAGCGTGACACCGACGGCTTCCTGGGCGTGGGCGTACGCGTCGTCGAAGGATTCAAATTGGGAACTCATGGAGTCCTTTCTTTTCTTGATGGGAACCCATCCGATGGCGGTGCTTAGTAGCCGTAGTGCGTCCTGGCGAAGTCCTCGGTGATGAAACCGTTGACGATGTCGTATGTGATGTCCTCGCGGGAGCGCTTGGAGACCTCTCCGAAGCCGCCGCCTCCTCCCACGGCGAGGCGGACGACATCGCCGGCCTTGACCTTGTGGGCGTTCGCCTTTAACGTGCGGACCTCGTCAGCGCGGCCGGGGTTGATCACAACTTCGGGGCCCTGGGCGTCTGATCCGCCGAAGAGCCCCCAGGCGGGGGTCTTTGACCGTTCGAACCAGAGCCCGACGACGCAGTCGGCCAGGAATTCGTATTCGCGCACCACGCCGTTGCCGCCGCGGTACTGCCCGGGGCCGCCTGAGTTGGGGCGGATGGAGTACTCGTTGATCCGGAACGGGTAGCGGGTCTCCAGCATCTCGATGGGCAGGTCCTTGAGTGAGCCGTTGACGTTGTTGATCATGGCTGATTCACCATCCGTGCCCTGCCAGGCACCCCAGCCGCCCAGGGTTGCTTCCATGGTGACGAAGTTCCGGCCGAAGCGGGTGTCGAAACCGGCGGCGGTGATGATCATTGAGTCACCGTGGCTGGCGCTGGCGACGCGTTCGGGCATGGCCGGGGCCATTGCCTTGGAGACGAGGTCGATCAGCAGCCCAAGGTGGGAGAAGTACCACTGGCACGGGGCCGGCGTCACGGCGCCGAGCACTGAGCCGGACCGTACCTGAGTGGTCATTGGCCGGAATGAACCGCCGTTGGAGTTGGACTCCGGGCTGATGAGGAGCTTGTAGCCAACGCGCAGTGCCGAGACGGCCTGGGCGGCACCACAGTTGACCGGTCCCATGGTCTGGTCCGCCGATCCGGTGACATCGAAGTCAACCGTGTCGCCGGCTACGGTGATCCTTAGCTTGATCGCAATAGGAGTGTCCAGATTGATACCGTCGTTGTCCAGGAACCCCTCGGCTTCGTAGACCCCGTCCGGGATGTTGCGTACGGTCGCGCGCTCGATTTCCTCAGTTTGGCGGAAGATCTCATCACGGGCGGCGTCCAGCTGCTCCATCCCGTACCTGCCAACGAGCTCCTTCATCCGGGTGGTCCCCATCCGGATGGCTGCGATCATCGCGTGCATGTCACCAATGGTCTGGTAGGGGAAGCGCACGTTGGTCCGGATCAGGTCCACAACAGAAGTCTCGACGCCAGCTTCGACCAGCTTGACCGGCCCCATCCTGAAGCCCTCTTGAAAAATGTCCGTCGAGTCCATCGAGCCGCCGACATCTTTGGACCCCATGTCCATCCAGTGTGCACGGGTGGCCGCGAATCCGACCACCGCGCCGTCGTCGAAGATGGGAGCAAAAATAGTCACATCGTTCAGGTGGGTGCCGCCGAGGTAAGAGTCGTTGAGGATCCAAATGTCTCCTTCCTGCCAGACCCCCCGGCCGTACATCTCCTCCACCGCGATGGAACAAGTTTCCAGGTTGCCGAGGAACAGCGGCAGGCCGGCGGACTGTCCGAGCACGCGGTGCTCAGTGTCTAGGAGAGCCACGACGCAGTCCCCGCCCTCGTAGAGGATCGGTGAGTAAGCGGAACGGATCAGCGTGGCGTTCATGTCATCCGCGGCACTGGTGAGCGCGTTGCGGATGATTTCCACGGTGACGGGATCCAGGGTTTTAACTGCTGCAATTGTCATTTTTGGTACCTCAGTTTCCTTCAACATCTTCAGAGCGGATGACCAGGGAGCCGATCTCGTCGACCGTGACGTTGAATCCGGGGGGAACCACTGTGGTGGCGGTCTGCTCCACGATGATGGCGGGTCCTTCGAATGTGTGACCTGCGCCGAGGTCGTCCCGGCGGACCACGGTGGTGTCGTGTTCGACATGGTCAAAGACCACCCGGCGGATTTCGTGCTTGAACTCCGGGCCCTGCGCGATGACGTGGCTGGGAGCTTCCAGCCGTCCCAGGTCACCGACCGCCTGCGTGCGCAGCGTGACGATTTCAATCGGGGCGCCGAGGTTGGAGTGGCCATAACGCTCGTGGTACATCGCGGAGAAGCGGACAGCGAGGTTGGCGACGAAGCCGGGAGACTCGGGTTCGTCAGCAGACGTCAGCGGAACGTTCAGGGAGAACTCCTGCGACTGATAGCGGACGTCCACGGACGCCGTCGTGGCGCGGTTTTCCTCCGGGACCCCTTCCGAGACCAGCGACGACAAGCCTTCGACTTCCATCGATCGCAGGATGCCGGCCATATCTGCCACATCGATGTCTTCGTCGAGGTAGAAATAGGGTTCGGAAAAATCCTTGCGGATGTTGGTTTGCAGCATGCCCCAGGCGGAGAAAGCGCCGGGGAAGCGGGGAACGACCGTTTCCGGGATGCCGAGTTCCTTAGCGAGGAAGACGGCGTGCATGGGTCCGGCTCCGCCGAAGGCCACGAGGGAGAAGTCACGGGGTTCGATGCCGCGGGAGATGGTGATGGTCCGGATCGCCTGGGCCATCTGCGAGTTGGCGACGTCGCAGATGCCTTCGGCCATGGCGATGGGGTCCAGGCCTAGCTGGTCCCCGACTGTTTTCAGGGCGGTTATCGCGGCTTCACGGTCCAACGCGACCTGCCCGCCGGCGAACCAGTCGGGGTCGACACGGCCCAGCACCAGGTTGGCGTCGGTAACGGTGGGTTCCGTCCCGCCGCGACCGTAGCACGCCGGTCCGGGAGTGGCACCTGCGGAACGTGGTCCGACCCGGAGGCCGCCGGCTTCGAGCCAAGCGACGGAGCCACCGCCAGCCCCTACAGTGTGGATGTTCACGACGCTCATGAGCATCGGCAGACCTTCAAGGTGGGCCTCCGTGGAGACGTCCGGCTTGCCGTCGACCACCAAGGAGACGTCAAAGGATGTGCCACCCATGTCCACACCGATGAGGTTGCGGTTTCCCGAGACACCGGCCAGTTCGACATCGCCCATGGCACCGCCGACCGGGCCGGAAAGCAGCGTCTGCAGCGGGCGCTTACGAGCGGACTCGGCGCTGAGCACGCCGCCGGAAGACTGCATGATGTGCAGTGGAGCTTCCACTCCCCGGTCAGCGAGTTTCTCTTCCAAGTCCAGGAGGTAGTTGCGTACCACCGGACCTGTGTAGGCCTCGACGACGGCGGAGGAGGTGCGCTCGTATTCGCGCCATTCCTTGGCTGCTTCGTGCGAAAGGGAGACTGTGAAGTCTTCCCCCAGTTCCTCGAGCAGGATTTCGCGGGCCCGGAGTTCGTGCGAGGGGTTCTTGTAGCTGAACAGGAATGCAACGGCAACCGCGCCGTAGCCCTCCTCCACTGCCCGGCGCGCTGCCTGGCGTACGGCCACTTCGTCCAAGGGCCGGAGTTCCTGGCCCTGACTGTCCAGCCTGCCGCCGACACCTAGGACGTCCTTGCGCTCGACCAGCGGGACGGGCTTGCGGTACTGGGCATTGTAAAGCTCAAGACGCGGGCCGCGGGCGATGTGATAGGTGTCTTCGATGCCGGCCGTGGCCAGCAGCAGCACGGGAACCCCACGGCGTTCGAGGAACGCGTTCAGGCCCTGCGTGGTGCCGTGGACCAAGAATTCGATGTCCGAGAGGTCATCAACAATCGATTCGAGCCCTGCGATGACACCAGCGCTCAGGTTCCCCGGCGTGGTGGACGCTTTGGTGGCCGCATAGGTTCCGGCGCCCTGATCGTACGCCACAATGTCAGTAAAGGTTCCGCCGATATCCATCGACACCCTGTAGTTCGGCATATTTGTCTCCTCATGGTTTGGAATGGAGCTTGGTGTGTGGGACATCACGCTACATACAGGCCTGACCAAGATCGTGGGCATACTGCACGATCCTGTTGAAGCTGGACGGGCAAAATGCATAACAGCCATACGCGGCACGCGATCTAACGCGGCCCTTAGGCTCGGCGCCGTGAGCGTGAGGTTAGGGAATCGGCGCTTGCCATCTTCCCAAGCGTCAACGAGACACGCTCCGGGCTGGCTGTCGTAGTTCATGCCCTTCTGGCAGCAGCAGGCAGGAGAACGGGAGATAAGCCGCAGCTGATGACCGCCATTGGCGGTCCTGCCGAACGTTTAAGCACCAATCGTGACAGCCGTCACAGCAAAGACAGAATATTTGCCGCAAATTCCCAAAACAAAAAGTGCTCGTGGCCTGTGCAAACGCGTGCAAGATTTTCGGCAGCAGTGCGTTGCGCCCAAACGAGCTTTTCAGAAAAGTGCACAGTGAACACGGTCTGATCATTCTCGTTTGTAATGTGAGTGCAATCACTCGGTGGGGGCTCGAAGGAGCTGCTCCGAGGCGCACTGTGCACTCCATTGATACCCGGACTGGGTCCCCCGTGCACAGAAATGCAGCCTGTACTTCTTATCCTGTCCTAAATATCGGAGGTCAAGACATGTCCCATATCGACCCACTCGTCTCAGGGCCAGCGCCCGGGACGGCGAGTCCGCCTCGCTCCATGGCCGTCGGGCATGCGTTCCGCGACATGCCTTTCGGGTCCATTCACTTCAGGATCGGGGCAGTCCTCTTCTTCGCTTTCGCGATCGAAGCCTGGGAGATGCTCATCCTCACGTATGTCGCCGGTGACCTGGCGACCAGCCTGCAAGTCGGTGCGACCCAAGTGGGGATCGCCATCTCGGCACTCTTCCTCGGCATGATCCCCGGATCTCTCCTATGGGGCCCCATCTCCGACCGAATCGGCCGGAAAGCTACGTGCGCGTGGAGTTTTGCCGGCTACGGCGTCATAACACTCCTCAGCAGCTTCGCGCCCAACTTTGAGGCCCTCGCCGTGGCCCGCTTCCTCTCCGGGCTTGTGTTCTCCGGCGTATTCACTGTGACCTTTCCGTACTTTGAAGAACTCCTCCCGGTCAAGGTCCGCGGAAAGGCCGCGGTCTATCTCGCTGCGGGGTGGCCTATTGGCATCCTTGCCGCCCTCGGAACTACCGCCCTGATTGGAGGGCACGGTTGGCGTTGGGTCGTTGCAGTCAGCGCCCTCGCGAGCTTGTGGGGCATCGTTGTGTACAAGGTCGTTCCGGAATCCCCGTACTGGCTAGCGAGGCGGGGCCGGAACGAAGACGCGCACGATGTCCTCGAACGTCTGGGCGCACAAGAAATTTCCCGTAGCACCATTCTCACGGTCTCGGTGGACAAGAAGCAGACCATCTGGAGCCTCTTCAGGGGCAAGATGGGTCGGATCACGGTCATTCAAGTCCTTATCAACTTCACCTTCTCTTGGGGCTACTGGGGACTTCAGTCGTGGATGCCAACGTTGCTTGAAGGGCGAGGACTGAGCGCCTCATCAAGCATGTCCTTCATCGCCCTGAGCGCGGTCCTCATGATCCCCGGCTATATGACGGCCTCCTACCTGACCGGACGTTTCGGCCGCAAATGGATCTTTACCAGCTATGTTCTCGCGGCAGCCGGCGGTGGTTTTTTCTTCGCGACAGCCTCAACTGAAACCGAGATGCATATCGGCATGTTCTCCCTGGCCTTCTTTGCTATGGGAGCCTGGGGTGTTTGGGACACGTGGATGGGCGAGCTCTACCCCTCCGCCATGCGTGGCTCGGGCTTTGGCCTCGGGATCTTCGGCCAGCGGGTTGCGAACACTATCGCGCCCAGCCTCGTCGGTTTCCTCCTCGCCTCCGCCACAGGAGCGACGTCGACAATTCTGTTTATCAATGCGTTCTTGTTTGTCACGGTCATCCTCGGCCTGTTCTTGCCTGAAACAGAAGGAAGTGAATTGGAATGATCACCCCCAACGATAATCTCGACGCTCTGTCGGAGAATGCCCGGATCCTGTGGATCAACCCCCTCTACACCGATGCGTACAACCGTACGATGGCGGAATCCTTTCGCGAGATAGTCCGTCCCGGCACCGAAGTTGATGTCGTCTCCCTTGACGGAGAGGGCCCCTCCCACGTGGAATACAACGCGTTCGAGGCACTCATGCTGCCAGAACTGTTGCGCACCGTGCGGTGGGCGGAGGAAGAAGGCTATGACGCCACCGTCATCGGTTGTTTTTACGACCCTGCGTTGCGGGCGGCACGCGAAATCACCGATCGCATGGTGGTCGTAGGTCCGGCGCACTCGGCGCTGAGCATCGCAGGCAGTCTGGGCGAGCGATTCTCCATCCTGGTCGGACGGAAAAAGTGGATTCCGGAGATGGCCGAGAACGTCCATCGTTGCGGCGCGTCGGACCGTCTTGCCTCATGGCGGGTGCTCGAGATGGGCGTCGATGACTTCCAGCAGGACCCGGCGCTCACTGAAGAGCGGATCATGGCCGAAGCCCGCAATGCTGTGGAGCAGGACGGCGCAGACGTCGTCATCCTCGGCTGCACGGCCGAGTTCGGGTTCTTCCGAACGGTTCAAGAGGAAATTGGCGTACCCGTGATCGACGCGACCGTGGCCCCACTCAAACACGCCGAGCAGCTCGTCGACTCGGTCCGTCGGTTTGGTTGGTCGCACAGCAAGCGCCTGGGCTACGACGGGCCCACGGCCGAAGAACGCCAGCGGTTCTTCCCGGCTCTCGAGCCAAAGCACATGGTGTCAATGACCAAGGTGTCCGCGTAAATTCAATGCCTCGCTCGTCTCACCGGCCGCTTGTGCGTGACAGAGTGCCCCTCCATCCCTAGGGCATCTATGGCGGGCGGTACCCCGATACCCTCGCCTGCCTTGACATCCCGTGGTCGAGGCAGGCGAGGGAACCCTTGCGGGGGACGGGTAACCACATGCTTCCCATAACCCCGGCGGCATCAGCGCCGGCTAGCCCAATCAAAATCAAACGTGGCATACAGGACCACGGCTATACGGAGGTACGGCGATGTCCAGACGGACCATACATATCAACCCCACAATGACCCACGCTGACCATGTGCCTATTGGAC
The DNA here is from genome assembly GCF_059090205.1 of Arthrobacter sp. CMU6. Taxonomy (NCBI): domain Bacteria; kingdom Bacillati; phylum Actinomycetota; class Actinomycetes; order Micrococcales; family Micrococcaceae; genus Arthrobacter; species Arthrobacter sp. CMU6. The sequence goes on from NZ_JBNHFL010000009.1 coordinate 116,077, forward strand.
TGCTCTCCCCCCTCAAGCCCAGCCTCTCGTTGGTCCAGCGATGAGCAGGCGGGAATCCGCGGTTGTCTTCCGCAAATTGGGAGGCCCCGAAGTGCTGTCCGTCGAAGCTGCTTCTCCACGTCAAGTCGCCGAGAACGATGTCCGCATCAACGTCGCAGCATTCGCACTCAACCGGGCAGATTTGATGTTCATCCACGGAGAGCACTACACCATCCCGGTGTTCCCTTCGCGCATTGGGTCCGAGGCAGTGGGTACGGTCACCGAGACCGGCGAGAATGTCACCGCCTTCAACATTGGCGACCGCGTCACGAGCATTCCCTTCTTCACCGCAACCGACGGCGTGCAGGGAACAACAGCCGTCCTGCCGGCAGACTACCTAACCCTTGCTCCACCGGAACTTTCGGATGCCCAGGCCTGCTCTGTGTGGATGCAATATCTCACTCCCTACTTCGCCTTCGCAGAAGTAGCCAATCTCGGATCTGAAGACACAGTGCTCGTCACTGCCGCCGCCAGTTCAGCCGGGCTTGGTGCCATCGAGATCGCACGCGCACTTGGGGCGAAGGTGGTCGCGACGACACGGTCGGAGAAAAAGCGATCGCTCCTCCTCGAGGCCGGCGCAAACGAAGTAGCCCTCGTGGGGGTCGACGACCTCGGCGAGGTCATCGACCGCACCACCGATGGCAAAGGGGTGCGGGTCGCTTTCGATCCTGTCGGAGGAGAGTCCCTCGGCACCTACGTCGATCACCTCGCACCCAACGCCCTCATTTTTGGCTACGGAACGCTGAGCGATTTGCAGCCCGTTATCCCTATGGCCGCAATGTGCAGAACTCAATCGGTTTTCCACCCGTACTCAATGTTCAACCACGTCAGACGGGCCGATGAGCGGCGGCGAGGTGTCGACTTCATCCTTGAGCGGATTAGCTCCGGGGCGCTGCGACCCAGAGTCGACAGGGTCTTTGCTTTCGACCAAGTGCTTGATGCCTACCGCTACATGGAGTCGAACGAACAGTCAGGGAAGATTGTCGTCGAGATAAGTTAGCCCTAACGCGCCTGGGTCCGTGTCCGTAGAACAGTCCGGCGGGCACGGACCGGGGTCGGGCTCAGGCATGGAACTCAGGGAGCCCTTTCTGGTTCGAGGTGGTCTTCGGAAGTCGTTTTCTCTGGCATAGATCGCCGCAGCACTTTGGCGATGAGGTGGACGGAAAGCAGCTCAGAGGGGATATCAAGCGGGACACCTAGTTCCCGTGCCCGGTTAAGCCGGGCCTGCAGGGTGTTCCGGTGCAGGTTGAGGGATTTCGCAGCGAGGCTGACTGAGCCGCGGTGATCGAGGAACGCGGCCACTGCAGTAATAATCACGTCGCGGTCAGGGGAGGTCATCAGCCGCGGCAGTGATAGTTCGGCCACGAGCGCGACAGCGTCCATGTCGACGAAGGTCGTGGCCGCGACCACGCCGAGGCCGGCGAAGCCTAGAACCGTGCCCGGCGCAGTTGACCGGGCGGATTCAGCAGCCAGCCGCGCCTCACGCACGATCAACGCCAGCGCCGGGGCATCCTCCTGCCATCGGGACAGTCCCGTCACCAGGCCAAGCTCGGCAAGAGCTGACCCCAGACGTGTCCTGATTCGAGTTTCGAGCTGGGTCGAGGCGTCCAGATCCAAGGCCGGTACGAGCGTCAGCCAACCGCCTTGAACCTCAGCCAAGGGGCTGCGTACTGTGACCTTGCGCCAGAGCAGGCGCAACACGGCCGTCAGCTCGGGACGATGGTCTTGCGCCTGCCCGCTGCGGAACCACACGGCCACGTACGGCTCCCCTTCGCGCCAACCCAACTGGTTCAGCAGATGTCGGTGTTTTTCGTGGAACTCCGCGCCTGACGCGTCAGGGTCCTGATCCAACCCGGCGATCGCTGCTGTGGGAACGGCCCGGGCAGTGCTGAGTAGGTCCTCCAACAGCCATGCAGCCTTCACCGCGGGGGTGGCCACCTCAAGGACTGAGCGAACCAGCCGCAGGTTGTGTACGCCGGAAGTGGGCACGCGTGCCGTGAGGTTGAAGGGGACGGCGCTATTGGCATCGCCGACTTCCACGGTAATGACTTCGTCAGTCTCCCGTGGAGGCATTCCGGCGGAGGCCAGAACCAAACCGTCGTGCTCCAGTGAAACTCCGACCCCGTCCAGTTCTCTGGAAACGGTCTTGAGGACATCACCGAGTGTGGTGTCCTTTGCGACTGTCCGCGCGACCCTGGCCAGTTCCGCATCGACCACTGACAGTGCCGCTCCGATCTCGGCCGCCAGTGCCAAGGCAAGCGCTGCAGGCTCCCCGTCCGTGGCCAGCAGGGTGATGCCCAACCGCTCCGCCAGTCCGACCGCCGCGCTTGCATAGGCGCTGCCGGCCACGACGACGGCGCTGGCCCGCCGCTCCCAGGCATGTCGCAGCGCCGCGGACACCAGCCAACCCCCTGATCCCATCTCTGGGGAGAGCACTACCACAGTATTGGGCCGCACCTGCCGGATTGCCTCAAGCTGGGAGACGAGAACAACACTTTCTATCAACCCGCTGGATGGAGTCAGATATAGCCGCGTGGTGCCCCGGAGGGAGCCGTGCGCCAACAGCCCGGCGACATCGAGCCGGGTTTCATTTTTCGATCTACGCATGTCGCCGCCTTGGGTGCACGATCGGAATGCCGAAGGCCTTTGGCTCAGTTAGATCAAGCCCCGCCTCCGTGTACCACTGCGCCGCTGCCGTGATCTTCACGATGTCGATGACGTCGCCCACCTGGACGTCATCTATGTTGACCACCGTGCCCTGCTCGGAATTGAGTAGCGTCACCATGTCCGGGACGGCTGCTGTTACCGCACCATCCACGAGGACCAGCAGGATCTCATTCTGGATTTCAAGACGGACGATGCGGCCGGTGGTTTCGTCTTCGAGCGTTACGCTGGACGGCTGCGCCGGCAAGCCGAGGTCGGTGGGCCGGGAGAGGCTTTCGATGTGGCTCACACGGGCCCGCGCGATGCGCGTGGTGCCAAGGAGATCGGCGAGCAACAACAGTTTTCTCTCAACCGGGGTGCTCGCGTCGAGGATTTGCCCGATCCGGATCATGCGGCTGATGGAGCCATGAACGCCATGCTCCCTCAGCTGTTGTGCGGAACACGGATACATGGCGGTGGCTGCCCAGCCGCCGAGTTCGGTCACCAGTGCACGCACCAGCGTCTCGGCCCGCTCCGGGCTTTCGACCTCAACCACCGCCCGTTCCCCGGTTACCCCCATGAGCGCGATAGGGCCGATCGCCACGTTTCCAATGTTCAGAGTTGTCTGGCTGATCAAGGGGAAGACGCGGCCCATGGGGTCGGAATCGATGACGGGCAGCGACGATTGCAGCCCAACCATGAGGGGGACGATTCCGTTGATGTTGGCGGCGGCGAGCGAATAGATCGCTCGCACCGGCCGGCCGAGACTGGCCTCGATGGCACGGATGCAGCCGAGGAACTCATCGCCGACGGGAGGCATGTCGGCGATGAAAAGGCCTTGCGTTACCATTCCGATCGCCACCACCAGGTCGTCGGGAGCAAGCTCGTCGACGGTGATGAGTTCCAATGACCGGTCCTCCATCGCCCGTTGGATCATCTCTGCGTAGATGTAGATAGCCGTCGGGTCGATGGTGCAGGTCAGGAAGTGGGCCCCGGTGCGGAGGTTCCGGATGTCCTCGGTAGTGAGTATGGTGCTCATGGGTTGGTTCCCCGCGCGGCTGCGGGCAGCACGTGTTCCTCGCTGGTGGACGTTTCTCCCGCCGCTTGGACCCGGATTCGAACGATTCCGGGGTTGCCGTAGGGCATGGCATAGACGTTCGATTCAAGGATGTGGGTTTGCCCGGGGCTGGCGCCCAACTGGACCGCCGCTGAGTGGGCGTCCTCTTCGGCAAGGTTCTGTGCCCGTTTCAGGTCAATTCGGCCGCTGACGGTCTCGAGCCTGTCGATCCACGCTGTCAGCGGGGCCACGGCAGATCCGACAAGTGCGGCGTCCTGGACCGCCGGCAGAGTGGGCACCAGCCCGAAGGGCAGTGCCGTCTCCTGCCACTCGCGGAGGTCGGCAATCACGGAGGGAGTGTTGGTGCGAACCGGGTGGTGGACGGTGTACGGCTCGAGAATGGCGGCATTGCTGGCCAGGCTCGCGTCAAATCCTTGGCGAATGAGGCTACTGGCGACAGGCAGGCCTTCGTGGGTGTGGCCCACGGTTGCCCCGGCCTCCATGAAGAGAATGACTTCCCCCTCGGGGATTCCCGCCAACGTGGCCGCGCCAAGGATTCCCATCGCGGGCTCGGCGCGCAACCCGTGGACAGGCGCCAAGGCCAGCCGTGACAGCGGTGCGCGGCCGCCGTCGTTCTTTGCAAACGACAAGTGGGTTGCCGGGAACTGGCGCCGGCCTGCCTCCTCAAGCATGGCCGCCAGCTCTTCCCCCGTCTCCATCAGGGCGCTGTTGAGGATGGCCGTGTAGTCGCGGTCCCGGAAAACGCTGGAATAGAAGTCACTGGAAATACTGATCCGCATATCTCTGTCGATGCTCAGGATGGCATCGGCTATGCGCGTTTCATGGTCCGTTGACGCTGTCGAACCGACGGAAGTGATCGCCACGCTTCGTACGTCACTGGCAAGGATGCCGGGGAGATCGGCCAGGAACGACTCCAGATCCAACCGGGCCAGAGGCCGCCCCCGCAGGTCGTGACCCCCGCGGACATGCACGGTCCGCGTCACTGCCGGCTCAACAAGGGGTGGCAGCACGGTCATGTGGAAGTCGTCCGCCGGGGGACGGGGTGAAATGCGGATGGCGACGACGTCGGCCAGCTTCCGCTCCACCAAAGCCCGTCCGACGTCGGCGGTGATCTCCGTGATGCCTGACCCGAACTCCCGACGGAGCACTGACAGGGACGATTCCAATGCTTCCGACAAGCTGCCCGCGTGCACCTCCCGAGCGGCGGAAACTACAGTCCGCCCGTCCAGTACAACGGTCCGGCAGTTGGTTCCCTGTAGCCGCAGTCCCACTCTCATTTGTTCAGTTCCTGCCTGGCGTCTACCAACGATGAGTATCTGCCGACTAGTGAATATCTTCCATGTGTATAGAGTGCACCACTATTCGTCCCCTAATGCTCCCCCAAGTCGCTGAGAGCGAATCGTCGCGTGCTCCTTGGCCTATCGAGACGTTGACGAAGACACTCAGCGCGGCCCGTTGGCTACGTCCCACAGCACGGGCACGAATGCCGGGTGCTGGCTCGCCGGCAAAATGGCGTACGCAGCATGGAACCCGGCGGCTCCCCGCCCATGGACGGCGAAGGCCCGCACGGACAGCTTGAGCAGTTGGACCTGCCCATTCAATTCCTGGCCATCACGGCGAAACAAGATTTCATGGGTCTGCCGGAATCCGGTAGGGACACGGCGCATTTCATCGATGTTTTCCTTGCCGGCGCTCGATGTTGGTCGGTTGCTGCAAACCGAACTGGTGGGCCACCGCATGGGCCTACCTGTGATCCCCGCGCTACTCGTCACTAAGGAACCCATCTGCGCCACACAGCATCCATCGGCTCCAGCAGAAACGAGCTAGGCGAGCCAAGCTCCCCTACATCTCAACCTGACGTCAAGCACGCAGCCCGAGTGCCGTCAGAATAGGGTCCGGAACGGGATTTTCTGACACGCCCACGAGAAGGTCTTAGATTCCAACCTGACGTTTCTGCACAGGAGCAAGCGTAGTCAGTACTGGGAAGCCATGTCTGGGAGGGTTCGCAGCTCCCGCTGATCGGCTTACGTCGCTCAGGGGCAGGGGTGAACCCAGTTGATTGCTGTGCTTGCCTGAGGGTTCACCGGGAGGGCACGGGCATCGGGCTCTGCATTGTTCCGTGATCGGCAAGGTGTAGCAGCTCACGGTCACCCAGCGGCTTATCCAGGGTGACGGTGCTCACGGGGGTGTTCAGGGGTCCGTTACAAGGCGTTGCAGATCCGTTCTGGTAGATGGGGACAAGGGCGACAGCCGTGGAGGTTTCGGCTTTGAGGATTCCCTTGGCAGTCGCGCAGGGTCCCCCTTGGGAGTATTGGATCACCAGCTTCGTGCGTTCGTGGTTGATGTCCATTAGCCGCCAGTCGCCGATGGTGTCGGTGCCCTCTTCATAGGATGTGGCGACCAGCGGCACCGTTGGGGTTATGTTGCCAACCAGACCCGCTGGCCGAAGGGGGTCGGGAGTGCCTTGGTTCCAGAGGTCGGCCGGGATATTTCCTGGCAGTGATGCACTGACCGATGCGGATGGCGCGGGTGGTTCCGAAGTGCAGCCTGCGGCGGCCAACGCCATCACAGCACTCACCGCCGACACCGCCAGCGGACGGGGAACTGCTAACGTCATCACTGGCCACGGAAGCATGCCCATAACCTGAAGCCTGTTGCTGCGGCCGGCTTTCTGCCGGCAGATCACCTTTTCATCCTAGCCACACTCCGAACCGGACGTAACCCTTCATCGCAGCAGCCGTGCGACAGCTGGATCCCCCAGGCCATCGGTTGTATGGCCAGCCCGCGGAGTTCCTAGGTCCCATCCTGGAAGTGATGACCTGGTCGGGTTCGTGCCGGGGATTCCGCTGCTCATCACCGGTGACGTCCTGGGCAGGCTCCGCTGTCATTCGACCAGCACAACTGCCCAGGTCTTCGACGCCGGCAGGTACACGGGTTTCCGTAGGTCCGACAGCACCAACACTGCGCACCTGTCCCTGCACCCCCCGGCAGGGAACCGGGGCCTGGACACCGGCGCCCCAGGTCGAGCTTCATTACGACCAGTGTCACCCCTCCCGGTGGACCCTGGGCCCACCCCGGCGCGACAACACCATCAGCATGCTGGGACTGATCCTCACCGGGGTCGGGGTCGGGGTCGCCTGCACGGTTGCCGGTTTCGTCCTGCTGATGTTCTCACCTGGTCAGTCCCTTCCCATCTTGCAGCGGCGGGGAAGTCACCGCACTGACTTACGCCGGCCAGCAATACCCTCAGCAACACCGATCAACGCAACGGCTGCTATGACGGCGACAATGAAACCGAGAAAGTTCAGCTCGAAGATATCCCCGGTCCCCAACAGACTTGCAATCACGCCGCCGATGACAGAGCCTGCCAAACCCAGCAGCAGAGTCGCAACGATACTGAGGTTCTGTTTACCAGGTTTGATCAACCGTGCAAGTGCACCGATCACAAGCCCGGCAATGATGAATCCGATCACGGTAGAACACCTTTCATTTCGGGCCTGGCGTTAACTGGCCGTGGATCCTCATCCTAAACCTGCAGGTCTTCCTTGGCTTGTTCAATGCCGCCGATCTCACTGAGCGGCGTCATACGCCTCGCGCAGCCAGGAGGCGACTTCCAAATCGATGGCACTTGCGTCGGGGAGTTCAAGATGGTGCATCCAAACCAGGGCTAACGGATGCGCGACTAGTCTGAACCTTGGTGACTGCACTTTCCGGGGAAGGGCGATTGTAAGTACCGCCGGCATCTGAGAGTGCAGGTATTGGCCGGGGCACCACAGGTAGGCGAACCCGCGTCGCCTGCGAAAGCTGATTTCCTTCTCTGACTCCCGTTCCTCCACCGGCCCGAGTGTCGCTATTAGAGTGGCCACAGCGTCGTGAATGGCTGGTCCGTGGGCTGAAGACCTCAAGTATTTAGCAGCGGTGGTCTGCTGGCAGTGCGAGGCGGTGTGCTCGCCTCGCCTCCGAAGCAGCACCTTTTTCGTCAAGTACAGCAAATTGTCACCTCATCGTCCCGGTAAGCCTGGGGGCGCGGCAGGAAGCGATTCCGTTCAGTGGGCTGCCACCCGTCGGATAGAACGGAGCTGCGAGCTCGTTGAGGGCCACACTTATCCCTGAGCCCGGTTCTTCTGTGCTGGCGTGTGGCTGAGTATCAGGTCGGTAAATGACACACTCTAATATGGAGAGTACTCCCGTCTGATTTCTGCCGGGCTGCTATTCCTCGAAGGCGTCTTTGACCTCCAGCACGATGGAGCACAGTCCCCAAAGTCTGACGGTGGCGGGCGTGGACATGCCTTGGCTGCGCATCGAGGCTGCCCCGGCAAGGGCCTTTGGCAGATTGCAGACGAAGATTGCAGCCAGTAACGCCAAACCCCCGGTCCCCTCCCCGAGCGAGACGCCCAGCGCGAGATTCTCCGGTACGCCGTCAAGCGTGGCGGCGGCAAGCAGTGCCAGACCAGCCGCACCCCGGGTGGAGGCCGGGGAAGGCGCACGCCCCGTGGCGGCGGCGTCCGTATCAAGCTTGGCGCTGCCCTGGTGCTCGTCCGCTGGAACCGGGTCCTGGCCCGCTTGCGCCCAGCGGTCAAGTAGCGCACTCAAGACCGTGAACACCACTGCACCAATAAACAGCCGCGAGCCAAATCCCGCCGCGCTGGAAGGCGTCCTCGAATAGCTCGAAACTCAGGGCAGTAATCAGGGCGCCTGACGCGAAGGACAGGATGATCGCCAAGACCTTAGAAGCGGGCCGTCAGAGAGTCTCAGGCTTCCACCAGCCCCATGGAGAGGTCAAGGACTTCCGGAGGACGCCTTTCGCAATGCCTGTTCGAGTGCAGCCAGGCCTCTCCTGTAGAGCAGCCAGCCGCCAACAATGAGCAACAGGCTAAAGCCCAGGAATCCAAGGTCCCAGGCGAGTGGCCCGCCAAGGTCGTCCCGAACGTGGTGGATTTGGAGCAAGTGGTGGTCTACGATGCCTTCCACCACGTTGAAGATGCCCCATCCCGCCATGACAAGGCCGAAGTGGAAGCTCCAGTTGGGTGCCAGCCGTCCCCGTCGCCAAGCCAGAATAGTTACAACTGATGCCGCCAGAACCAGCAGCCACATCACCAGATGGAAGAACCCGTCCACAAAGGTGTTTACCTCCAGGCCCGCCACGGTATCCGCTGGGTGCTCCGCGGTGGCGCTCACCATGTGATGCCACTGCAGGATCTGATGCAGGACGATCCCGTCTACAAACCCGCCCAGTCCCATCCCGAACAGGATTCCCCCGGATATTGGCGGCCACCCGGCCAATGCCGCCTGCTGCTGCCCCTCATCCGCCATAGCGGTACGCTACCGCCACAAGCGCACCGAGCAAAGGCCACCGACCTGGCGGCCACCGACCCTAGCTGGGTGAGCGCTCAGCTGCGGCAGCCTGCTCCAAGCGCTGTAGGTTCTCGAACGCAGACTTCCGCATTTCCCACGCTGCATCGAGCTCTTCTCGGCTTGCTTCATCTCGCTGGTAGGCGGCATTGACGCGGTCCCAACGAGTGAGCGCCTCAGCGTAGTACTTAACCCCTTCCATCGAGTCTTTAGTAGCCATTCCGCCATAATGCCACACCCCCATTCCGACATGCGCTCCACAAGTTCTTTGGACTATCAGGATCCGCACGGCGGGTGATGGTGTCACTCCCTAGGGTCGAGCAATAGCAGCGGATTCGTCCTCTGCGTGTCATGCATGCGGTTCCCTTCCAAGGACAAGCCTGCTCAAACCGGGCGCTGCAACTATTTGTTCCGGGCCGGCCTGCCGATTTCGCACTGATTCCTAGTGATTGTGCAGACACTGTCTGCACAAAATCTCCGGTTGCGTGTGAGCGGGTTGTCCGAGGTCCAGTGCGGTGACAATCGCCCTCTGGTAAGGGCAGGGTGTTGCTCCGCCAAGTGCAGGGCCTCGTCGGTGTAGGAGGCGACAGCGAGGGGTTGGGCTACCGAACAGGCCGTAGCGAACCGTGTGCTCATTATCTGAGTCGCAAATCAAGATTGGCCGGCTTGACCAGTCGCCGAGGGGAGAATGCCGGCCCCGAATTATTAGTCCCAGGGTGGCAGCGCTCGCCGGAGGGTATGTTGTCAGCCTGCAATGCGGGTGCTCTTAAACATGCGACTCTCATCGGAGTCGCCAGCGCGGCCCTCCCCTTTTAGTCTCGACGGGCAGGGGCAGGGGATACCAGCAGCAGGACTCTGCAGGCACAGCCATGTGCGCCGGCGGGGGACGATCTCAGGTGCCCTTCTGCTCGTCGGTTATCCGAATGGATTTGTCCCCTTGGTCCGAGCCTGCACCTCTAACCGTAGGGAGAGACAACACGGTTCGCTTCCTGAACGGACCAGCCTGGATGATCGGATAAGGCCTTGGTTTCAGCTTCCGTCTTGTTGGCTGCGATTCCGAACCAGATTTCGGTGCGATCATGGCCGTTTGTAACTACGACACGCCAGCGAAATTTCCTCGTCATGATGATCTCGAGCTCTCACAACTCGATTGCCCAGCCTTCCTGGTAGTCGGGGTGGTCCCTGTATGGCGACGCCATGCACATGAGGACGTATTCGCTGGTCCCGCCAACCTCGCTGGCCATGTCGGTGGCGACGAGGGGTACGTTGGCCAGTATCTGACGTTTCGCCGCGCATTCTGCGAGGATGCGACCCGGATTGAACTGCGCAATGTATGTCCTGTCTTCGTCCTTGGAGGCGAGGTAGCCGGGGGCGTGGTCAGCGTAGGCGTCGAGGACCGTTTCTTCGTCCGCGGCGTAGAGCGCCGGACTCCGGGTTCCGTCTTTCCTGAACCATTCCCAAGGCGCAGGGGAAGCTGCCTGGGCGACAGCTTCGTCTTCACTGATCCGGGCTTCCAGGAACTCGATAATATCCATGCTCCATCGTGCCACCAACCGAAGCGTCGGCCCCTGGCAGGCCGATGTTCTTCCCGATCCGGGAGGCAGCTAACCATGCGCCTACATGACGTGCATCCCCTCCTAAGATGGCCCCCATGGAGACCCGAACGAACATCGAAGCCCGCCACTGCGACGAGTGCGGGAAGGTCACCCCTCACGTGGTGCACTATATGGTTGACTATTCACCCCGAGGGGTGGCGCGTACCGAGATCGGGAGTGGCTGTACCCGGTGCGCAGACACTAAAGAAAAATAGCCTCCTGCGCGTCCGCGCTGGCCGATCAAGCAGTTCCGACTCCCTTCCGCCGGGACATCTGGCAGCGCGCCTCCATCCGGCTGAGATCCCCGAAAACAAGTAACGTGATCCTCCAACCTCAGCTCTGAAGCCAGACCGCCTCCACGACTACGTCCTCGTACAGACGGTGCTCCATGGCCTGCCAGGATTCGTAGCGCCCGAAGTTCCCCGGTCCAGGATGAACTCCCAGCTCGACTCCAGTTCGCACCTCAAACCTGCCGCCCGGACAGATACTTTGTTTTACGGCCAATCTGACAGTCAAGCAGCGCAAACAGGCAGCCGTTCTGCTGGAGCAGGTGGGACCAAGGGAACTGGTTGGCACTCCCGGCGCAGCCGCCTCCACGGCCGCTGCCCTTTTCCGGGCTGCGCTCAGAAGTGGACGCGCCCGCGGAGAAGAAGATGTAATGATTTTGGCCGTTCCGGGACGTCTCCCCCAGTCTTCCCGGGACGGTCTTGTGGCTCTGGAATGATTGCTTGCGTCCTGCTCCGAGATGTTCAGTGGTTGTCTTGGAGAGTTGCCAGATTTGTTGAAATGACAATGTTCTTCTCCCGACACGACGCGTAATCTTGATCGGAATCCCTGCGCCCGGCATCGGGTTCCAGGGGAACTTGGGGGAAGGGCACACAACCGAGATGGCACTCAAAGACGAGTGGGACCGACTTGATTCTGAAACGCGCAAGTGGCTCTTGAACAATCCGGGATGCTTGATGGTGCCGCGCACTGTGACCGCCCGGATCCAGCAAAATTCGGTCGGGAACATCGAAGTCGACGGGCATGGTCAGATGATGCTTGCCCGTGGGGATCTCGATTTCATCCGCGAACAAGGAACGGGCGTGGGTACACGATGAGGCAGTGAGGAATTCGGGTTCTTCGACGCAACGCAGCCACTCAAGCGTGGCCCTGCCTAGTCTTTGATGGGGGCGAAGGGGCACATAGGAGGATCAGGCCGTGGTTCGTGCGGAGATGGACGGTCAGCCGAAGGGCGGTTCGCGTAGTCTGCGGAGTGCTTGGATAAGTGCGTCGAGGCCGAGGGTGAAAGCGACATCGGCGGGCCGTTGATGTCCTTGGCTGGCATGTTGTTTGACGCCAGAGGTGAAGCTGGGTGTGGAGTCGGCGAGCGTTCCTGGTTCGAAGATGGCGTGGGGTGCGTTGACGTCGTAGGCGGCTCCGAAGATGAAGGATTCCAGGGCTACGATGGCGGGGACGATGTGCTGGTCGGGGATTCCGGCCGATCGGAAGCCGTTGCTGACTGCCTCGTACATGGCCACGGTCTTGGGCGCATTGGTGACGGGCAGGACCGCTATGACCGGGATCAGTGGTGTGTGCCTGGAGAAGACGTCTCGGTAGCTGAAGGCCCAGCGCCGGACGGCTTCCTCCCGGGGCTGCGTGGTGCGTCTGGAACGCGCCCGAGTATAGCGACCTGAAATCTGGCCAACAAGGTCCAACCCTGAGGCCTTCTCGGCGCCCCGGTGAATCTCACCATGCTGAACCCGGGCTATACACCTAATTGTGTGAGCAGCCCGAACCAGGATCTGAACGACGTTGTCATCAAAGTATGGCCGCATGAGATCCTCGCTTCGCTGCCCTGAGACACCCACCCTGACTCGTAGAGGTGTATTCTTGCCCGATTCGGTCCGCGGCGGAAAGGGAGTGCCAGATATGTCGCAATCGGAAGTAGCCCAAGCCATCAGCAGGTCTCGGCAGTACTTGAACGAAAACCCGGAGAAGACCCGCTCCCGCGACTCGACGGCCACTGCCGTGCTGGAAGATGGGCTCCGGGTCCGGGTTGACGGCCCCCACGGCTGGTCCTTGGTGACGGATATGGGGCCAGGAGTTGGCGGGAAGGGTTCGGCGCCTACTCCGGGATGGATGCTGCGCTCGGCGAGCGCCGCCTGCTTGGTCTCGCTCATCGCCATGCGTGCCGCCGAAAAGGGAGTAAGGCTAAACCTGCTCGAAGTTGATGTTGACAGTGAATCTGATGACCGCGGTCTGCTGGGAATCGGTAAGGACACTTCTGCAGGACCACTCGCTCTGCGCACAGTGGTCCGCATAGCCGCCAATGACACCGAAGAGGCCGCTCTCCGCGACATCGTTCGATGGGCAGACGAGCACTCCCCCGTCGACGATGCAGTCCGCCGCGCTGTCCCAGTGGAGCTGACCGTTGTGATCGGCTGAGCCGAGAACAACTGATCAGGAAGCAGCATCCAGACGCATTCAACCGTAAGAGGGAGGTTTGCAGCTTGCTCGCAGTGACCGCTGCCTACCCGCTGGCTATGCGGAGCCGAACTTTAGAGGCTATGACTGGCAATAGCCTTTCGCATTGCTCGTAAAATGGGGCGCTTCTTCCCGTGCGATCTAGCGAACCAGCCGTCGGCCGGTCTTGTGGAAGGCTCCGAGCAGATGCCCAGCAAAAGCCCTGCGGGCGGGGTGCCCGGTCTGCCGGGTTCCTTGCCGCCCGCCCGTAGGACGGCGGTGCGCTCTTCCCGGCTCAGCGTGCCGTACTGGGCTGAGGAGTCTTGTAGGTTGAGCTGGCCATCACGTCCATCGTGTCGTGGCGGTCCTTGTCGTGCCGGCGCACGACAGCGGACCGGTCCTCTTCGAGCACGTAACCGCAGAGCACGCTGAAGTCTGCCCGGTACAAGCAGGTGCACCGGGTGACGGGGTCACCCTCATCAGGCGGGATGGTGACGCAAAGCACGCCCGTGCCGGCGCTGACCCTGTGCTTGATGCGGTGCGTGCGACGTAAGGCTGAACATCCGTGAGTACGTGAAGTCAAATGCGGAAGGGGCTGCTCCCTGACCTGACCGCGGCTGCTGACGGACGGGAAGAGCATCGATTTTGACCAGCGCGCGATGCACGTGTGCACCGTGCCATCGACAAGTGGATCAGGTCGGCCGGGCCCGACATCACCCAAGGCTCCTATCAAACCGCACTAAGGCCAGCGGCCGGCCCTACGGGGCTTTCGTGTGTCCTTCCTGCGACAGCGCCATGGGCCAGTTCTTCACCTCCTGCATTCGGCCCGGGAAATGGTCCATCCGGGGCGGCCCCCAGTTGAGCCTCCGGCACGAGCCCCAGCACTGGATGGCCGTGCCGGCTCTGTCGCCAGTCCCGTCAGGCCACGGCCTGAACGCCCTTCCCCTGTATGAGGAACAGCCTGTGGTCGTGGCACCCAAGGGCCACGAGATCTCGATGTTCGAGGGAGGATCTCGCGGCGGAAACCTTCCTCGACGCGGAGGGGCTGGGCGGGCCCGAAATGGCACTGCAGGTGGAATTCATCGGCATTGTCCGCGGGCACACAGCCCAGAGCTCCCGGCAACCGTCCGTCCAGCAGGAGAAGCCGAAGAAGGAAACCCCGGCCGGACTGCCGCGGCACGGGCGCCAAGAAGCCCAAGGTGGCCCAGCGGTACGCCCCCCAACCCGGACAAGGGCCGCGGCCGCGGGTCACGGAAAAAGGGCAAGCGCTAAGTCCCGCGGGTTACCGCCGGGCCTCACTGATTTCCTTGAGTTTCGCCAGCGCCGCAGGCCACCCTTGGTTGAACATGTCCACGTACTCGTCTTGGCTGTCGAGCTCCACATCCACGGTGGTAACGCCGTCCGCCTCGCTGAACGAGTACCTTTCATGGGTTCCGATGAGCTCCTTGGCGGCGTCACTGCTGGTGTCATCCCGGCCGTCCGCGATCTGGCCGACATAGCGGAGGGACACATACTCGTGGGGTCTGCTTTCCTCCACTGTCGCGATCATCCCGCCCAGGGAGCCCTTCTCGTCCGGGCCGAGAAAACGGATTTCGCTGCCCTGGTTCCAGTCGCCCTCGAAGTAGGAGCCTTCGTAGAATTCACCGGTCCACTCCCGGTAGGTGGCGTCGTCCAGCATGGTGGCCCACACGGTCTGGACCGGAGCGTTGATGTTTACGGTGTAGTTCAACTTTTCCATAGGGGATTCTACGTCCGGTCCTTAAACGGCGACAGGGCAAAAACCACCAATTCGGGTGGGCGGGGGCGCACTTGACGGACTGTCCCAAGGTTTTCAGAAGTCCCGGGGCGCACGATGGCTGTCTACTACCCATACACAGACGGTCGAGATATAAAGCGTGCATCGAACCCCACTATGCGCGACGTCGCCACCAGGGCCGGGGTCTCACTGACCACGCTCTCCTACGTGTTGTCGGGGAGGAACACCGGCACCACCCGGATCAGCCAGACCACACACGATACGGTGTTGGCCGCCGCCGCGGATCTCGCTACGTGCCGAAAGAGGCAGCCCGGCGAAATGCGGCTGGGCCGGACCACCGTGGTGGCCGTTGCCATCGGGGATCTTGACTAACCGCCGGACCAGGCGCCGGCTACCGCCACTGCCGCCATCCTCCCGAAGCACGGCTATCAGGCTGTCATCATGGCAAACTTCCGACTCGTGCAGGAAGACGCCGAGCTAGTTCAAGTTCATGCCGAACTGCCGGGTCAGGAGTACCGGTTTGAAAAGGGTCTCGGCTGCATCGACCTGCGCGGCCAGCGCAGGTCGGAGAGAAGACCTGCAGGATGCTGAACTGAAAGTGCTGCCGGTGCCGGGCGTCGGCGACAGCCGGCTCCCGGAGCGCGACGTTGCCGCCGTGGCCATTCCTGGCATACTCGCTCCAGCGGCCCAGGAAGCGCCCTGCGCCGTCGCCCTTCCCCACTTACAGCCTGCCGTGGCTGGTGTCGGCGATGAGGTAGATGCGCTGCACTGAGCTGAGGGCCGTACGCTACTGCCCGCAGCGGTCGTCGGTGATGACGGCCTGGAGCTCGTCGAGGCTGACAAGGAGCGAATCAAATCCCGGGAACGCCACGCTGGACGGGTCTGAGATCTCGACAACCGTCATGGTGGTTGCCTGGTCGCCCGTTTGACCAGTTGACCGTGTCCTTTGTCCATTCAATGACCAGCCGGTCCGCCAGGGCTGCGAACACCGGGGTGGGCCGCAGGTCAAAGTAGCGGAGCGTGTCGGTGCGCTCGGCCAGGACTTCGCCGTGGTTCTCGTGCGCGGTGATGAACCGTGCGCGCCGGCCGGTTGTGGCGACGAAGTTCAGCCAGACCTTGGGAGGAGTTGCCGGCAGCTTGCTGTTGCGGATGCCCTGTTCTCGCACGTACGGCAGCAGGACAGTCTCCTTACCGGCCAGCCCCGGCAGCGGGACGCGCTGGCCCCGGAAGTCCTCATCGAAGCCCTTAGGCCGGCAAGGTCTTCGATCGCAGAGGTCGGAGCTATCAGCAGTTCATTTTTGAGCGGACACTACCAGCGGGCCGTAACCGCCACATGAATGATGGGCTAAAACGAGACTCCGGCTTCACCCCGGATCATGAAGAAGCTCTTCGGGTCGTCGGCGCCTAGCAGGTGCTGGTGGAACATGCTCGCATCCACTGGGCGGGTGTCCACGAACAGCACGGCCACCCTCAGGGAGTGGACCCCGACCAGGCCTGTATGGGTTACGCCGTGGCGGTGTTTGGAGTAATTTGGGTAGCCACCCGGCGCCGCGTCCGAGCGGCCAGCCCCTGTTGTACCCGAGGGATGTCATGGCCAAGAAACCCACCAGCAAGCCAGCGAAACTGTATCGGCCGATCGGGCTGGCTTCAGGAATGATCGGCGGCCTCATCGCTGGCCAAATCTTCAAACAGGTGTGGAAGCACGCCGCCCCAGGCGACCGCGACGAGGCACCCAATCCCCTGTCCACCGATTACGCGCTGAAAGAGATCCTCATCACCGCCGCCATACAGGGCGCTATTTACGCTGTGATAAAGACTCTCATCGACCGCGGCGGAGCGCGGCTCTTCGAACATTGGACCGGAGAATGGCCCGGCAACTGACCGGCCAGCCCTGCATGTCTGTGGCGAGGTTCACTTGAGGCGCGACTCCCGCCGCCAATGGATACTTAGCAGCTTGGTAGGACCTTGTGTCCATATCCCCGGTGTACTCCCGTCCAGCCTGTCATCGAGCAGGCAGCACTTCGTCGCAGGCACTAGGAGATGACGCGGAACGGCAGCGGTAGCGATACGGTTCGCCCTTGTTGGCCGCGAGGCCGGCAAGGATCGAGAACACAATCAAGGCGACGCAGAGGCCAGGCGAGCGGACGGGGACCGCGGGGGCAGGGAGCTCTAAGCGGTCGTCGCTAAAAGTCCGCACACCCCGGAGAGCCTGAAGGTACCCTCAGCCGTTATGGCGCATGCTGCGGATAGACGGTAACAATGGCCCCCGTCTTGGCACTCCAAGTGATCTTGCCGTCTAAGAACTGCTGAACGATAAGGCCATCCCCAGCCTTCAGCCAAGCCGCCCGGATTGCACTCTTGGACAGCTGGGCACCGGTGTAAGGCGTCCAGACGATCGCTCCCCCGCGAAATGTCTGCGAGGCGCCCCCGAGCTTCAGCCCTGTCGTCTCGTCAGAGAGGGGCGCCCCGAGGGTCCGGTCACACCGCCGGCGGCCATCCATTCCGTACGGATCGCGCCGACAAGGGCATGTGCACCGCTGGCCGACGTCCAGGCGATGGTCCGCCCTGGTGCTGCTGGTAGGTGCCGTCGCTGGTGGTCACTTCATCTGTGGTCGGGTATCCGAGGCGCCCCTTTTCGTAGCCGAGCTTGCCGTAGGCGGTGCGGATCGCCCCGTGAGACGTGGGCGCCGGTCGACTGCGAGTAGACGACGAACCCGCGCTGGTACTGCCGGTACGCGCCGCCGTCCTTCAGCCCGGTCCGGACGGGCCCCAGGGCCGAGCTGAGGTTGTTGCCAGTGGCGACGCGGCTGATGACTTCGTCCCGCGGAATCGGGGTGCCGATCACAGAGCCAACGGCCTGAACCGGTGCGGCGGTCAGAAGGGAGCCGGCGAGGAAGCCGAGACCGAGCACGGCGGAAAGAACCTTTGAACCGGACGCCCGGGCAGAAGGTATCCTCCCCGATGAACACCCGGACTGCACGGCGCATGGCCTCGGGATCGCCAAGGGATTGGAAGTGGGTCGCTAGGTCGGCTGCGGTCGGCAGGGTGAATTCCTCGCGGATACTGTCCCAGATATGCTCCGGGACAGCCGGCCAGAACCGCTCAGCCCTCACATTCGACGCAGTAGGCATGGCCGTCCTTCTCGTGCGCCTTCTGCGAACGGTGACGGACCAGGAAGCAGGTAAAGCAGGTGAACTCATCGTCAGCCTGCGGGATGACCTGAACGACGAGCTCTTCGGCAATGAACTCGCCACCAGGGGTCAGGCCGTCCAGGGCGTCAGCCTCGTCGAGCTCCTGGACCACGGACTTGGCGTCGGGCGCCTTAGCAGTCTTCAGGGCCTCCAGTGAGTTTTCCTGGGATTCCTTGACGTCGGTGCGCAGTTCATCGTAATCAGTGGCCACGGAGGTGCATCTCTTCTCTGTTGAGGGTTTGTCGGCGACTGCAACGTACCGGACGCAGGAAGAATTCCCCAAAAGATCAGTCCTGCCGCCTCGAGGCGGCGACCGCCGGCAGGTAATAGACGTTGCTCCTCAAATGTCTTAGCCAACACTTTCGTGCCAAGGTTATGGCGCCGACGCTGCTCGCCCCTGCCTGGGTTGACGAGATATCCCTCACAGGCGTTCCACTGTCCCTTGCATTCGTTGTGAGAATCGTGCGTCTGTTCTCGATTTCTACGTCCTGCTCCTTGTATCAGGCGGCTGCGTTGTCAGGGATGGTGGCAATGACCTTTGGACAGATTTGGATATGGTTTGGCAGGATATGGGAACCGGGTATGACCGGTGAAGAAAGGTGAGGGAACGAGGGCAATGAGTGCGCGGGGGACCTTTGCGGTCGCTGCGGCCATAGTGAGCGAGGTGGCCGTCATGGCCTGCAGTGTGCCCGCTCCTCCGCCCAGCTTCCCCACGAGGCGGACCCGACCCTAATTCTTCAGGTCACCAACTGACAAAAGACCTAGACTGTGGTCCCCTTTTCGCGCGCCCGGAAGCTGACACTCCATGACCGTCCCCGCAAGGGGAAACCATATCGTCGAAAGAGTCAGTCATGCAGGCAATCACGCCGCAACAGATCCGTTCATCCTTTATCAATGCCACCCGTTCCGAGGCAACAAAGCTCACTCTGCCCAGAAACCTCGATTCCCAGGACTGGGACAACCTGGACTTCCTTGCCTGGCGCGACGAGAAGATGCCGCTTCGGGGGTACTTGGTAGTGCCGAGGCCAAAAGGCGTGACCGGGATTATGCTCCGTGCACCCGAAGGCGGCGCAAAGAAAAATCGCTCCGTGCTCTGCGAGTTGTGCCGGGATGTGTTCTCCAAGGAAGATGTGCTCCTTTGGGTAGCCAAGCGCGCTGGCCAGTCCGGTCGTGACGGGAACACCGTTGGCACGTTGATTTGCGCAGACTTCGTGTGCTGCGGAAACGTGCGAAAGGAGCCTCCGGCCAATGAGATCAACCCCGACCCGGCGGCCGTCGTCCTCCGCCAGATTGAGGGCCTCCAATACCGCACCAGACACTTTCTCAATCGGGTCCAGCAAGGCTAGCGGATCACCCAGTCAAGAAGCCCCGTCAAGGGCCTTTATCTCCGACACCCGAGAGTCCGACGAATCTGGATACCGGATGCTCTAGCTCCCGGGCCAGGGATTAGGGTTGCCTAACGTTTCGGCACCAAGCCTGAACAACTCCACCACAAAGAGCCGTAGTTTCGGGATACCTCCTGAAACTACGGCTCTCCCAGCAAGGGGAAAGGCACTCCCCCGCCCACTGCAACCCCCTCCTACCCCAGCTTGACGGAATCACGCTTATCGGCGCTTGGAAATGCGCGTAGGAGAGGCCCTAAAGGACCCTTATTCACCTGCCGATGAGGGATCTATCAGCCGTTGATGGGAATGCGCTCGGGTCTCCATCCAATGCTGTAAATGGTTTCGAAATTTGTCGGTAATCCTTGCGCTGTCCTCGAGCGTGATGTTGATGAACGCCGACCGTTTCTTCAAAATGCTGGACAAGCTCAGTCTGCGGCCCACATCTGCTGGTCAAACTCCGTGCCGAACGATGGCCCGCTTGCCCTGGTGTAGTCCGACAGCGGCTGGGTAGCGGGCCTGGGAATGCCAAGTTTCTCGGGCTGATCGTCATTGTTAGGTCAGCCCTGTTGAAGATCACTTAAAGCCCTCCCCCGGAACGTCCGCCTGACCGGCGGCCGACCGTGCCGGGGCAGCGTTTGCCGTCGCGTCCCGCCGTAGGAGTACTGCCTGGATGATGATGCTCAGGACGGCGAGGATAATGACGGCCGCGGCATAGGACTGCAGGGTCGGGACGAGGCCCCACCGGGGCGCGAGTTGGCCGGCGATGATGACGGGGACGCCGAAGGAGAGGTATGCGGCGGTGTAGATGCCGGAGAAGACGCCGGCGCGCTGGTGGGGCTGCACGTGCGGGGCGATCAGGCGGAGCTGTCCGCCGAAGGTGCCGCCGAAACCGATTCCGCCAAGCACCGCGCCGATCCAGATTGCCGGCAGCCACGTATCGGTGACGCCCAGAAGGACCAAGATCATTCCCGCGAGGATGAGGCATGCCCCGACGAGGGTGCTGCGCCTTGCGGGGTGCCGGGCGAAGGCGAAACCCGCAACCGCGGCGGCGAACGGGCCCAGGAAGGCCGTGAAGCCTGCAACCAGGCCGCCGTCCAGGCCGAAGTGGAGCCGGAGCACGGCCGGTGAGAGACCGAGGAAGAGGGCCGGGAACATCCACCCTGCGATGTGCACCGGGAGGCCCGCGAGAAATTCACCACGGATGCGGGCCGGGAGGCCAAGGCGCGGAGTAAGCGAGCGTAGCGCCCCGGGTCGCTTCGCAGCCGTCTCGGTAGTGAAGCTCACAAATATGATGCCCAGGACGATGACCCCTGTCAGGAGGCTGAAAATGAGGGTGTTGGCGTCACGGGTGAATTGGACCGCCGCCCCGGTCAGCAGGGCGCCGATCCCCAGGCCGCCTGCGACGGAGGCTCCGGCCAGGCCCCCGGCGAGCTTCTTGAGATGGGCGGGGGCATGCTCGCCGATGGCCGCGCTGAACGCGCTGGTCGCGAGCCCGGTGGCGAGGCCCTGGATGGTGCGGGCGACGATGACCCAGGTGATGTTCGGCGCGGCCAGGAACGCGAGCATTGACACGAGTTCGGCGTAGAGGGCCATGAGCATGACCGGGCGCCGGCCGATGTGGTCAGGAAGTGACCCGGCGACCAGGAGGGCCACCAGGAGGCCGAATGCGTAGACGGAAAAGGCGGCACTGAGGGTGCCGGCCGAGAAGCCCCACTCCTGCTGGCGAAGCGAGAGCAAGGGCGTGGGCGCGCCGGCGGCGAAGAAGAACGCGGCGAAAACTGCCGCGACGCCGGCGAAGGCCGTGGTGGGTGGCACGGTTCGGGACAAGAAAGGCTCCTTGAGACAGAACGGTCTAACAGAAACCAGTTAGACAGAACTGTCTCATCATGTCAAGATTTTTTTAGACAGATCTGTCTGATATGTTTGGGGTATGAGCTCCCCGCCCCGGCTCCCTGCCCGGCAGCGCCTTCTGGATGCTGCCGACCGCCTCTTTTATGCCGAGGGTGTGCACACCGTGGGCATCGACCGGATCATCGGTGAGGCCGGGGTCGCCAAGCGTTCACTCTTTTACAATTTCTCAGGCAAGGACGAGCTCATAGCTGCCTACCTCGCAGCCTGGGACCAGCGGCGCCGTGAACGCATCGCCCGGCACCAGGAGGGCCTGGAAGATCCTGTCGAGAAACTGCTGGCCGTCTTTGATGCCCTGCACGAAGCGGTCCTCACGCCCGGTTACAACGGGTGCGCGTTCGCGAACGCCAACGCCGAAGCGCTCCCGGGTAGCGTGGAGGCCGAAGCGCTGCGGACCTTCCGTGGCTGGCTCGCCAACATGTTCCTCGACCTCACCACGGAAACCGGGTTTACCGAGCCCCATGACGTCGCAAACCGCCTGCGCCTGCTCTACGACGGAGCAGTCGCCAACTCCCAGCTCGACCGGCATCCGGACGCGGTCCGATTAGCCAAAGAACTTGCCCTTACGGTCCTCCACACCTCGCCGCGGAAACACACAACCGACGAAAACCCCTCCTGAACCTGCCTCTCCCTAGCGGGCCCGTCCAGCGGAGAATCCTCAGCCCGATAACAGCGCGCCCCGCTGAGGCAGCCATATGCAGGAACTCTCGGGGAGAGTTGACCCATGCGAATCCTGACCGATGAGGGCGCGGGCTGCAATCAGTCGCTCCTCCTAGGCCTTTGACTGTGAATGCGGAGCCGCTGGAGCCGTTGGCCACTGAGTGATCTAAAGCCTGGAGCTGGCGAGGCGCGCGGCGCCACGTGTGGCCTGTCGGATTTGCTGGTAAGGAGCTCCTCGCCAACCTGCTCGTCTGACTGCCTTATGAGCCTTCTGACGTTTTCAACGACTGCGGCGCGCGCTGTGCGGCGGCCTCAGGGAGTTGAGCCCGGCTTATGTCAGGCGTGAGGGTGTGCCAGGTCATCGCTAGGGCACGCACCTCGGTTAGGATTTCGATGGCGGACCGGTCCGCCGGGAGGATGCCCTCCATCTGGGCCAGCTCGATCCGGGCGAGCTTGTTGCGGTGGGAAGCCATCAGTTCCTCTAATTCGCCCTAGCGGAGCCCACGTCTGCATCGGTGTTGGCTGGCGTGGGCATCGGCGGGTGCGAGGGCGGCAAGTTTTCGGCCACCTGGTTCATGAGCCCTTCACACCTGGTCTCGTACTCAGCCTCCACGGCCTTGTCCACCGGCCGACCGGAATGGACGAAGTGGTTGGTTCCGGGTAACTGAACCCGGAACAACAATGGAAGCCTCAATACCCCAGCGGGCTATAGCTCACCGGCAGGAGACAGCGAGCGAGTCCATAGCCGCTTTGCCCGCAAAATAGGGACGTTCACTTCATACAAGTGACCGAATTGCAAGGGGCTGAATGCTCTTAGCGGCCCTGTCGCCATATGGCCCTGCGTTGTGCATTGTGCATCAGATGTCTATGCGGCATTGCTCGCAATGCCCTTGTCGATCACTGCCTGCACTTCGGTGCCGGACGTCCCATCCATCTGGACGGTGTGAAGGGTCGACGTTGTTCTGGCGGGATTACTCCACAGTTTGCTCTCCTTGGGGTGCGCTGCTCCCGTGAGGTCACGCATTCCGGCATAGGCAATGTTGCCGGCGTCGGCCAGGGCCCGCGCGGTGAGTGCACCGAAGCCGCTGCTGGCACCGGTGATGACGACGATTTGAGACATATGATGTGCTTTAGGTTGGAGCGGTTGTCGCTGACCGACTGGGAAATCAGGCCAACCCCCCGTTTGAGTAGATGGTTTGTCCGTTGATCCATCGGCCGGGTCCTGCGAGAAAAGCGACGGAGCCGGCGATGTCCTCGGGCTGTCCAAGCCGTTCCAGCGGGGCTGCCTTGGACAGCTGGGAGACGGTCTGGTCGTCTTTTCCGTCCAGGAATAGAGGTGTCGCTGTGGGCCCTGGCGCCACAGTGTTAACGGTGATGTCCTTGCCGCGGAGCTCGCGGGCCAAAATCAAGGTCATTCCTTCGACGGCTGCTTTGCTCGCAACATAGGCGCCGTAGCCGGGGAACTGTGTCTTGGTCACCGTAGTTGAGAAGTTGATAATTGCTCCACCGGCGCGGACACGCCGTGCTGCTTGCTGAGAGACTACGAAGGTGCCGCGGATGTTGGTGCGGTGCATCCGGTCCAGGTCGGCGAGGTCCAAATCGACGATGGACCCAAGAATCATGATTCCCGCCGTGTTCACCACGACGTCGATACCGCCAAAAGCCTCCTCTGTGGCTTCGAACGCTGCGCTCACGGCAGCTTCGTCAGCGACATCACCACCAACAGAGATTGCCTGTCCACCCGCTGCGGTGATGGTGCCGACAAGGGTCTCCGCTGCTTCCTTGTTGCCGGCGTAGTGGACAGCAACTGCGAAGCCGTCAGCAACAAGGCGCTGGACAACGGCGCGACCAATGCCACCGGAAGCACCTGTGACAAGGGCTACTCGCGTTGTTTCCGTGTTCATATTTTCTCCTAAAACTTTGCATTTGGGCGCGTCGAATAGACCACGGCATGGCGCATTGGGAATGTGAAATTAAGGGGTGCGGTCAGCCGCTGTCGCGCGGTCCTGTATCCGTTTGAGCCACTCGGACAGAAGCGCGGCCTCGGACCGGGTGAATAGTTCTTCCGTGGGGGGTTGTGTCAGGGCAGCCCGTATAGTTGTTGCCGCAATAACGGGCGCCTGCTCCTCCGCGCTCACTCCGGCATCGCTTAGCAGGGAGCGATAAACAGTATCGCGCATGGCCGTGGAGATTTTTTTGTCCGGGTACTGATGGCCGCGCAGGATCAGCGACAAGGCAATTCCAGTATTCGCCGCCATGACGATCCGTGCTGCCTCTTCGGGGGTCACCGTCAAACGACCTTGGGCGGCGAGCCTGTCCAGGTTGTCCTGGAGCAGACGCATCGCTTCCTGGCCAGCCTCTGCCGGCACCGACAGTGGGGTACCAAAAAGGAGCCGGTAGGCATGCGGGTGATCAAGGGCGAACGCCACATGACTGTCCCAACCGCTGTAGAGATCATCCAACGGGTCCTCGGACTTATCTGCCGCGCGCTTCATGCTCAGGTACTGATCCCAGACATGATCCACGACCGCGGACAACAACCCCTCCTTGTCACCAAAAAGCCTGTAAAGCACCGGCTGGCTGGTACCGGCAGCATCGCACACTGCCCGCGTGGAGATGCCCCCGCTGGTGGACTGTGAAAGCAGCTCTGAGGCCTTCTCTAGAATCGTTGCTCTCATATTCATATATCAATGCTAACTGACCGCGTATCACTGCAATGTCGTTTTCGTATCAAGGCTAACCTCGCTGCACGCCCGAGATTGTTTGGACCGGGGAACGGCCGGTCCCATGCGGCGGTACCCGTCCTGCGCGGTGAGCTTCGTCAACGCCTGGCCGTCCTGCTCTTTATGGCCCAGCTGCCCGAGCTCATCAACGTCCCCTGGCTGGTTTACCCGCTGGTCGCCGCTGCCCTGGTGCTCCTAGTGTGCCTAGGGCTCTTCGCAGAATTGGTACCTGCGGCGTCCGCAACGCCATCGGGCGAAAACTGCTCAACGGCTGACAAGTCGGGCATCAGTTGTCGAAAACCTTGCCCTGTATTCGCTGGGTGAGACGTGCAGGCGCGCAACGAAGATTCGGCGCATCGATTCTGCACTGCCGAACCCTGCCGCACGGGCCGCTGCAGTGACGCTTTGACCTGTCTCTAGGAACGTCTTGGCATGTTCCAGGCGCATCTGTTCAACGAATTTGGCCGGCGAGGTGCTCAATTCATCGGCAAAGAGTCGTGAGACCTGCCGCGGGCTCAGGCCCACCATGGCGCCCATGGACTCGACACTGACGTGCTGCGCCGGGTGGGCCGAAACGTGATCAATAATCTCCCGCAACGGTCGGCTACCAACGGGTTTGATTTTCAGGGGTGCTGAGAATTGTGACTGGCCGCCGGGACGTTGCATGAACAGCACCAGGTTCCTCGCCACCTCCCGAGCCAATCCGGAACCATGGTCCTGCTCCACCAGGGCCAGAGCAAGATCTATGCCCGCGGACACACCTGCCGAGGTAAATACGCCCCGATCCTCCACAAAAAGTGCGTCCGGTTCGACGGAGATGTCCGGGTACGAGCGGGAGAAGACCTGCGCGTGCCGCCAATGCGTAGTTGCCCTGCGCCCGGACAAAACGCCGGCAGAGCCCAGCACGAACGCGCCTGTGCAGATTGAGACCGTCCTTCTCACCTGGGGGTGGAGGAGCTTGACCGCTGCCACCAGTCCGTCGGGGATCGGTTTGCCCACCAGATCATCGCCGCCCGGCACCACGAGGGTGTCGATCGGCGTCTGCATATTTACGGCTCCCTCAACGTCCAGCCGGGTTCCGATCGACGTGAGGACCGGGGCTCCCGAAACCGAGACGTAAGCCAGCCTGTAGTCCGCCCCGAACATGTTGGCCTCGGCGAACACTTCGGCAGGTCCGGACACGTCCAGAAGCTTCACACCGTCAAAGACGACAAAGACAACATTTGATGAATTGGCCATGCCCAACTTCCCTTGTAAGTGCCACGGGTCCAGTATGCAGCCGCAGCCCCAGTCCCCTCACGTCATCGACCGTTCCCCGGCCCCAGGCGGCAGGTCACGCTGCCCGTGACCGGATTTGTCACCCCCTAACGCCACAGGGGGCGGCAACGGCGGGGCTGGCACTATTCAGGCCAGTGGCTGCCCAAAATGATCCGGACAAAGTCTTCGCGTTGGAAGGACGGATCGAAGTGGCTGATCACGTCATCATTCATGGTTCCGAAGGTCGTCTCCGGGCGGTCCTTCATGCCTTCGTAGAATGCTTTCAGGATGCGCTGCTTGAATTGCGGACGGGGGTGGGCGCCAACGACTTCCTGGCGGCCCTCGTCGCTGAGCTTGTCCAAGCGCAGTCCCAGAACGTCAGTCTCAACACCGAGGGTCACCACCGCTACCTCAGGGGCAAGCGACATGGGGATTTCGGGGGTGGTGTGAAGGGCAATGCCCAGCCAGACATTCCGGGCGTCCTGTTCGCAACGTCCATGCTCGCGCAGGAAGTCATAGGCAGCTTCTGCACCGTCGACCTCGAAGCGCCGCCCAGTGGTCCGGTACTTCGGCGTCAACCCCAAGTCGTGGAACATTCCACCCACGTAGGCAAGTTCCGGGTCCGGCTGCAGACCCATGGCCTTCGCCTGGAGCATTCCCCACAGGAACACCCTGCGGGAATGGTTGAAAATAGTCTCATCTGCTGCCTGCTGCACCAAGGCCGTGGCTTCGCGTATCAGATCCGTATCAGGGATTACGATCCCGCCGATTGTTTCAGTCATCATTGTTCTTTCCTGTATAAATAAGCCGGAATCCACTTCCGGCGCCTTTCCAGAATCCCGCCTCAAGGGCACTCGCGACACTGTCAGGAACGACATCATTCCCACAGATTCGGACGTGACGCCTGAGGGAAGGACCCGGACTTTTTATTGAATCAACGGCTCCTGTTAAGCGAGTCACCACATTCTGGCGAGATGACCGCGCTCGAGATGCCCCTGCCCGTCCCGGTGGCATACCACTCCTTCGGCGGCTGGAAAGCCTCCCTCTTCGGCGACAAGCGCATCTACGGCCCGGAAGGCGTCTCCTTCTACACCCGCGGCAAGGTCATCACCTCCCGCTGGCCCGAAGCGCACCACCCCTCAAGCGCGTCCTACAACTTCCCCTCCAACTGATTTCGGCAGCGGTCGGCATACACCTCTAGTCGACTCGGAGTTCCATATCCGCTCGCAT
This sequence comes from Arthrobacter sp. CMU6, assembly GCF_059090205.1. Classification (NCBI taxonomy): domain Bacteria; kingdom Bacillati; phylum Actinomycetota; class Actinomycetes; order Micrococcales; family Micrococcaceae; genus Arthrobacter; species Arthrobacter sp. CMU6. The sequence continues at coordinate 143,342 of NZ_JBNHFL010000009.1, forward strand.
GCCGCGAACGCTAGCTAGCGCCCATGTGGCGGGCGCGTGGTGAAGCCATGTAGCCCGCCACAGTCGTTACCCGAAATGGTCGTCACGCAGCCGCCAGGACGCATCGAGCCCTAGCGTATGTGCGTAGTTGGACGAGTTGCGCACCGTACTACGTTGGTGTGATGGCAAGATCCTCTGGATGCGCCAGAAAATGAACAGAGGGCTCGGAGCCTCGAATGGCCCGCCGCACCCCTCTCAGTAAGGAGGGCGAAGCAGACGGCACGTTAGCAGACAAAAATCGGCGATCCCCACACCCGGCAGTCCTTGGCTTCCTTGGAGGCAATAGCAGCTACCGGCGCTGCTGTGGTCCTACCCGGTCACGGAGCTCCCTGGCAGCAGGGCGCTGCCGAAGCAGTACGCCAGGCGGCTCAAATCGGAGCACACTGAAACCTGCTCCCTACCCAGCTACTGCCGAGACCTGCCCTCTGGACGGCAGGTTGACGGAATCTCCATTATCGGCGAACGAAAACCCGCCGGTGGAGTCAGCGAAAAGGGCGATGGCTGGCTGAGATTCCGAAGCTGATCGTTGTCGCGGCCCTTGTTAACGTCGATCCTTACGAGCGGCATTACATCCAAATCTTTGTCCTGACATATTTGCATGCTGCGACTAGCACGCGCTAGAGTCCACTAACTAGGGCTGGGTTCAAAAATTTGGCACGTGCTAGTCTGAAGGCCAAGTTGCTGCCCGGAACGGCAACGGCCGACCTGCCCTTGACGGTGCTCGAGCGGTCCTTGGTGGAGTTTTTAAGTTTGGTCGCCTGGTTGAGCAAGGGCGCCCGTGGCGTGGCCCGAGGCAGCACGGCAGATGGGATCGCCGTGGCCATCCATACCGGAATCGCCGGGCGTGATTTTCACTAAGGTAGTCGGAGCGGGAAGCAAGTCGATCGAGTCACGGAGTGAGATTGAACGTCCAGAGAGAGCAGCCTGAGGGTATCTCCACGGCGCGGAAGGCCGGCGTCGTTGAGCGGCCCACAATGAAGACCCTCGCGGAGCATGTAGGGGTGTCCAGGCAGCTGGTCTCACTCGTCCTTCGTGATCTTCCGGGGGCAAGTGAAGAGACCCGTGCGAAAGTTCTCGCTGCAGCGAAGGAGATCGGCTATTACCCCGATGCCTCCGCCCGGGCCCTGCGCGGCCGACGGACTTTCCGCCTAGGCGTACTTTTTACCATGCACCAGCCGTTCGAGGTTGATTTGGTTGAAGCTCTCTTTGGGTCGGCGGAGAAACACGGTTTCTCGCTTATTTTGGGTCCCTTGTCGAAGGAACGGAGCGCCTCGAAAGTCGTTGCCGAGCTGCTGGGCCAACGAATCGAGGCACTTTTTGTCCTGGCCACCGAAGGAGGTGGCAGCCATGTGTCGGATCTTCCGGTGAACATTCCGGTCATCATGGTTGGTGGTCCGCGGAGCGTGGAATCTCATGACGATCTGCGGGTTGATGACGCCGCAGGTACGAGGATGCTGGTGGAGCACCTCATCGGGCTGGGGCACACCAGGATTGCTTACGTTAGCGGAGGTGAGGGGCCGGGGAGCGCCGTTCGCCGCAGCGCCTATGAGCAAGCGATGGCTGGTGCCGGTCTTGGACATCACATGGATGTGGTTGGAGGCGACTACTCGGAAGAGGGCGGCTCCAGGGCGGCGATTGAAATACTCAACCGAAAGCCTCTCCCGACCGCGATTATGGCTGCAAATGACCGGAGTGCCATGGGAGTCCTGGGAACCCTTGTGCGTCACGGGCTCCGGGTCCCGGAGGACATCTCGGTGGTCGGTTTTGATGACAGCACCCTCTCAAGCCTGCCTTACGTGCAGCTCACCACGGTTGGATTCAAACCGCGTGACCTCACCGACCGCGCCACAGCGGCTATGGTTCGGCGGCTAGAAGACCCCTCGGCCCCTTGGCTGGAACACAAAGAAACGCCACACCTTGTTGTGCGTACCAGCAGTGGCCCTCCCCGTGAAAGGGACCTTTAGACCCAAATCTAACCGGGGGTCGAAATGCGGGAGCCTCGAAATTGGCCCCCGCAGGAACTTTCCGGCTCACTGGAAAGTGCTCGGACAGAGTGGACCCTGCTGCGCCTGGATTCCCCGCCCGCATTACGGCTCGGTATTCGGATCTGCCGCGCAATTCCGGACGTTGCGTCTGACTTGCCTGCACCTGCTGCGTACACGGGCCGGCGGCTTTGGCTGCACCCTGCCGAACGTCGATGCAGCCAAAGCGCGCTTAGCCGGTCTTACCTGCCCTCTCGCGGCGTCACGGGGCGGCTACCGTTCGTTCCGGTTCCGCTCCCCTGCTCGCCGCTCGAAAGGTGAACTATCGACGCAGTGCCAGGTTGGAGCAGGAGATGATGTGCTTCCGGGTCCGCTCGGCAATGGGCAGGGGTGTTTCCAGCGAGGGCAGTGGGTACATGTCCTGCTCGACCACGGCAAAGATGTCCCTGCCCAGCTCCGAGACAGCTTCAAGGACCGGCCCGAAGTCCGGAATGCCGTTTGGCGGCTCGGTCATGATTCCCTGCGGGACGGCATCGGCGAAAGTAATTCCGTTCTTCAGCACGTCGAAGATCAAGTTTTGGTCCACCTGCTTAAGGTGCAGGTATCCGATCCGTTCAGGGTGGGTTTGGATCAGCCGCACGCTGTCGCCGCCGTAGTAGGCATAGTGGCCGGTGTCCAGGCAGATGCTCACGAATTCGGGATCAGTTTCTGCGATGAACCGCTCCAGTTCGCGGGTGCTTCCGATCTGGCTCTCGGCGTGCGAGTGGAACTGCTGGCTGAGTCCAAATTCCTCGCGGAGGGCACGTCCCAGCTGGTTGTGGAGTTCGCGGAGGTGATTCCACTGTTCTGCTCCTGGCGTCCGGAGAGCGGGGTTCTGGAACTCGGGTTCACCCCACATCTCCGGCAGCACCACTACATGCTCTGCCCCCAGCGCCGAGATGAGCTTGCCGATCTGCTGGGCCTCTTCCCATGCCGTCTTCCAGGCTTCCCCGGTGCCACGGTGGAAGGATGTGAACATCGTTCCGGCAGACAGACGGAGCCCTCTGGAACCAAGTTCGTCGGCGAGCTGGTTCGGATCGGTGGGCAAATAGCCGTAGGGGCCGAGTTCAATCCACTCGTAGCCGGCATCGCGTGCTTCGTCGAGGAATCTTTCCCACGGAGGCTGCTGGGGGTCGTTTGGGTACCAGACGCCCCAGGAATCGGGAGCTGTTCCGATGTGGACTGTGTTTTTGGTTTCGCTCATGGGAGCCTCCTGCCGTCTTGGTGCTTGCGTGTCAACGCGCGTTCTTGGCGTCGACTTTGTAGATTGCGCCGGTCATAACGTCTTCTTCGAGCTTCTCGAGGCTGCAGCCGCGGGTCTCAGGTACCTGCTTGTACACGAACACGAGGGCGATGGCGTTGAGGGCAGCAAAAAGGTAGAAGGAACCGGAGATGCCTATGGCGCCGATGATCGTCGGGAAGTACAGGCCCAGGAATGCGTTGGTGATCCAGAGCATGAACACAGATGCGCCCATCCCGAAGGCGCGCATCCGCAGCGGGAAGATCTCGGACAGGGTCACCCACGTGGCGACGTTCAGGAACAGCGACATCGAGCCCACGAAGGCGACGATCAGGAAGAGCAGGACGAACGGACGGGCAGGGTTACCTGCGGGCAGCAGCAGGGAGGCGGTTCCGATGAGGACGTGGCAGAGTGCCGTGAGGGCATAGCCAAGGATGAACGTCTTGCGGCGGCTGAAACGGTCGATCATACGAAGGGCAATGACTGCGGTGACGACCGCGATTACGCCCGGGGCGACGTTCGCGACAAGGGCTGCGTTCGCCGAGAACCCAGCGTCGATGAGTACGGTCTGCCCGTAGTACAGGATGGAATTGATGCCCGTCAGCTGTTGGAATACACCCAGGCCGATGCCGATGAGCAGAATCCGAAGCAGCCATTTGTTGGACAGGATGCCACGCCAGTTGAGGTGAAACTGCTCGCTTTCCTCTTTGGCAAGGAATTCAATTTCTGCGATTTCAGCTTCGGCGCGGCCGGCGGGACGCAGCGCCTGGAGGACCTTAAGTGCTTCCCGGTTGCGCCCCTTTTCCACCAGCCAGCGCGGTGACTCGGGCACGCGCAGCATGCCGATAAACAGCGCCGTGGCGGGAATGACTTCGATGGACAACATGACGCGCCAGATACCGGGGACCTCTCCCCAGGTATTGCCGATGATGGCGTTGATGATGAAGGCGGCAAGCTGGGCGGTTACGATCATCAGCTCGTTGCGTCCGGCAAGTGAGCCCCGGATCTCGTAGGGTGCGAGTTCGGCCAGGTAGACAGGCACGACGGTCGACGCGCCGCCCACGGCCAGGCCCAGGATGGCGCGGCCAATCACCATGACCGTGAAGTCGGGTGCGAAGACACAGACCAGGCCGCCGACGAAGAACAGGGATGACAGCAGCAGGATCGCCTTGCGCCGGCCCCAGGCATCGGAAAGCCGACCGCCGCTGATGGCTCCGACCGCGGCACCAAACAACAGTGAACTCGTTACGACTCCCTCCGTGAAGGCGTTGAGGTTGAGCTCAATGCTCATCGGGTGAAGGGCGCCGTTGAGTACGCTCGTGTCGTAACCGAAGAGCAAGCCCCCGAACGTCGCGATAAGGGCTACGATGCCCAGCCGCTTACGGTACGGGCCGGGCGTGAGGGGCGGGAGCGCCGAGCGCAATCCGCTGGTTGTCGCGGTGTGGTCGATAGTCGACACAACAGACTCCTTTGTCCTGACAATGAGTTTTGGAACACACTAGCACGTGACAATTAGCACGTGCTAGTCTTTTTCGACGAGGCAGGTCAGCGGTCGAAAGATGACCTCTGGCGGCCGGTAGCAATGGAGGTATCGCATGAGCGTGGCGCTCAACCCCAACGGGATCACACTGGCCGCTTCGGCGGAAATGTTGTTCACTGATCTGCCCTTCCTGGAAAGGGTAAGGAAGATCGACTCCCTGGGTTTCCAGGTGGAAATCTGGGACTGGACCGCGAAGGACCTGAAGGCGTTGGCCGCCTCTGGTGCGACTTTTTCGTCGATGACCGGCTACATCACCGGCGACCTTATCGACAAAGAGGGGGCCGATGAATTGGTCCGCACGGCAGAGCAGTCGCTCCAGGCGGCGGAGGTCCTGGACAGTCCCCGTCTGAATCTGCACGGTACCGGACTCGACGGCAAAGGCCTTCCCGTTAAGCCGCTCGAATCGACCAGCGGACCGGACTGGATCCGCGCAACCGCTACGCTCAAGCGGATCGCGGAGCTCGGCGAAAAGCACAACCGCGTCTTCACCCTCGAAAACCTGAACACCGCCGTGGATCACCCTGGAACGCCGTTTGCCAAGGCAGCGGAAACCATTGCGCTTGTCGAAGCCGTGGACAGCCCCTACCTGCGGCTGAATCTGGACCTGTATCACGCCCAAATCGGTGAAGGTAACCTGATCGACCTCGTTACCCGCGCACTGCCTCTGATCGGAGAGATTCAAGTCGCGGATGTGCCCGGCCGTTTCGAGCCAGGCACCGGCGAGATCGCCTACCCGGCAATTTCCCGTGCGCTCGGAGCCCTTGGCTACACCGGGATCGTCGCGCTGGAGGGCTGGGCGAAAGCTGACTCCCTCGTCGCCCTGGAAGCCTTCCGTCAGGCCTTTGCCGGCTCCGGCGTGGAGCTTTCCGTCTGACAACGCGGGCGGCTGCTCATCGGTCGCCTTGGGTGCCTACTCCGTTGGGCGCCCGGCCCAGGCCCGGCACCACAAACCAGAAAAGGCTGGATCACCCAGCCGACATTTTTGAAAGGACACCCCATGACGTACTTCACTGTCGAATCGGCCCGGCCACGGCCGGTCCAGGTTGGCCTCATCGGCGCCGGCTGGATGGGCGCATACCATGCCCGCAGCTTGGCCGAGAAGATCCCCGGAGCAGCCCTGGCAGCGATCGCGGACCCCGCGGTTGAACCCGCAACGAAACTCGCCGCCGAGCTCGGCGTTTCCCACGTGACCACGGACCCAGCTGACCTGCTGGCAGATCCCGACATCGACGCCGTCGTCATCGCGGGACCGGCGCGCTTCCACGCCCAGCTGTCAATCGACGCTGCCCGCGCCGGCAAGCACGTTTTCTGCGAAAAGCCCGGAGCGCTTACCCTCGAGGAACTGGCCCAGGTAGAGGAAGCCGCCGCTGCAGCGGGCGTCCACTGGCAAATCGGCTTCAACCGCCGCTACGCCGCCGACTTCCTGGCAAGCCGCCGTGACATCGAAGCCGGCGCCGTGGGTACCCCGCAACTGCTGCGCTCGGTCACCCGTGACCCCGGCAACGGAAGCATCCCGCACGCGGCACGGATCCCCCAGTGGACCATCTTCCTCGAAACCCTCATCCACGACTTTGATGCGCTCAACTGGTACAACCCCACAGCAGAGCCGGTGAGTGTCCACGTCACTGCAGACGCTCTCGTCGAACCCTCCTTCAAAGACGCAGGGTTCCTCGACACGGCTGTTGTCACGGTCCGTTACAGCAACGGCGCGATCGCTGTCGCCGAGGCGAACTTCTCCGCTCTCTACGGCTACGACGTACGCGGCGAGGTTTACGGCTCCGCCGGAATGGTCCAGGCCGGCCGGGCCACCGAAACGGCCGCCGTGCGCTACGGAGCGGACGGCCTCTCCGCTCAGACCCCCCGTCTGAACATCGAGCTGTTCGCTGACGCCTACCGTGACGAATTGGCTGACTTTGCAGAGCACGTCCGCAGCCGCCGTGACGGCGAAGCCGCCCCGGATGCCGGCATTCCGCTCACGCCAGGGCTCCCGGACGCCCGTCGCGCCCTTGCTATCGCACTTGCATGCATCGAGTCCGCCCAAAGTGGCTCAACGGTGGCCGTCGCGGGTGCAACAACTCAGACAGCACTCCACGCCTGACATTCAGCCGGGAGTCCCAAAGGGCTAAACGGGCTCAGTAACACCGGCCCTACCTGGCGGCATGGCACCAAGTGACCGTGCAGCCAGGGGTTCACTCTGATGCCGTGGTTTATGGCAAGGGCGTCAGGGATGAGGCTTTCAACTGTTGAATTCAGTAAATCGTCAATCCTGGCGGCGTCTGTCGTCGCGACATGGCGGATGGTGCGAATCGCGTGGAGCATTGCTCTTCCACAAAGTGAAATGCGCGTAGGGCGGGTGCTGCCTATAGCTCCTTCAACAAGGGCCGGCGGGGCTATTAGTTCTGCGTGAACACCCGTTCATGCAGTAAAAAGGCGGGAAAAGGAACTACTCGCTGCTTCTTCATATCCCGCAGGTTGCGCTGGCGAGCCAGCGGACTGACCTCGTCCTGGGTCGTCCGCTGGCTCTCACCTTACTGGCTAACTAACGCCCTAGCTGTGGTTGGTGTGGAATTGTTCTACGTTCTGGTTGGAAGCCTCTGTTGCTTCCTTATTGGCGGGGCCTGCGATTATCGAGTCCACTTCAGCTTTTTCTTTGGAGCCCCATGTTTCGCGCGTGGTCAGTACGCCGAGCAGCCCGATGACACCCACGAGGACGTACAGCGAGGCGCCGCCGGCCCATCCGAAGTTTGCTGCCAGGAGTACGGCGAGGAAGGGGGCGAGCCCTGAGATTGACGCTGCTACCTGGTAGCCGATGGAGGCGCCGGAGGTCCGTGTGTTGGTCCGGAAGAGTTCTGCGAACCAGGCGCCTTGCGTTCCAGTGAAGGTGGCGTGGATAATGCCGATGCCGATGACAAAGGCGAGCACTATGAGAACGGGGTTGCCGGTGTTGCTGAGCATGAACATCGGGAAGCCGAAGATGATCACGGCGATTGCGCCGCCCAGGTAGAGCTTGCGGCGGCCGATGTGGTCGGTCAGGCTGCCTGCGAGCAGGGTTACGGGGATCGCGATGAGGCTGGCGACCACGATGCCGGTGAGGCCTACGGCGCGGTCGGCTGGGTTGTTTTGGGTGATGTAGGAGAGCAGGAACGTTGCGGTGACGTAGTAGGCGCAGCTCTCGACGATGCGCAGTGAGATCACGCGCAGGATGTTGCGCCAGTCGTTTTTGATGACTGTTGCCAAGGGATTCTTCACGATCGCGCCGTGGTGCTTGGCATTGACGAATTCCGGGGATTCTTCGAGTTTCATCCGTACGACGAGCCCGACGACGATGAGGACGGCACTTGCCAGGAAGGGCAGCCGCCACGCCCAGTCGGTCTGCAGGGATGCGGAGAGCAGGAAGGCTGCATTGGCCAACGTGATGCCGAGCGGGTTGCCGGCCTGAGGGATTGCCGCGAAGCGCCCCCTCTTCTTCCAAGGCGCGTGCTCGAACGTCATCATGACTGCTCCGCCCCACTCTGCGCCGAAGGCCAGCCCCTGGATCATTCGGATGATGATGAGCAGGATGGGAGCGAGAACGCCGACTTGGTCGTAGGTGGGAAGGCAGCCAATGAGCACGGTGGCGATGCCCATGGTCAGGAGCGCTCCTACGAGCACGGGCTTGCGTCCGTGTTTATCACCCAGGTAGCCGCCGATGGCGCCACCCAGGGGTCGCATGAAGAAACCCACTGCGAGAGTGGCAAAGGCGAGCAGTGTCCCGACGACGGGGTCGGTGTTGGGGAAGAAGACCTTGCCGAAGTACAGTGCGGCAGCGGTGCCGTACGCGACGAAGTCGTAGTTCTCGACGCAGGTGCCGGCGGCGGACGCGATGGCCGTCTTGAATTTACCGGGGGACCCATGCGCGGCTTGCTGGGAGCGGTCGGAAAGTTGTGCCGTCATCGTGATATCTCCTTTGATATTTCCATTGTGTCTTTTGGGTTTGGGTGGTGCAGGGTTAGATTTCGTGCGCCAGCTTCCTGGCTCCCATGAGTTCGAGTTCCCGGAGTTTTGCTACCCGCCGTTTGGTGTCTTCGTCGTCGTCGAACTTCGCGACGAGGAAAGCCTCGAGGACTTCTTTGGCTGTGGCGCGACCGATGAGCCAGGCCCCCATGGAGATGACGTTCGCGTCGTCGTGCTCCACGGACTGATGCGCTGAGTAGACGTCGTGGCCCAACGCGCAACGTATGCCCGGGAGCTTGTTGGCTGCCATCACGGCCCCAACCCCTGTTCCGCAAACCAAGACGGCTTTGTCGGCTTCGCCGGTGAGGACAAGTTCGCAGGTGGCGCGGGTGATGTCAGGAAAGTCAACGGGCGACTCGTCGGGCGCGCCGCGGTCGATGACCTCGTGGCCGAGGCCTTCCAGGACTGAGCGGACGAAGTCCTTCAGCGGGAAGCCGGCGTGGTCATTTCCAAGAGCGATTTTCATGTGACTCCTAATGGTGGGAAAGGAAAGGGGCTGGCGATTTGGGGTCGTGGTCTTGCAGGGTTGGTAGTTCCCGGCGCCAGGGAATGGATTCCACGGCGCCGGGGCGGGTCACTGTGATTGATGCTGCGCGGCCGGCAATGGTCATCGCGGCAGGGAGTTCGCAGTCAGCAGTCAGGGATGCGGCGAGATATCCGACGAACGTATCGCCCGCGGCGGTCGTGTCCGCTACGGATACTTCAGGTGCCGGTATGTGGACATGCCGGCTGCCGAGGAAAGTGACGGCGCCTTGCGCTCCCGCGGTGCACAGCACTGCCGGCCCCAGGACGGGCGGGAGGATCTCCGTCAGGTCGGCGAGGTCGCCCGATGCATCGGCCAGACGGGCGAGGTCCTGGATTTCCTGCTCATTGACTACGAGCAGGTCAATGTCATCGAACAGCCCGTCAATCTCGTGTGGAGATGGAGCAGCGTTGAGGATGACGAAGGCGCCGCGGAGCTTGGCTACACGCGCGGCGTGCCGAACAATGTCCCGGGGAATTTCCAGCTGGAGAACCAGCACATCATTGGGGGTCAAAGCCGCCAGCCCCGCGTCTACATCGGCGAATGACAGTGCCGCGTTCGCACCGGGGCTGAGGATGACCTGGTTTTCACCCTGATCATCGACGGCGATGACTGCAGTGCCAGTGGAAGCGGAATCTGTCAGCTTCACGTGGCTGCCGTCGATGTTGGACTCGGCCAGCACCTGCAGGATGGCCGCCCCGTGGGCATCCTGACCAACACGCCCCACCAGCCTTACGGCGGCCCCCGCCCGGGCGGCCGCCACCGCCTGGTTGGCGCCCTTACCGCCCGGGCTGAACGTTGCGTCCGATCCTTGGATTGTTTCACCGGCCCGGGGAAAGGACGGGACCCGGATGGTCTGGTCGATGTTCAGGCTTCCGACCACGAAAACCGTGTTCATAGCGTTGCTCCTTGGTGGCTTCAGGCGATATACGACCAACAGCCTTGGAGGATGGGCCGTCGTTGATGGAAAGGTTTCCATGGAAAGGTTTCCAAGAGTATGCCGACACATGTTCTGGATGTCAACAGTGCCTTCTCGCCTGCGACCTTTTCGACGCGGCCAACTCCCTCTGGGCTCCTTGCCTTGGTTACCGCGTTCGGCTTAGTGTTGAAACGTTTCCACGAGAGGGGTGAGCCAGGTAGCTACCATCAAAGACGTCGCAGAGCGCGCAGGTGTTGCCCTGGGCACGGCTTCGCGCGTGTTGAGCGGCAGTAGCCAGACTTCGCAGGACTCCCGCACGCGGGTCCTGGCAGCAGCTGCCGAACTCAAGTACATAGCTAATGGGCCGGCCAGGTCGTTGCGTCGTTCGAAGACGGACGTCATCGGCCTTCTTGTGTCCGACATCCGCAATCCGTTTTTCTCTGAGCTTGCCCACGCCGCTGAGCAGGAAGCACGGAAGCATGGCTACACCGTGCTTCTCGCAAATGCCAATGAAGATGCCGCGCAAGCCGACGAGTACCTTCGAATCTTTGCCGCTCAACGCATTGACGGCCTTCTCTTGGCCCCTCAGGGAGGCCGGTCCCCCCAGCTGGATACTTTCCTAGCCTCCGGTCTTCCGGTTGTTCTGCTCAACAGAGAAATGGAGGGCGTTGACGCGCCGCTTTTTGCCACAGACAATGCCGGAGGCGTTGCCAGCGTCTTGAATTGGCTCCAAGCCAGGGGGCATCATGACGTGGCATTCGTTGGCGGACCGCAGTGGATCTCCACCGGATCCGAACGAAGGGCCGCGTACTTGGCTGGCCGTGAGGCGCACGGCATCAGCCTGGATGACCGATTGCTTGACGCCGGTGACTTCCTTGCTGATGGTTCTGAGGCGGCCATGTATCGCATTCTGGATCGGGGTGTCCTCCCGACAGCAGTTTTCGGAACGAACGGACCCACAACACTTGGCGCGATGCGCGCGCTGAGGCGAAGGCTCGGGCCAGAACACGCATCACGCATTGACGTTGTCTCTTTCGACGATCTTGATTGGTTCGAGTTCGCCGTTCCCGCCGTCAGCGGGGTCCGCAACGATGCTGCCGCCATCGGAAGGCTCGGGGTCCAGGGACTTCTGGACCTGCTGGCCGGCAGTACCGTTGCTTCCCAGCGAGTGCCTACCTCATTCGTTGACAGGGCAGGACCCCTCACCGGGCCGTTCGAACCCGGACAAGCGGGATCCAGCACGCTACCCGCGCGCTAACACCAAACCGGCAACGCGAAGCACGCACTCCGTCAGCGCCCTTACCCTCTCCGAAAGCCGTCGATCGGGCCTTTCCCCGCAGAACTCCTTCTGGTGTGCGTGCATATCCGATTTTTGCTGTTCGTGCCTCTGACGCACCAGATCGTCCGACTGGGCACACCCCAACCTGACATCAGATCGAAAGCCCAAGGTCTGTCAGACTAAGGTCAGATTCAGGCTTCTCTGACAAAGGCCAAATAATTTCTGAGACCTCACCCTGGCAGAAAGTGTGTCTCCCAAGCCGGCGCGGAGACCTGGATCCAGCGCGGGTTGCTGGACATGGCGACGGCACGCCTTCTCCCGCGCCGGCGATGATGTCGCCCTGTCTCGCGTCAACGTCTCACAATTCTCGCTTGAGATCGCCGGCGCTTCCTGGCGGGCAGCAGGGCGCCATAGCCGGACATCTGTGAGGAAGGGCGGCTAGGTCAGGGCGAGGCCGTGTTCTTGCAGGGCTTCCTCGATGATGCGGAGCGCTTTGGGCCCTACGCCATGTAGCTTTGAAAGTTTGGCGCGGGATACGCCGGCCAGCCCTCTGAGCGTGGTGTAGCCGGCGGCGTTCAAGGCGCCGGTGGCGGGAGCTCCTACCGCCGGAAGCGCGTCGAGTGTTGATGCTGTCATTCCAATACCGTACGGCTCCGGACCACCGTCGGCCACGGAAACCGCTCCCTCGAGGAGAACCAGAAGGTGTCCTTCGACGTCGGGCAAATCCCCACGGGCCTCCAGGCGCAGAACATCACCGCCCGATAGCCAAAGACCGGCCGCTCCCCCGAACGTTGCGCTGCCGGACAAGCCCCCCATGCGATGGAGGGCCCGGCAGGGCTCACCAGTCCGCGATGACCGCGCCTGCACAACGGGCGCCACCGCGGACCTCCCCGCCCGGGAAGCCAACCGAACGGGCTGGCCCTGAAGTCCGGCGCCGGTAGTGTCAAGGGCTCTGCTCCGCGGACCCCTTGGAGAGCTTGAGACAAGAGCCCTAAGAGTCATGCAGCCAGCAGTAAACCCTGCCATGAACTGTCGTGAAGGCAGAAACAGGCACAGATGGCACCGCTACTCCAGAAGGTCATGCGGTTCCACCCCCAGGCCGACCATGAATAAGCAGAACAATCCACCACAACCGAAAAGGAGGAGGAGCGGGATGAACAACCAACGTCGAGCAGAAGAAATTTTCCGCCGAACGTTCTCAGATCATGCTGTCCGGGCCAAGGATGCCCATGAACAGGTACCAAAGAGCAAACACACAAGCACAAGAACTAGACAAGGAGATCGCCGGCCACACCACCGGCCAGCAATGAAAAAGGCCCCCGAAGGGGCCTATAAGTGAACAAAATGTGCACACTCAGAGGCTCACAAGCCCCTGACAGGGAAAACACTGTGCCCGAGGTGGGACTCGAACCGGGTGCCATCCCTTGAAAACCCGCCACTCCCCCGAAAACATAGCCAATCCGGCCCGGTCCGAGGCCGGTACAACCGAATCCGAAGCCCCGGTGTGCACAATGTGCACACCCTCTTTTGTGGCCATTTTTGCTACTCAGCCCAGCGAAGTCCCGCCGCCCTTCACAGCGTGAGAGTCCCCCTCCATCGCAGGCCGTCATTCCGCCATGTTGCACCACATTCCCGGACTCAGCTGGAACCCAACGCACGAAATAGGCCGAGCAGGATGTGGCGGAGCAAGCCAAAGGCTGGGGACCAATGAGCATCATAGCGTTGCGACCTCCTCGAACATCTCATGGGCAGAGACAACAGAAGGGGCATGACCCGAAGCAAGCCCTATCGAGCACCGGACTGCCACAAGGCACCGCGCCTTCCAACATAACGAAAAGTCGATTATCGGCGTTCCAAAAGTGCCGGAAAAGCAGGGGAGCCGGACCCTCGCGGTCAGTGCACGAAGGCCGGAACGTGGGAGTCATTGAAGGGCTCGAACCAGTCCGCGAACTCCATCGGGGCGAGCCCGAGATGCAGGTTCAATTCAATGTGGTCTTCGAAGCCGTCCATCGCGTTCTGGTAGAGCATGTCACTGTCGGTGTCTTCGAGCAGCTGTTCTTCGAGCCGGCCGCGCCAGCCCTCGGCAAGGTCAAGCCCGTACTGGTCCTGGATGACTTCCACCTGGTCCAGCAGGCACAGGACGGCCACCTCCTGGGCCACGCAGGACGGGCGGGTCCAGCCGCGGAGCAGCGCACCGGCCATGTCTGCGGCAATGACCACAAACCGCTGGCAAACCGGACATCATATTTCTCCGCATGCCTGGGCGGTACGGCATTCCGCTATACCGGAATAGTTCGGGAAAGACAGTCAAAAGGCGCAGCAGTCACATTCTGCGTATCACTGCCCACGCAGCAGGTAATTCAGTTCCGGGGATCACCAAATTAGCCGCGAATGGGTTCCGCGCGGTTTATCCACTTGGTCAGCAGGGTGATAATCTGGACTTATGGCACGCAAAACAGTCGTTACTTTGGAAGATGATCTGGACGGATCTAAAGCGGACGAGACCGTGCAGTTCGCGCTCGACGGTGCCGAATATGAGATAGACCTCACCACCGCCCATGCAGACGAGCTTCGCCAGGTCCTGGGACGGTATATCAACGCCGCCCGGAAGACGTCAGGAGGACGGGGACGGGGCCGCCAGCCCCGCACGGCCGGGGTCGGTATAGACGCCAAGGCCATCCGCCTGTGGGCCGTTGATAACGGCCTGCAGGTCAATACGCGCGGGCGGATCCAGGCCGACATCGTTGAAAAATATGAGGCCGCTCACTAACACTTTCAAATTCACCAAATACACAAGGACTCACTGGCTGCCGATAGCAAGCACCCCGGCCCGCACCGCCGATTGCGTCAGATAATACTGACACCAATGCCACCCGAATTACACGGCAAGGCCGTTAAGGAATTCCAGAAGCAAACCGGTGTACCGCTATGATCAAAACCGACTTTTGATCGAGTGGACCATCTACTGTCCTCGCCCGAATCCGGACCCCCGCCGACCGGCGACATCGAGCTCACGAATCCGGAGTTAACCGAAAGGTCCAAAGAACGGTCGGCTGCCGGAAGTTCACAGCCACGAAGCGACAGTTCAGCGGTTGTTCTCGGACCAGCCCTGGCGAAGGACACCCAGGCGGTAACCCAACCAGAACGCCGGTGTCAGCAGGCCAGCAGCAATAAGCAAGTATCCAGCCCGAGCGCCGGTGTCCATCAGAACGGGCTGGTCGGATATGAAGGTCTTATCAGCCAGGGGCGCGTAGGCGAACCATCCGCACCAGCTTGGCTGGGGGCTGCTGAACCACCAAGGTCGGCGCCCAAGCCCAGTTGGTCGCACTAGCGTCTAAGGTGTCGACAAATGGATAGCCACGCGGGAAACATGTCCCTGCTCCCAGAGTCATGCTTGCCGCGCGATCAGGTTATTGCTCCAGGGACGTCAATCGACAAGTTGCGCGCGGGGAGCCTGACGTTATTCATGGATGCAGCTCTTTCCGGGGGGATGTGATGCAGCCTCCGGCGAGGCAGGCCTGGGTAGCAGGACTATGAAGTCGTCCCGAATGCCGTCTAACTCTCGAAGTGGGCTGCCGTTGTGCTGTTTCCGGAGAATTTGGTGACGATTTCTTCTGCGACGGCGTGAAGTTTCTGGTTACGCACGCTGGAGGCCCTCTTGAGGATGTCGAAAGCTTCGGCCTGGCTGCACCGGTTCTGAGCCATGATCATTCCGCAGGCCACAACAATGACGGTTCTGCTTTGCATTGCCGTTCTGAGGTCTTCGGCGAGTTGGTCCGCGCCCGCGATCCGGATAGCCAAACGCAGGATGCGGCTGGCCATGTCAGCAAACGCTTCCGCGTCAGCGATGGCATCGCGGGTGAACGCTCCAGTGACAGGAGCAAAGAAGTTCAGGACTGCGGCGGCCTGATCGCCCAGCGTGAGCGGGACCCCCAACGCGCTGCGGCACCCCGCCTGGAGAAGACTCTCGCTGTAGCGGGGCCAGCAGGGGTCGGAGGAGGCGTCGCTCAAGACGACGGGGTGCCCCACTTTGAGCGCCTCCACGCAAGGTCCTTCCCCCAATGTCTGTTCAATCCTGTCCAACAGCACGGCATCGTCGCTGCTGCCGGCAATGGTGGCACTGCGCCTGCGTCGGCGAAGGGTCACCGAGCACTCGATTCGCTCCCCCGTGGACCTGCTCAGCGCGCGTGCGGCGAACCCTGCCACGCCGTCCAAGACTCCTTTCAGGTCCTCGGACCCGGCGATCATATCGTGCAGCCGGTCGAAGTCTCCGTGCTGGCCGTGCTCCATCATCCCCCAAATCTAGAAGCACCACCCCGGCTAGACAACAAGTTGCCGGGGGCCCCAGTGCCTGCATTCCTCCCATCCAGCGCCCGGGCATGGAGCGTGGGGAACCATCCATGATCAACACTGAGGACCGGCACGCCCGCGCCGGCAGCGTCCCCGCCGTCGCAGGCTGAGGCACTCGCCCTTCCTGTCAAGACGCGGTAACGTAGAAGTAGTAAGTAAGCTGATGAAATTGGTTTTGAAGTCTATGCCGGAGCTTAGCCTCCGATCGGAGTTACCCCCGTGGAAGACTGGACACAGCGGAATCAAATTCTCGCCGCCCTGACCCGCCTCGATCTACGGGCCGCGGACCTCTGGCCGGCGTACTTTGGGCAGGGCGGAAACTGTTCCGAGGTGGAGATCGATGCGTACCTGAACGGCGCGCTGAGCCTGCCGGCCATGGATCAGGACCTCCTTGCATGCGCCGTCAACGATGTGTCAGAAGCTGCCGGTGGGCCAGCGCTCGTTCCCTCTTCATGGGATTCGGCTACGCCGGTCACGCCAGGACTTCCTGGTCATCCTGCAGCGGACCTGGGGGCCGCAGGGCGCTTCTTTCTTCCCCCAGAGCGCGCCGAGGCCGAACGCCTGTCAGCGCTGCTGGAGACCGGGCTGCTGGACAGCAGCCCTGAGCAACGATTTGACCGGATAGTCCGTGACGTTCGCGAGTTCTTTAGTGTCAGCATCGCAGCGGTTTCCCTGATCGCCGATAACAGGCAGTTCACCAAGTCGATCGTGGGAGCCGCGGCGCACGACGTGCCCAGGGATGTGGCCTTCTGCAATGAGACGGTCAGAACCAATGCCCTTTTGGTTGTTCCGGACGCACGAGCGGATGGCAGGTTCTCCGCCAATCCCTTTGTTCTGGGAGAGCCCCACATCCGCTTCTACGCTGGATTCCCCTTGCACGGACGCCTTGGCTGGAACATCGGAGCCCTCGACGTGATCGACCAGAAGCCGCGTGATTTCAGCACCCAGGACCAGCGGAAGCTGCGCGGGTTCGCCCGCAGAGTCCAACAGGAGATCGACGCCTGAACAGTGCAACTTAGCATCGCCGTCGGCATACGCGCCGGCGGCATCGTTCACCCGACGTTCATGTCAGCACGGTGGACCAGAACGTGAAACGCCAGCTCAAGGGCAACCTCGATGACCTGCGTGAAGTGGTCCAGACTCTCACCCGTAAGGGCGTGCGCGTGGAGTTCGTCAAGGAACAACTGCTCTTCACAGGGGAGGACTCCCCCATGGCCAACCTCATGTTCTCTGTCATGGGAGCCTTCGCTGAGTTCGAACGCTCCCTGATAAGGGAACGGCAGCGGGAAGGCATTGCTCTGGCCAAGCAGCGCGGCGCCTACCACGGGCGGCAAAGACCCTCACGCCAGAACGGGCGGCCGAGCTCGTTCAGCGTGCGGCGTCGCGAAATCTGTCCTCGCCAGCGATTACGGCATCAGCAGGGAAACGGTGTACCAGTACCTTCGCCAAGCCAAACTGGCGTGACGTCCTCCGCTGCTCACCCAGCCGCTGACGCAACAGCAATCACCGTGCATCTTCTCGATTCCTGCGGTCGCCCTCGTGGCCACAGCCCATCCCGTTCCGGGTGTGTACGGCCCCGATTTGCGAAGGTAAGGCTACTGACTATACGTTTGGTTCAGCACTTGCGCGGTGCCCCCAATACGCGGAAGTGTTCGGACCACCGAGAAGAACCCCGCGCAACTGACTCGTGCCGCGGGGTTCTTCTCTGCCATCGTCCCCTCACAGCTCGGACGTGCTGCGCCGGGCCACTCCCCCGCGATGCGGGACTCCCGCGGCCAGGCTGCGGCTGACGATGTCCCGCTGGGTCAGCGGCCTTTGGGTCCGCTTGTCCTCACACAAGATTGGCGGCGCGCCGTTCAGGTCTTTCATCTTCGGTGCAGACGGCCTTGGGCATTGCCACGATTGAGAAGCGCCGTTAGATTGATGGTCCGATTGGCGCATGGCTGGGTTTGGTGCTGATCGGTATGCATCCCCGATCAGGCTGTGCTAAACGCAGCCGGCAAGGACAGGTCATGAGCCCCACTCCCAAGCAGCCGATAACTGACGACAGCATCAAGGTCCGCCAGCTCAGCCACTACCAGTTCAGCTGGGTGGCAGGAGAAGCCGGTGCTCCCGGCACGTGGACCTTGCAGCTTGTCCTGGACGAAGGAGCCTGGGAGGAGGTGCTGACTCTTGATGCAGACGATGCTGACAACCTCCAGGATCTGCTCGCCACGGCGGGTACGGTTTTCTACGATGTCAGCAGGAGAACGCTGATGTTCGGCACAACCGCGGTCGGCCACTGACTCCAAGAAACCGTGCGTGGGTTGAGCCTGGCTGATGCACTTACTGCAGTTGCCTGCCGGCGCTGCTTGTGCTCTTTTTGTTTCCCGTTGCCAACCGCTACCGAATGTGGATGACTGATTGGTCGTCCTCTGGAGGTCCGGAGCGGGGGCGGCGGGTCAACATTGGGCTGTCTCCGCGCGCTGGAACTGCTCGGTGGTGCCCTCGGCCTGATGCCGGTCCAAGGTCGTGCAGGACGGCCGGAGAGGGGGTTGGCCGTGGTGGGATCTGCAGCGCGGTGACGAACCTGTCCAGCTGCTCCTGGAGGATGTGCCAGTCTTCGGCGTCCATTGATGGCGGGAAGGCCTCAATTTCCGCCTGACGGGCGGCTTCCAGTGCCGTCTTGCCGGCGGGTGTGAGCTGCACGTGGAGTTGGCGTCGGTCTCCCGGGTTTCGGGTCCTGGTGATGAACCCGCCTGTTTCCAACCGGGCGAGCACCCTGCCCAGGGTTTGGCTTTGGACGTGTACCTTTGCTGCGAGCTGCTCCTGGTTCAGCGGACGGGGAGCGAGTTCTTCGAGGGCGATGACAGCGGCACGGGTCAACCTCAGCGGCGCCAGCGCTTCGTCCTGACGGCGCTGGATCAGGCGGGCTGCCCTCATGAGCAAGCGGTAGGTGCCCTGCAGGTACGGTTCAATATCGCGTGTCACTAGTGAGGCCGTTCGTGGTCAGGGGCGTAGAGCAGGGAGCGCGAAAGCGAGTCAGGGCCAGGGCATTGCCCCAGCCCTGACTTACCGCTCGGAAACGGGTGTGATTACCGGCGGGTCTCGTCGATCCCGTCGGTTTCGATGCGCTCCTTGCGGACTTCCTCGTCCACGGTGACCTGGTCGGTCACGGTGTCCTTATCGAGGCGGACGCGTTCCACCGGAATGGTTTCCTTCTCGACGACGGGGCGCTCTTCGTGGAGGGTGACCTCGTGCTCCTCCTCGCTGATATCCGGTCCGGACAGGGCGGCACCGACATTGGCGTCGGTGATGGGCTCACGTTCGATCCGGACTTCTTCGCGCCGCACAGGAACGGTCCTGGTCACGTTCTCGGTGACGACGTACTTACGCAGCCTGGCCCTGCCGGTGGCCTGCCTTTCGGTGCCGACGTTCAGGCGCTCCTCCGAGCGGGTCATGGCGTCGTCCGTGGTCGGGCCTGAGGTGTCGCGTCCGACGGTTCCGCGGGCATCGTCCGTTACACGGTCGTCCGCGGCAGCGAACCCGCTGGCGGTCCCGGTCAAGGCATAGTCCGTGTCCCGGCCGGTCGTGGCCGTGTCGGTGTAGGCCTGGGTTCCGCCGCCGATGCCGTAGTGGTCATAGAGACGGTCTTCCTCGGAAGGATCCAGGTGGCCGTCAGTGTCCACGCGCGGCGCGTCCTTGACCTGGTCCTTGCTGTAAGGGACCACAATGTCGTCCCCTTCCAAGCGGGCGCCCTGGAGCGGAACGAAAGACTGCGAGCTACCGAACAGGCCTGTCTTGACTGTGACCCATGTGGGCTGGCCGTCAGCGTCATCGGCGTACACCTGACCGACCGAGCCGATCTTGTCCCCGTCGGAGGAAAGAACGTTTCCGTTGCGCTGAAGCAGATCGTCGATGTGTTCCTTGGTGAGCATGATGTCTCCTTGGATCTTGGGTTCTGGATCTCAATGCCTCCCTGCCGGACATTGCACCACACCACCATAAGCATGCTTACCGTTTCATTGGCAAGCATGCTTATTAATTTCCCGTCCGGCGCGATTGGTGGCGTCGTCGTCTTGCGCGGCGAATAGCAAGTGTGCTTACTATCGGGTTAGTAACCATGCTTACTGTTTTGTCGGACCGCTGGTTCCTGAGCGCCGTCTGACCTTCCATGAAAGAGAGCAACGATGACAGAGAACCAATTCCGGCAGGTACCGGATCCGTACCCGACTGAGCCGTACGGCACCGTTGGAGCCACCACGGAAGCGCCCGGAGGAACGCCGGCCTCGAAGAAGGACGTGGCGAAGGATGAGGCCGCGAACGTTGCCGGCGAGGCCAAAGGTGCCGCACAGAATGTCGCGGCGACCGCCAAGACCGAGGCGAAGAACGTCGCCTACGAGGCGAAGAACAGCGCCCGTGACCTGCTCCACCAGGCGAAGTCGGACCTGGCCAGCCAGGCCGGCACCCAGCAGACCAAGGCCGCCG